>NZ_JBGCCS010000027.1:0-115489 GCF_041262645.1 Streptacidiphilus sp. EB129
CCGCTGAGTAGTACTTGTGCACCATCGGTGCCATCTCTTCCTCTGAATCCACGAGATCCAGTGTCCGTGATGTCCACCGATTGGGGGGAAGCCCCTCCACCCGCACCGAAGCGGCCGATCTGCTGGCCAAGCTGGTGCAGATCACCACCGACCGCATGGCCCTGTGCCGTGCGAGCGGGGCCCGCTCGATCTGGGAACTGCCCGACAAGCTCCAGCCGATCCCGGTGATCGTGCTGGTGGACGAGGTGGCCGAGCTGTACCTGATGGCCACCAGCGCTGATAAGGCAGAGGTGGGGCAGGTGGCCACCGCGTTGCTGCGGTTGGGACAGCTCGGGGCGGCGCTGGGAGTGCACCTGGTCATCGCTGGCCAACGCGTCGGCTCCGACCTGGGCCCTGGGGTCACCGCCGTCCGCGCCCAACTCGCCGGCCGCGTCTGCCACCGCGTCATGGACAAGGGCACCGCCGAGATGGCGCTCGGTGACCTGGACCGTGATGCGTTGGCGGCAGCGCAGCAGATCACTACCGGGCAGCAGGGCGTTGCGGTGGCCTTCGGTGACGACGGTGGATGGATGCGGGCCCGCTCCATCCTGGTCACTCCCGACCAGGCGAGGCGCACCGCCGAGAAGTACGCGCACCTCACGCCCGCCCTGGACCGGTTGGGGATCTCGGACGGCACGGAGGGGGTGTATCTGCCGTGACCATGACCCTGCCCCTGGTGGCGTTCCTGGCCGTGGTCGTGTTCCTGCTGGTGCGCTCGGGCGAACTGCGCGCCTGGCAGGTCGTCCTGGTGGCCCTGTTCGGGTTCTACCTCGCCCGCACTCACCTGGCCGACCCGATCGCGGCAGCTGTGACCTGGATCGTCCAGGGCCTCACTCACACCACTTAATCGAACTGGAGTTCCCATGCGATCACGATCACCCTGCCCCATGCCTCCGTCCAACGCCGTGGCCTCCAGTCACCCGGGCTTCCGCCTGGTGTGGCTGGGGCTGCGGCCCCTCCCCTGGAGCCACCCATCATGACCACCTTTGATCAGCCCTCGAACCCCTTCGAGGACCCTGCCACGCGCCGCGCCCACCTGGCACAGCTCGACCGCATCGCCCAACTCGACAGCACCGACCGGGACTTGGTGCGCCTGGGTCAGATGCCCAACCTGGGCCGCTGGTTGGAGCAGATCACCGCGACCGGCGGATGCGCCCATCCGATCTACCTGTCCGGGCACACCACCCGCTACAACACCGCTACCGGCGAGATCCACAGCTTGTTCAGCACCCGCGACGAACCGGGCGAACGCCTGGCCATGCGCTGCCGCAACCGACGCGCCACCTACTGCCCCTCCTGCTCCTGGCAGTACAAGGGCGATACCTTCCACTTGGTCAGCGCGGGTCTGAGCGGCGGCAAAGGCGTTCCCGCCACCGTCGGCACCCACCCCCGCGTGTTTGCCACGCTCACAGCCCCCTCGTTCGGAGCGGTCCACGAGGCCGGGGAGTGCCACTCCCGGCGGCGAGCCTGCGCACACGGATCGGCCAGCGGTTGTGCCCTGGTACACGCCGACACTGATCCCCTGGTCGGACAGGCTCTGTGCCCTGGCTGCTACGACTATGCAGGGCACGTGTTGTGGAATGCCCACGCGAGCTCCCTGTGGAAGGCGTTCAGCGACAACCTGTACCACCACCTCGGCACCCGCTCGGGCGCCGGTCGAACCGCCGTACGACGCGTCTTGCGCATGTCCGCTGCCAAGGTCGCCGAATACCAGCGTCGCGGGGCGATCCACTTCCACGCCGTGATCCGACTGGACGGACCGACCGGACCGGCCGACCCGCCCGCGCCCTGGGCCACCACAGCCCTGCTCCTCGACGCGGTGCAGTCGGCTGCGGCGGCCGTGGCGCTGCCCGCCCCCGACTCCTCCGCGTACGGGCAAAGGCGGCTCAGCTTCGGTAGGCAGATCGATGTCCACCCGCTCATCAGCGGGGACGGTGGGCGGATCACGGACGAACGGGTCGCCGCGTACGTGGCGAAGTACACCAGCAAGAGCGTGGACAGCAGCGGGGCCCTGGACCGCCGTATCAAGTCCCATGCCGACCTGCGCCACCTGCGGGCCCCGGACCACGTGCGGGCGTTGGTCGGCACCTGCTGGCGACTCGGCGGCCTGCCCGAACTGGAACATCTGCGGCTGCGGGCCCACTCCCACATGCTCGGCTACCGGGGCCACTGTCTGACCAAAACCCGTGCCTACTCGACCACTTACCGGGACCTACGCGCCGAACGCGCCGCCTACCGAACCGGATACCCGGCGGCGGCAGCGGATGTGGCGGTGGATGCGAACTGGCGCTACGTCGGACGGGGCTACACCCCTGGTGAGGCGCTGATAGCGGCGGGGATCGCTGAGGATCTGGCGCGGTCGCGTGAGCTGGCACGGGAGGACGCGAGGGAGTCGGATCATGACCGATGACCGGGCGACCGTCGGAGGAGTCCGCGTTCACGGCCGTTCCGTGTGGCGGGTCAGCTCGCCATCGGTGGAGATCGCTACGGCGGTGGGCGCTGAAGTTGGTGGGGCTGCGCCCCGTAGGGGCTCCGATGTGTGGTTGTTCCGTCGCGACTTCGCCTCCTGGGACGCGGCCGGCGTCCTCGTCGCTGCGGTAGTCGCCGTTCTCGGGTGGGCGGGTGGGGCACGGCGCGATGGCGGGCGGGTTGACGGCACATGGTCGGCTGCGGATGACCTCGACGGCGGGGACCCCGTGGGAGATGGCCTGTCCCCCGGGTGGGCGGGTGGGGTACGGCGGCCTCCTGGGCGGGTTGGAGGCACGTCATCGCCTACCGGCGGGCCTGGCGTTGGTGGCCATGGGGGGTGACCTGGGCCCCCGGCCAGCGACGGAAGCGGAGACAGCGACATCGGACGATGCAGCTCAGCGTGCGACTGCCGACTGGGAGTGGGCTAGGCAACAGGCGCTCAGTGCTCCAAGGTGGTCGGATGAGAAGTGGCGACGGATGAACGCGCTGCTTCGCATCAAGGTCGCGGATGGCGGCGGCTGACACCACCGCCATTCCCCCACCTAGTTGATCTTGACCGGCTGGGCCCCTAGTCCTCGTTGTTGGGGATGGGATCCAGCCGGTCACGCAGTGGTACCCGGCGGCCTTTGCCGACTGGGTGCACGACGATCGCCAAGTAGGCGTTCTCCACGTAGGCGCGCCTCTCCGCCAACGTGATCCCTTCGCGGTCCCACTCCTTCGCCATGTCGACCCGTTGGCCCGGGACGACTTGGGACCTGCGCTGCCAAGCGTTGCGCTCCTTGATGAGCGCGCGTTCCTCTGCCTCGTACTCGGCAAGATCCTGGTAGTACCGTTCGGCGCTGATAGTCCTACGGGCGGCTCGGGCCGCAGCGATGTCCTCTCGTACCCTTTCGAGCTGCGACTCTTTGGACCACTCGCCGGCGGCGGTCAGGGCGTCACGTTCCTCCGCCTCCAACTCATGCTTGGCAATGATCATCTTCCTGACCAGCTCGTCAGCGTCATACCCGTTGATCGCCACGCCGCCGCATCCTGGTCCCCTGACACCGGAGGGGCAGAGGTATTCGTAGTAGCCCTCTGGCTTCTTGCGGCCCGGGGATGCCTTCATGGCGCGCATCTTCATGCCGCAGCCGTCCTTACCGCAACGCAGGATCCCAGAGAGAAGATAGACCCGAGCATTCCGGCCGGTCCCTCGCCTTGGCGCGTTTTCGATCATGTACGTGATCGCCTGCCACTGCTCGACGGTGAGGATGGGGTCCTGTTGGCCTTTGACCGGCTGTCCCTCGTCGTCGTACACGGGAACCGCATACCTGTTCTCCGCCTGCGTCTCCGGGTTGAACTCGCTCACGTAGTGGCTGCGGTATCCGCAAATGCGGGGGTTCCTCAGAACCTGCCTGAGGGTCTGGATCGTCCATTTCTTTCCGCTGGCCGAACGTACTCCCGTCCGATTCCACTCGGCGACGATCGATGACCAGACGGCTGCGCCCGTGAGGATTCGGTGCGCAGCGTCGCGCAGATGCTTCGCTTCCGTCGGCTCAAGGGTTCGGCGGTCCTTCTGCCAACCGTACGGGCGGGGCCCGCCGGTGGGGATGCCTGCATCCCGCATCGCCTTGTGCTTCCGCTTGACGCGCCGTGAGGTGTCTGCCGATGACTTGTTGTTCATGGCGGTGATGACTCGCGCCATGGCTCTCCCGTTGTCTGTCAGGAGGTCGAGACTGCCCGTGATGTCGATGATGGGCCGGTGGTGTTGCTCCACGACTTCGATCGCGTCTTCGAGGTGCCTGGGGTCTCGGGTCAGGCGGTCGATGTCGTAGACCATCAAACCGTCGATGCGCTCCCCGTTCGGCGCTCGACCTGCTTTGAGGTCCCGGAGCGCACCCTCGAATATGGGCCGGATGACACGATAGACAACCTGACCGTCAGGCTGGCGGACGCGCTTCCGCTTCCATGCTGAGGTGTCCGGCTCGGTGTAGGTGTAGACGTACCGGCCTCCACGCGCCTCGACGAACGCACGGTTGTCCTTCTCCTGCTCGGCCCTGCTCTTGATGTCTCTACCCGTGATGTATCGAGGCTTCTCTGACTCTCTGTCAGGATCTAACTCGCCTTCTGCTTCCTCGGTAGAGAGGCGGGTCAGACCTGCCCAACTCTGACCCGTGAGGTCTCCCCACTGCACCCGCTTCACTGCTTCGTCGCTCATGCATTAAAACTACATCTAGCAGGACACTGGCCGCCGTAGGTGAACGCGTTCTGCACCTCGGCGGCATCGTTGGCGTAGAACTGGAAGGCCGCGCCGGCCACGAAGACCGAGCCGAAAATGGTCGTCCCGCAGACCACCAGGCTGACCATGACGAGCACCTTGAGCGGGCTCCAGGACAGGTCGAGCCGGCTCAGCGACCAGGCCAGCACCAGCCCCGACTGGGCCACCCGGCCCACCCGCCGCAGCGCGAAACGGTCGGCGCTCAGCTGGGCCAGCGCGGCGGCGGGGCGGACCAGCACGGTGTCCACCGAACCGTCGCGGACCCGCGCCCCGAGCTGGTCCAGGCTGCCGACCAGCAGGTCGGCCAGCCCGAGGGCGACCCCGGAGGTCCCGTACAGGAACGCGACCTGGGGCAGCGTCCAGCCGCCCAGCGAGGAGGTGTGCAGGAACATGATGGCGATGACCGCGAAGTCCAGCACCGAGGTGGCCGCGTTGCCGACGGTGGTCATCCAGAACGACGCCCGGTAGGCGAGCGAGGCCCGCAGCCACATCCCGGCGACCAGCCGGTACGCCCGCAGTGCCTCGCGGGTGCGGTGCAGCGCCGAGGGCGGGGAGTGCGGGGCGAGGAGGTCAGCCACCCTGGACCACCACCCTGCGCATCACCGCGCGCTGCAGCAGCCGCCCCGCGCCCAGCAGCGCCAGGGCCCAGCCGACCTGCAGCGCGAGCCCGGAGAGCAGCGCCGCGCCCTGGCGGCGCTGCAGGAACACGTCCGCCGGGATCTGGAACATCGCCGCCCAGGGCAGCCGCTGCATGACCGCCGCGAGCAGCGGCGGGAACAGCGACAGCGGCAGCAGGAAGCCGGAGCAGAACATCCCGAGCAGGACGCTGACCTGCCGCACGCCCCGGGCGTCCAGCATCCAGAAGCCGGCCAGCGAGGCGAGGTAGCGCAGCGCGAAGCTGACCACCACGCCGAGCGCCACCGACAGCAGCGCGGCGGCCCAGCAGAGCGCGGCCGGGCCCGTGCCGTCGGCCGGCAGCCGCAGCCGGAAGACCAGCCCGCCCACCAGCATCGGCGCGATCCCGCGTGCCAGCAGATGGAAGCAGGCCCGGCCCAGGTCGTTGGCCAGCCACCAGAGCTGCAGGTCGGCCGGGCGGTAGAGGTCCACGGCGATGTCGCCGGAGGTGATCCGGGCCTCCAGGTCGTCCTGGAAGCCGCCGCCCATGGCCGCGACCGGCATCAGCAGCGCCTGGCCGATCCAGACGTAGGTGAGCGCGGCGCTGAGGTCGTAGCCGCCGAGGTGCGGGCGGACCCGCCACAGGGCCTGGTAGGTGTAGGCGATGAAGAAGCCGAAGACGACGTTGGTGAGGACTCCCGCCCAGGTGGCGGTGCGGTAGGTGGCGTAGCGGCGGAAGCTGCTGCGGCCGACGGCCGCGTACAGCCGTGCGGCGTCGTACAGCCGCGCGGCGTCGCGCGGAAACGGGTGGCGGGGATGTCCGGGTAGCGGGGCGAGGGCACTGAGCTGTGCCATCAGGGGACCACCGTCCTCTCATGGGTCGATATGTCGACACAGAGCACCCCGGCACCGCCCTGGTGCGCGGGAACGCCAAACAGGCCCCGATCGCGGACACCGGGGGGTGTCGACGAGGGGCTTCTGCTCGCTGTGTCGCTCTGAGGTTGTCGGACCGCATCGCGGCCGTGGAACTGCGCATTCCTGGCCGCGCCTTCGCAGGGTAGCGGCTCGGTCACAGCTCCGCAGGTGTTTTGTCTGTCACAACCACGCCACAGATGCCCGTCTTACACCCATTCGGGGCATTGGCTACCGCAGGATGAGAGACAGTGGGACACGATCCAGGATCGGGTCAAGCCCGGACCAACAGGCACATAATCAAGCTCGAAATGTTCACGAACAGTCGGGCTGCACGGTCAGGACGAGGAGCGGTACGCGGATGAGCCAGGCGCCCGAAGGACCCCAGGGAACCGGAAGGGGCCCCGACGACCCCGACGGGCCCGGCCATCCGCTGACGGAACACACGCTCGAATCCGAGGACCGCACCGAGGGCGGCGGCATGGGCGCCAGCCGCCGCGACCGCCGCCGCGCCAGGCGCACCGCCCGCCGGAACGCCCGCAAGGCCCTGCCCTGGTGGCGCCGGGCGATCCCCACCTGGCGGATGGCCGTCAGCGGCCTGCTCGGCGTGGTGCTGCTCGGCGTCGGCGCCTTCGTGACGATGTACATGCTGGTCACGGTGCCGGACCCGAACGCCGCCGCGACCGCCCAGAGCAACGTCTACTACTACTCGGACGGCAAGACCGAGCTCGGCCGCACCGGCCAGACCAACCGGATCTCGGTCCCGATCGACCAGATCTCGGTCAACGTCCAGCACGCCGCGGTCTCCGCCGAGGACCGCACCTTCTACAGCAACAACGGCGTCAGCCTCAGCGGCACCCTCCGCGCCGCCTGGGACACCCTCAGCGGCAAGGGCCTGCAGGGCGGATCCACCATCACCCAGCAGTACGTGAAGAACTACTACCTGACCCAGGACCAGACGGTCAGCCGCAAGGCCAAGGAGTTCTTCATCTCGCTCAAGGTCGACCAGACCGAGAGCAAGGACCAGATCATGGCCGGCTACCTCAACACCAGCTACTTCGGCCGCAACGCCTACGGGATCCAGGCCGCCGCCCAGGCCTACTACGGCGTCAACGCCTCGCAGCTCACCGTCCCGCAGTCGGCCTACCTGGCCGCACTGCTGCAGGCGCCCAGCGCCTTCGACGTCGGCACCGCCACCCAGGCCGGCCGGACCGCCGCCGTGGCGCGCTGGAACTACGTGCTCGACGGCATGGTGAAGCTCGGCTGGGTCAGCCAGAGCGACCGCGGCGCGATGGCCTTCCCCGCCACCAAGCCCGCCGGCGCCACTCCCGGCGTCTCCGGCCAGGCCGGGTACCTGATCGACATCGCCGACCAGTACCTCAACGACAACAACATCGTCGACCCGGCCAGCCTCGCCGCCGGCGGCTGGAAGATCACCACCACCTTCGTCAAGAAGAACCAGGACGCCCTGGCCGCCTCGGTGAAGAAGGAGTTCAGCGACCAGCTGCCGAACACCGCCAAGGCCAAGGACGTCCGCGCGGCCGGCAGCTCGGTCGACCCGGCCACCGGCAGGATCGTCGCCGCCTACGGCGGGCCGAACTACGCCACCCAGCAGTTCAACGACGCCACCCGCACCGACATCCAGGTCGGCTCCACCTTCAAGGCCTTCGACCTGGCCGCCGGCCTGCAGAACAACGCCACCACCCAGGACGGACGCACGATCACACCGTCCACCGTCTACGACGGCACCAGCGGCCGCCCGGTCCAGGGCCTCTCCGGCGGGCGGTCCTACGCCCCGCCGAACGAGGACGGCCAGGACTACGGCCCGATCAGCCTGCGCTACGCCATGGTCAAGTCGGTCAACTCGGTCTACGCCCAGGAGGCCGTCGACGCCGGCCTGGACAACGTCCGCAAGGCGGCGATCGCGGCCGGGCTGCCGCAGGACACCCCGGACATGAGCGCGAACAACCCGGCCCTCGCGCTGGGTGTGGCCACGCCCAGCGCGATCCAGATGGCCGGCGCCTACGCCACCCTGGACAACCACGGCCAGCAGATCACCCCCTGGTCGGTCCAGGCGCTCTCGCACGACGGCGAGGCCAGGGCGCTCCCCGCGCACCAGACCACCCAGGCCTTCGACCGCGGCACCGCCGACGCGGTCACCTCGGTGCTGGAGGACGTGGTCAGCCCCAACGGCACCGGCTACGTCGCCGACGGCCTGGGCCGCCCCGCGGCCGGCAAGACCGGCACCACGGACGACAACAAGTCCGCCTGGTTCATCGGCTACACCCCGGAGCTGGTCACCTCGGTCGGCCTGTTCGCGGAGGACCCGACCACCCACGCCCGGCTGTCGCTGGGCGACGCCGCCGGCGTCACCCGGGTCAACGGAGGATCGTTCCCCGCACAGATCTGGACCGACTACATGAACACCGCGCTGGGCGACTCCCCGGTCCAGGACTTCACCCTGCAGGCCCCGGTCGACACCTCCACCAGCATCCCCAGCAGCACCCCGAGCACCACCAGCCCCACCCCCACGCCCCCGGCGACGGCCACGCCCACGCCCAGCTTCACCCTGCCGCCGACGCCGACCCCCACCTTCACCACCGCCCCGCCGACCCCCACCCCGACACCGACCCCGACGCAGAGCGCCACCAGCGCCCCGCCCACCGCGGCGGCCCTGCCCAACCAGACAGGCCAGCCATAGCGGCGGACGAAACCAGGGGCCGGGCCCGCGCGCGACCTATCGGCGTGCGGGCCCGGCCCCTGTGATGACGATCAGAGGGATCGGAGGAATCAGAGGTACAGGCCGGTGCCGCCGTCGCCCTCGCCGACCCGTTCGGCGGCCACCGCGTGCACGTCGCGCTCGCGCAGCAGCACGTAGAGCTGGCCCCGCACCTCGACCTCGGCGCGGTCCTCCGGGTCGTACAGCACCCGGTCGCCCGGCTCGATGGCACGGACGTTCTGGCCCACCGCGACCACCGCCGCCCACGCGCACCGCTTGGACAGCTCGGCGGTCGCCGGAATCAGGATGCCCCCGGTCGAGCGCCGGTCGCCCTCGGGACCGTCCGTGCGTACCAGTACCCGGTCGTGCAGCATCCGGATGGGCAGCTTCTCGCCGAAGGAGCTGTGGCGGTCGTCGTCGCGGGCGCGCTGGGATGCCGTCGAATCACTCACACCTGCGACCGTACACCGAGCCGAGGAAGGCGCGGCGGACTCGACCGGTCACCGAACAGCACCCACCCCGGGCCGCCCGCCTCGCGCCACCGGCCGCACACCCTCCGCACGGTCCGGCCGTACCGACCCGACGCCGGACCACGCGCCCCTGCCCCGTCCCCCGAGCCGGCGCTACTTGCGGCGGCGCAGCAGGACCACACCGGTCACGACCGCCGCGGCCAGCGCCGCAGCCGGGACGATGCGCTCCGGACGGGGATTGCCCTTCTCGTCCACGAACTGCGCCCGCGCCTGCTCCACGCCCCGGTTCAGGGCCACGAACGCGCGCCCGACGGAACGGTCCACGGCGGCCTTCGCGTCCGCCTTCGCCTTGCCGACCAACGTCGACGGGTGCACCGCGACCGCGAGCTCGTCGAGCGTGGCCGCCAGCTGCCGACGGGTGCGGACGATGTCCGCCTCGATCTGCGCCGCGGTACGCCCGTCCGGACCCGTGCCCTTGCCCCTCGTCCCGACCTCGCCCACGAGCCCGCCTTCCTCCGTTGCCGCCTGTCCGCTACGCCTACCGACAGTCTGTCAGGTCGCCCGCCGCCACGCGCAGCGGCACCCCGCCCTGTCCGTGTCCTGGAGTACGTTCGTCATCGGGTACGACCACCATCCAGACGCACAGGAGCACTCCTCATGAGGCTGCAGCCCGGCGACACCGCCCCCGCCTTCACCCTTCCCGACGCGGACGGCAAGCAGGTCTCCCTCGCCGACCACCTCGGCCGCAAGGTCATCATCTACTTCTACCCCGCCGCGCTGACACCCGGCTGCACCAAGCAGGCCTGCGACTTCACCGACAACCTCGACCTGCTGGCCGAGGCCGGCTACGACGTCATCGGGATCTCCCCGGACAAGCCCGAGAAGCTGGGCAGGTTCCGCGAGAAGGAGCACCTGAAGGTCACCCTGGTGGCCGACCCCGAGAAGGAGGTGCTCATCGCCTACGGGGCCTTCGGCGAGAAGACCATGTACGGCAAGACCGTCACCGGGGTGATCCGCTCCACCCTGATCGTGGACGAGCAGGGCAAGGTCGAGCACGCCTTCTACAACGTGAAGGCCACCGGTCACGTCGCCAAGCTGATCCGCGACCTCAAGATCTGACGCCGCACGCCGAAGGGGCGGCGCGCCACCGGCGCACCGCCCCCTCCGCTCTGCTCCGCCGCAGGACCACTGCGTCGCGGGACTACTGCATGGAGCTGTTCATCGTGTTGATCAGCGTGCCGGAGGCGTCGTCGCCCTCGAAGGAGAAGGCGAAGATGCCGCCGAGACCCTTCGAGGTCGCGTACGCGCCCCGCGCGGTGATCGCCTGCGGCGTGTCACCGGTGTAGAAGTTGGTGCCGTCGTAGATCCACGAGCTCTGCGTGGTCGGGTCCCAGTGCACCGTGGAACCGGTGGTCAGGCCCTTGGCCGCGAGCTCCTTCCAGTCCGCGATCCCGGCCTCCTGGGTGTAGGTCTGCGCCGGGCTGGCCCCGGTCGCCGTCTGGTACAGGCCGTAGTTGCTGCCGGCCGGGACGCCGGTCCAGCCGCGGAAGTAGAACGGCACGCCGAGCACGATCTTGCTCGCCGGGAAGCCGCCGGTGATGCCGTAGGACGAGTCACCGGTGGTGTAGGCCTTGATGGTCTCGTCGATGTTGTACTTCGCGGTGCCCGGCGCGATGGCGGTGCTGGGGTCTGCGGCGGTGTCGTGCAGGGGGTCCTGCAGGTTGGTGGGACCGGCCGCGTCCCAGGCGCCGTGCATGTCGTAGGTCATCACGTCGCCGTAGTCCAGCGACTTGGCGATGGCGGCCGGCTGGATCAGCGCGATCTTGTCCTGGCCGCTGGGCAGGGCCGCGGTCAGCAGGAAGTGCTTACCGATGCTGCTGCCGTAGGCGTCCAGCTCGCTGCGGAACTCCGCGAGCAGGGCGGTGTAGTTGGCAGTGTCGGCGGCCGAGGTGTGGTTGCCGGTGTGGCCGCCCGCCGAGGCCGGGTACTCCCAGTCGATGTCGATGCCGTCGAACAGGCCGGCCGCCGAGCCGGCCCCGCCGGAGGCGTCACCGGAGATGTTGGTCGGCAGGTTGCCCTTGATGAACATGTCGATGCAGGAGGACACGAACGCCTTGCGGGAGGCGTCGGTGGCGGCCGCGTCGGAGAAGTACTTGGAGTAGGTCCACCCGCCGATGGAGAGGTTGATCCGCAGGTTCGGGTACTTCGCCTTCAGCTCGCGCAGCTGGTTGAAGTTGCCCTTGATCGGCTGCGACCAGGTGTCCGCGCTGCCGTCGACGCTGATGTCGCCGGTGTAGGACTTCTGGTAGTCGGCGAAGGCGTCACCGGCGCCGTCGCCCGCGTTGGGGTCGGCCTCGTTGGTGGAGTCGCTGGCCTTCACGGCCTCGAAGCAGGTGTGCGAGGTGGGATCGACATTTTCGAACGCGTAGGTCAGAACCTTCATGTTGGCCGCCGCACCCGAGGTCCCCACGTTCTTCGGGTAGTAGGCGTTGCCGTAGATCGACCACTGGTCGAAGTACGCCGACTTCATCGCCCCGGTCGCCGCGGCGCCGGTGGTCGCCGCCACCGGCGCGGACTGCGCGGAGGCATGGCCGTCCTTGTCGTACCCCTGGACGGTGAAGGTGTAGGCGGTGTTCGGCAGCAGCGAGCTGACGGTCACCGAGGTGCCCATCGAGGTCGCCACCAGGTTGGCGCCCGAGTACACGTAGTACCCAGGGGTGTCACCGGTCTGCGAGTTGTCGGCCGCGGCGCTCCAGGACAGCGTCACCGCGTTGTCGGTGACCTTCGCGGTGACCCCGGCCGGGGTGGCGACCAGGCCGTCACCGGTCGGGCCGGTGCCCGAACCGCTGGTGCCGGTGCTGCTCGGGGTCGGCGTCGCGGTCGGGGTCGACGAGGCGCTGGCGCTCGGAGTGGAGGACGCGGTGGGCGTGCTGGACGCGGACGCGCTGGCCGAGGCGGACGCCGAGGGCGAGGAGCTGGAGGCGCTCGCGCTCGGGCTCCCGGTCGCGCCGCCCGGACCGGTCAGCGTGATGTCGTCGGCGTAGTACGAGCCCTGCCCGTACCAGCCGTGCACATAGACCTGCACCGAGGTGGTCGACGCGCTGGTGGTGAAGGAGGTCGACAGCTGCTGCCAACTCGTGGCGCTCGGCGTCCAGTTGCTCGCGGACACGCCGGTGCCGGTGGCACCGAGGTACACGTACGCGCCCTGGACGTAGCCGGAGAGGCTGTAGGTCGTGTTCGGCAGCACCGTCACGGTCTGCGCGCACTGGGCGTCGTCACCGGAGGAGGCGGCGCCGAGCAGCGCGTACGAGCCGCTGTGCACGGGGGTGCCGACCACGCTGTCCAGCGTGGAACAGCTCCAGCCGCTGAGGTTGCCGCTCTCGAAGTCACCGTTCGCCAGCAGGCTCGTCGACGCCGCGTTCGCGCCGGTGACGGTCGCGGCGAGCGCGGCGGATCCTGCGATCAGTACGGTCGCGGTGGCAAGCGCGGTACCGCGCTTCATCCGCCGCGAACTACCGTGGGGGGCCGACGGGGTGGCACGTTCTGGCATTGCGGTGCTCCTGGAGTGGGAGTGGGGGTGAAGGGCGCGACCGGCGGCTGCCGGACGACGCCCGAGGGGCGCCCGGCCAGAGGATCCGGTCCGTCTGGTGGGCGACACCCGCGCCGGGCTGTGAGCACGACATGCTGCGGTATCTCGTGGGGGTACATGCCGTGACCCGACGCGGGTGGACTGTGGGGAGCTCAGCCGGTGAACTGCGTGATGATCTTCGTGAAGTCGTAGGGGTTCTGGGTGACGCTGCTGCAGGCACCGTCCGCCCAGTTGTGGGCCACGCTCGGGTCGCAGGCCCGGTCGCGGTTGACCGACCAGTAGGAGAAGGCGGCGGCGTGGTTCGACTGCACGAAGCCGAGCAGATCGGTGAAGGTCGACTGGGTGAACAGCTCGCTGGGCTGGTCGGTGTGACCGTTCATCAGCTGCACGCTGAGGTGCGACCAGGCGGTGGCCGCGTCCCAGCCGTAGAGCTTCTGCAGCTGCGCGACCACGTCGTTGGCGACACCCTCGGCCGCGACCGTCTCGGTGCTGCCGCTCAGACCGAAGTCGAAGTCCATGATGTTCACCCGGTCGATCCGGGCGCCGTCGTTGATCGCCTGCTGGATCTCGTCCCGGCCGGTGTCCGGCAGGCCGACGGTGGTCATGGGGATGGTGAGGCTGACCTTCAGGCCGGGGTTGGCGGCCTCCAGCTGCTTGATCGCCGCCCAGCGGACCGCCATGTTGGCGTCCAGGCTGCCGTTCTCCCAGTCCAGGTCGATCCGGGTGAGCTTGTACGTGTCGATGACCTGCTGGTAGGCGCCGGCGAGGGCGGCGGAGCCGCCGCAACTGCTGCCCAGCTCGGTGCCGTTGTAGCCGCCGAAGGACACCGCGACGTCACCGCCGGCGGCACGCGCCGCGTTGACGTCCGCGAGCACGGCGGTGTCGGCGGCGACGGTGGTGGACGCGTTCCCGCCCCAGGCGGGGGTGCAGTTGCCGGAGTCCAGCACGAAGGCGAGCAGGAACTCGTTCTCACCGGAGTTGGCGACGATGTCGCTGATCGCCTGCGGCGAGTTGTCCAGCGGCATCAGGTAGACCGGGTGCCGGAAGCCGGTGTCCACCGGCGGCGGGGTGCCGGTCCCGGTGGGGGTGGGCGTCGGGGTCGGCGTTCCCGTCCCGGTGGGGGTGGGGGTCGGGGTGGGCGTCGGCGTTCCGGTACCGGTCGGCGTGGGGGTCGGGGTCGGGGTCGGCCCGCCGACGGGCGGGGGGCCGACCAGCGACAGCGCGTCCGCGCCGAACGTCGGCTGCCCGTACCAGCCGTGCACGTACACCTGCACCGAGGTGGTCGACGCACCGGTCGTGAACGTCGTCGACAGCTGCTGCCAACTCGTGGCGCTCGGCGTCCAGTTGCTCGCGCTCACGCCGGTGCCCGTGGCCCCGAGGTAGACGTAGCTGCCCAGCACCTCGCCGGTCAGCGTGTACGTCGAGTTCGGCGCGACCGCGACGGTCTGCGCGCACTGAGCGTCGTCGGACCCGACCGGCGTCCCGGACAGCGCGTACGTTCCCTGCTGGACCGGGCTGGTCACCACGGTGTCGGCGGTGGAGCAGCTCCACCCGCTCGGACTCCCGCTCTCGAAGCCGCCGTTGACCAGCAGCTGACCGGCACTCGCCTGCGCGTTCCCGCCGGCCGCGAGCAACCCGCCGACCCCGAGGGCCGCCGCGCAACACGCGCCGACCAGCGCTCTTCTGCCTCTGACCGGTGTGGGTCTGCCGTCCATGCCTGCCTCCGCAACGACTCCGCGAACCGAACCTTCGGGACTCACCAGTTGCCACGGCGGTCGGACCGAAGGCCCCCACACGACTCCCCGGTAACCACCGTTTGTTGACGGCTAAATTGGCCTGGACCAACCCCTCCCGTCAAGACCCCATTAGGCAACGTGTCACTTAAGCTTCCTTAAGGTTTCCTGGAAGCCCAGCTCAGAGCACCCGTCTGACCAACTGGCCTAGTCCTATTGGTCTCAACCACATCCAAGGACTCCGCATCGAGCACAGTCACCCGTTGGTGCGGCAAGCTGGACCGACTGCCTGTCATGGCAATAAAATGTGCGTCATGACGGAAAAGGTGTCCGACGGCCAGGTCAGCATCCGCGACCTGCAGCGCAATGCGACCAGCGTGCTCAAGCGCGTCGAGCATGGCGAGACATTGACAGTGACCCGCCACGGCCGGGTGGTCGCACGGATACTGCCCCCGGATCCAGCCGAGGAAGCACTGGCAATCGCGGCGGCGGCGGGGATCCTCGATCTCGACGCCCTGACCAAGGCCCCCACAGCAGGAGATCTGGCACAGCGCCCGCCCGCTCCTTACGAGCCGGGCGAGTCCTCGCTGAGCGAGGCACTCCGGGCCCTGCGCGAGGACGAGGGCGAACGGTGACGCATCGTCTGATCTACCTCGACACCTCCGCCGCCCTGAAGCTCTTCAAGCAGGAAGCGGAGTCGGCCGCCCTCATGGCGTGGCTCTCCACCGAAGGGTCAGCACTCGTCGTCACCTGCGACCTGTCCCGCACCGAGGTGCGCCGGGGCCTGCACGCGGCAGGAGCCTCGCCGAAGACGCGGCAGCAGGCGGAGGATTGGCTGGACTCAGCGGCTGTGCTGCGCCTGCCGCCGGCCCTGTTCGACCAAGCCGGCCGACTGAACCCCGGGGGCACGCTCCGTACGCTGGACGCCATCCACGTCGCCGCCGCGATGAGCGTCGCACCGGCGGTGATCGCCTTCGTCGCCTACGACAAGCGCCTCCTCGAAGCAGCGGCAGCCGTAGGCCTCCGGACCCTCGCCCCCACCTGATCGCCGACCGGCGTGGCAGCGAATACCCGACAGACGCGGTCGGTCCGAACCAGTACGATGCATGGCGTGACGCGGCGGTGGTGAAATGGCAGCCACGCTGGCCTTAGGAGCCAGTGATTCGTGAGAATCGTGAGGGTTCGAATCCCTTCCGCCGCACCAACTGAGGCCCACTCCCCGGCTGGGAAGTGGGCCTCTGACGTCGCAAGACGCTCAGGACAGCAGCTCGCGCACGATCGGGACCAGGCCGCGGAAGGCTTCGCCGCGGTGGCTGATGGCGTTCTTCTGGTCCGGCGTCAGCTCCGCGCAGGTGATGTCGTAGCCGTCGGGCTGCAGGATCGGGTCGTAGCCGAAGCCGTGGGTGCCCACCGGCGCGAACCGCAGGGTGCCGCGGAGCCTGCCCTCGACCACGCGCTCGGTGCCGTCCGGCAGGGCCAGTGCCGCCGCGCAGGTGAAGTGGGCCCTGCGGTCCGGAGGGGCGATGTCGGACAGCTGGGCCAGCAGCAGCTCCAGGTTCGCCTTGTCGTCGCCGTGCCGGCCGGCCCACCGCGCGGAGAAGATCCCCGGGGCGCCGCCCAGCACCTCCACGCACAGGCCGGAGTCGTCGGCGACCGCCGCATGCCCGGTCGCGCGGGCCAGCGCATGGGCCTTGAGCAGGGCGTTCTCCGCGAAGGTGACCCCGGTCTCGGCGACGTCGGGGATCTCCGGGTAGGCGTCCGCGCCGACCAGGTCGACGTCGAGACCGGCCGCGCCGAGGATCGCCCGCAGCTCGCCGACCTTGTGTACGTTGCGGGTGGCCAGGATCAGCCGGGTGGGAGCGGGGAAGAGCGCGTTCATCAGCCCTCCAGGACCTTGCGCTGGATCTCGTCCAGCTCCGCGCAGGCCAGCTGGCCCAGGTCGAGCAGCTGGTTCAGCAGGTCGCGGTCGAAGGGCACGCCCTCCGCCGTCCCCTGGACCTCGACGAACTTGCCGTCACCGGTGCAGACGATGTTCATGTCCGTCTCGGCGCGCACGTCCTCCTCGTAGCAGAGGTCGGTCATCGGCACGCCGCCGACGATGCCCACGCTCACCGCGCTGACCGCGCCGATGATCGGCTCGGCCTTGGCCCGGGTGATCTTCTTCTCCTGGGCCCAGCGCACCGCGTCCACCAGCGCCACGTACGCGCCGGTGATCGCCGCCGTCCGGGTGCCGCCGTCCGCCTGGAGCACGTCGCAGTCGATGGCGATGGTGTTCTCGGACAGCGCCCGGGTGTCGACGACACCGCGCAGCGAGCGCCCGATCAGGCGGCTGATCTCGTGCGTCCGGCCGCCGATCTTCCCGCGCACCGACTCGCGGTCGTTGCGGGTGTTGGTGGCGCGCGGCAGCATCGCGTACTCGCCGGTCACCCAGCCCTCGCCACTGCCCCGGCGCCAACGCGGCACGCCCTCGGTGACGCTGGCGGTGCACAGCACCCGGGTGTCCCCGAAGGAGACGAGTACGGACCCCTCGGCGTGCTTGCTCCAGCCCCGCTCGATGGTGATCGGTCGGAGTTGGTCGAAGCTGCGGCCGTCGTTGCGTGTCATGCCTCCGACCCTATCCGCCCTCCGGACCGCCCCGCACACGCCGACGGCCACACGCCGACGGCCCGCACCAGGGCCCGGCCGGTCGTGCGGTCGGGCGAACGGCGCGGGCCGTCGGCGGCGCCCCTCGCGGGGCGGTCCAGCGGGGCAGGTCACGCCCTGACGGACGCTCAGGCCATCATGTCCTCGATGTCCGCGGCGACCGGGTCGGCGTCGGTGCCGATGACGACCTGGATCGCGGAGCCCATCTTCACCACGCCATGGGCGCCGGCGGCCTTGAGCGCGGCCTCGTCGATCAGGGTGGGGTCCTTGACCTCGGTGCGCAGCCGGGTGATGCAGCCCTCGACCTCTTCGATGTTCCCGATGCCGCCGAGGCCCGCGACGATCTTCTCAGCCTTGCTGGCCATGCGTTTCTCCTGTTCTCGGCCCAATGCGTCGACCTCGGGCAACTCACTGACGGAGTGTCCCTTTGGTCCGCATTGACACGGTAACGCACGGTTGGCCCAACGTCGCGCGCGAAGATCACCGCGCTCACTCAGGATGACTACAACGGGACTCCCATCCCCCGGCGCGGGGCCGTCCGTACGCAACTGGTCTACACCACTTTCCGGTACCGGGGCCAGTCGGCCGCGCAGCGACGACGAGGCGACGACGAGGAGAGTCATGAGTTCGGCGAACGCCGTCGTTCCGCAACGGCCCTGGTGGCAGGGCCTGGTGGGCGGCCTGCAGAAGATGGGACGCAGCCTGCAGCTCCCCATCGCCGTACTCCCCGCCGCCGGCATCCTCAACCGGCTCGGACAGCCCGACATCCACAGCCAGTGGGGTTTCCCGGAGAAGCTGGTCCAGGTCTTCAGCGGGGCCGGCGGCGCACTCCTCGACGGCTCGCTCGGCCTGCCGCTGCTCTTCGCGGTCGGCGTCGCGATCGGCATGGCCAAGAAGGCCGACGGCTCCACCGCGCTGGCCGCCGTGGCCGGCTTCCTGGTCTACTTCAACGTCCTGAAGACCTTCGCCACGTGCACCGGCGCCGCCGCGCTCGGCAGCGGGACACCCGCCGTGCTGAGCGCCGGCGGCGTCTGCGTCACCGGCCCGGCAAAGGGCCCCTGGACCGCCATCGCCCTTCCGGTGGCGCAGAACCCCGGGGTGTTCGGCGGCATCGTCATCGGCCTGCTCAGCGCCTTCTTCTGGCAGCGCTACCACCGGGTGAAGCTGGTGGACTGGCTGGGCTTCTTCAACGGCCGCCGCCTCGTGCCGATCATCATGGCCGGGGTGGCGACGGTTTTCGCGGTGCTGTGCCTGTGGATCTGGCCGCCGATCGGACACGGCCTGGACCGCTTCGCCAACGGCCTGACCGGGATGGGATCGGCCGGCGCCGGGATCTTCGGTGTCGCCAACCGCGCCCTGCTGGTGGTGGGCATGCACCAGTTCCTCAACGTCTTCTTCTGGTTCCAGTTCGGCAGCTACACCAAGCCCGACGGCGCGGTGGTCCACGGCGACATCAACCGGTTCCTGGCCGGCGACCCGACCGCGGGGCAGTTCACCTCCGGATTCTTCCCGATCATGATGTTCGCGCTGCCGGCGGCGGCCCTGGCCATCGCCCACTGCGCCAAGCCGCACCGGCGCAAGGAGGTGACGGGCATGATGATCTCCGTCGGCCTGACCTCCTTCATGACCGGCGTGACCGAGCCGATCGAGTACTCCTTCCTCTACATCGCCCCGGTGCTGTACGGGATCCACGCGGTGCTGACCGGCCTCTCCATGGCGGTGACCTGGGGACTGGGCGTGCACGACGGCTTCAGCTTCTCCGCCGGACTGATCGACTACGTCATCAACTGGAGCCTGGCGACCAAGCCATGGCTGATCGTCCCGATCGGTCTGGTCTTCGCGGCGGTCTACTACTCGGTCTTCCGGTTCGTGATCACCAGGTTCGACCTGAAGACCCCCGGCCGCGAGGACGACACCGAGGAGTTCGAAGAGGCCAACCTCAAGCCGTAGCCGCCCCCGGAAGCACCCGGGCCCCCGACCGCAGGACGGTCCGGGGGCCCGGGTGCTTCGTCACAAACGGAACACGTATGTCCGGATCTTCCTGAACCCGTGCTTAGAATGGTCTACACCAGTTAGTGGTATAGACCTTTTGACCGTGCGCTAAGGAACTCCCATGAGCACCACGACCGCTGTCCAGGCGGCCCCCGCGAAGAAGCGGGGCTCAGGCCTCTTCCAGGGCCTCCAGAAGGTGGGGCGCAGCCTGCAGCTGCCCGTCGCCGTCCTTCCCGCCGCCGGCATCCTGCTGCGGCTCGGGCAGCCCGACGTCTTCGGCGACAAGGGCCTGCACTGGGGGAAGGTCGCGGACGTGTTCGCCGCCGCCGGCAACGGTGTCTTCGGCAACCTGGCGCTGCTGTTCTGCATCGGCGTGGCGATCGGCTTCGCCAAGAAGGCGGACGGGTCGACCGCGCTGGCGGCGATCGTCGGCTACCTGGTCTTCAGGTCGGTGCTGACCGTCTTCCCGATGACCGGCACGGTCACCGCGGCCCTCCCGGAGGGCAAACCGCAGGACCCGGGGGTCTTCGGCGGCATCGTCGTCGGACTGCTCTCCGCCGTGCTGTGGCAGCGCTTCCACCGCACCAAGCTGGTGGACCGGCTGGGCTTCTTCAACGGACGCCGGCTGGTCCCGATCATCATGGCCTTCGTCGGCACCCTGCTCGGCGTGGTCTTCGGGCTGGCCTGGGGGCCGATCGGCTCCGGTCTGACCCACGCCAGCGACTGGCTGGTCAACCTGGGCGCGGTCGGCGCCGGGGTCTACGGGGTCGCCAACCGGCTGCTGATCCCGATCGGCATGCACCAGTTCCTGAACACCTTCTTCCAGCAGCAGGTCGGCAGCTACACCGACGCCACCGGCCACGTCTGGACCGGCGACATCCCGCGCTTCTTCCACGGCGACCCGACGGCGGGCCAGTTCATGTCGGGCTTCTTCCCGATCATGATGTTCGGCCTGCCGGCCGCGGCCCTGGCCATCGCGCACTGCGCCCGTCCCGAGCGGCGCAAGGCGGTGACGGGCATGATGATCTCGGTCGGCCTCACCGCGTTCGTGACCGGCGTCACCGAGCCCATCGAGTTCTCCTTCATGTTCATCGCCCCGGTGCTGTACGGGATCCACGCGCTGCTCACCGGCCTGTCGCTGGCGGTGACCTGGGCGCTGGGCGTGCACGACGGCTTCAGCTTCTCGGCCGGTCTGATCGACTACCTGCTGAACTGGAACCTGGCCACCAAGCCCTGGATGATCATCCCGATCGGCCTGGTCTTCGCGGTGCTGTACTACTCGCTGTTCCGCTTCGCGATCATCAGGTTCAACCTCACCACGCCGGGCCGCGAGCCCGAGGAGGAGATCGAGGACCTCACCAAGGCCTAGAACGAGCCCAGGGCGAAGCTAGAACGAGTAGACCGCGCCGGGCCGGGCCAGCTCCACCGGCCCGGCGTAGGCCGCCGCCGCGTCGGCGCGGTTGCGCTCGGGGTCGGTCCACGGGGGGATGTGGGTCAGTACCAGGCGCCCCACCCCGGCCAGGGCCGCGTGCTCGCCGGCCTCGCGACCGTTCAGGTGGAGGTCCGGGATGTCCTCCTTGCCGTAGGTGAACGCGGCCTCGCTGAGCAGCAGGTCCGCACCGCGGGCCAGCTCGACCAGCTCCGCGCAGGGCCCGGTGTCGCCGCTGTAGACGAAGGACCTGCCGCCGTGCTCGACGCGGAAGGCGTAGGCCTCGACCGGGTGCGCGACCCGCGCCGCGGTGACGGTGAACGGGCCGATCCCGAAGGAGGCCTCGCGCAGGTCGTGGAAGTCGAAGACCTCCTTCATCCCCGGGTGCTCGTCCATGTCGTAGGCCCGGGCCAGCCGCTCGGCCGTGCCGTGCGGCCCGTAGACGGGCACCGGGTCCGGGCAGCCGCCGACCCGGTAGTTGCGGGCGACGTAGTAGGCGCACATGTCGACGCAGTGGTCCGCGTGGAGATGGCTGAGCAGGATCGCGTCGACGTCGTACAGTCCGCAGTAGCGCTGCAGCGCGCCCAGCGCGCCGTTGCCCAGGTCGATCACCAGGCGGTAGCCGTCCGCCTCGACCAGATAGCAGGAGCAGGGCGAATCAGCGGAGGGAAAGCTCCCCGAGCTTCCCACAACGGTCAGTTCCATGCCGCGTACTCCTCGCCGGCTCGTGCCACTGCTGATGACGTCGTGGGCAGAGGACAGTGCCGCTGGCGACACTGCCGTGAGAGTCGAGAGTAAGGCGGAGGCCGGGCTTCGCCGCCGCCCGCAGGGCCGGTTGTGGTCGGAATCACCAGTACGGGGGGAGCCGCGCGCTCCCCCCGTGCGCCCCTGTCGGTGTGCGCGGTCAGTGGTCCCGGTTGCGCGGGCGGCGCGCGCTCCAGGCCCTGATCGTGTCGGCGTACCAGCGGGGGGAGCCGAGCACGGTGATGACATCGGGTTCGGGAAGCATTCCATGGCGCCGATATGATTTCACTGTTTCCGGCTTTACGCCGATATGAGCGGCGATCTCGGTGTAGGACCAGAGCTCTCCATTGCGGGGACTCATCGCGGTACCTCCTCCGGTGGGCGCGTGACCAGGTCTGACGCGGTCTCAGTTCTGGCGTGGCTGTGGCGGTTACAGCCTTTTCCGGCCCAACGAGGCAGAGCCCCCCTGATAGGTCCCTGTCGTTGTTCTGTGACAGTTCCGGATCAGGAAACAGATAAATGAAAGACCCCCGCCGGAGTCTTTCAGGCGGGGGCCTTGTACGGGTGGTGCGGGTGGTCGCGGGTCAGGCCCAGAGCTGCCCCTGCAGCGCCTCGACGGCCTGCTCGGTGGTCTCGGCGGTGTAGATGCCGGTGGACAGGTACTTCCAGCCGCCGTCGGCGACCACGAAGGCGATGTCGGCGCTCTGTCCCGCCTGCGCGGCCTTGCGGGCGACGCCCAGTGCGGCGTGCAGGATCGCACCGGTGGAGACCCCGGCGAAGATCCCCTCCAGCCGCAGCAGCTCCCGGGTGCGGCGGACCGCGTCGGCGGAGCCGACCGAGAAGCGGGTGGTCAGCACCGAGGCGTCGTAGAGCTCGGGGACGAAGCCCTCGTCGAGGTTGCGCAGCCCGTAGACCAGGTCGTCGTAGCGCGGCTCGGCGGCGACGATGCTGACCCCGGGCACCTTCTCGCGCAGGTAGCGGCCGACGCCCATAAGGGTGCCGGTGGTGCCCAGGCCGGCCACGAAGTGGGTGATCCCGGGCAGATCGGCCAGAATCTCCGGGCCGGTCCCGGCGTAGTGGGCGCCGGCGTTGTCGGGGTTGCCGTACTGGTAGAGCATCACCCAGTCGGGGTGCTCGGCGGCCAGTTCCTTGGCGACCCGCACCGCGGTGTTGGACCCGCCGGCGGCAGGCGAGGGGATGACCTCGGCGCCCCACATCCGGAGCAGCTCGCGGCGCTCCTCGCTGGTGTTCTCGGGCATCACGCAGACCATCCGGTAGCCCTTGAGCTTGGCCGCCATCGCCAGCGAGATCCCGGTGTTGCCGCTGGTCGGCTCCAGGACGGTGCAGCCCGGGGTGAGCCGCCCGTCGGCCTCGGCACGTTCGATCATGTGCAGTGCCGGCCGGTCCTTGATGGAGCCGGTGGGGTTGCGGTCCTCCAGCTTGGCCCAGAGGCGTACGACACCCGCCTCGTTGCCGGGCACCGTGGCACTCAGGCGCGGCAGGCCGACCAGGGGGGTGTTGCCGACGGCGTCGAGGTTGGTGTCGTAGCGCATCAGACCGAGCCGCCGGCGACCGCGGGAAGGATGGTGACGCTGTCGCCGGCGCCCAGGGCGGTGTTGATGCCGTCCAGGAACCGCACGTCCTCGTCGTTCAGGTAGACGTTGACGAAGCGGCGCAGCTGGCCGGCGTCGACCAGGCGCTCCCGGATGCCGGGGTGGCGGGCGTCGAGGTCGGCGAAGAGTGCGTCGAGGGTGGCGCCGTCGCCTTCGACGGCCTTGGCGCCGTCGGTGTAGGGACGGAGGATGGTCGGGATGCGGACCTCGATGGCCATGGATGCGCTCCAGAAGATGAGGGTGCGGGGGCGAGGACGCCGGGGGCGGGGATGGCGGCAGGGGGCGTGCCGTGCCGGCCGCGGGACGCGGGGCAGGCGGGACGGGAGGGGCTCGGTTCGCGCTGACTGTGCCGTCGGCGACGCAGTCGTGCGCGCGCCGGCCGCGCGGTGCTCAGCAGGGGCGACAGATGGCGCTGGCGAGACGGCACAGGTCGACGTGCAGCCGCGCCACGAGGCGGATGCCCGGGGCAGGAGTGCTCACATCGAGGGAACGCATGGGCTCATCGTATAGATTCCCGACCCCCGAAAGGGATGCCCGTCCCACTCTGCGGATGGTCTCGTCCCACATGACGGGAACGACACGGGCCCGACCCGGCCCAGGACCGGCCGCGCCGGGCTCCGGAGGTCCTGCGGGGACCGCTCAGGCGGCGTCCCCGACGATGGTCACGTCTTCCTCTGTGATCTCGCCGTCCACGATGCGGAACGAGCGGAACTGGAACGGGCCCTCCTCGGTGCCGCACTCGGCGGTGGAGACCAGCACGTAGTGGGCCTGTGGCTCGGAGGCGTAGGAGACGTCGGTCCGCGAGGGGTAGGCCTCGGTCGCGGTGTGCGAGTGGTAGACCACCACCGGCTCCTCGTCCCGGTCGTCCAGCTCCCGGTAGAGCTTGAGCAGGTCACCCGAGTCGAACTCGTAGAAGGTGGGCGAGCGGGCGGCGTTGAGCATCGGGATGAACCGCTCGGGCCGGTCGGTACCGGCCGGCCCGGCGACCATGCCGCAGGCCTCGTCGGGGTGGTCGGCGCGGGCGTGGGCGACGATCGCGTCGTGCAGGGCGCGGGTGATGGTCAGCATGGCGCCAGGATAGGCGGCCCCGCCCGGCCACCCCTCAGCCGTCCACCGCCCCCGGCCGCCCGTCGCCCGTCGGCCTCAGTTGCCCATCAGTACGTCCAGCAGCGTCTCCTGCAGCCCGCCGAGCCACAGGTACGCCATCATCAGCGGCTTGCGCGGGTCCTCGTCCGGCAGCCGGTACAGCGCCTCGGCCTCCTCCGGGTCGTCGCTGACGTCCAGCCGGGTGCCGAGGGTGAGCCGCAGGTCGTTCAGCGCGCCGAGCCAGTGCCGGCAGTCCTCCGCCTTGAGGTGCAGCACCACCCGCCCCTTGCGGCCGCTGGACCCGCCGTCGATGCCGCGGACCAGGGCCAGCGCGTCGTCGCGCTTGCGGGTCCGCAGGTCGTTCTCGGTGTAGCGGCGGAACTCGGCGGAGTGCTCCGCCGCGTCGTCGCCCTCCCCGTACGCGTCGGGGAAGAGCCGGGCCAGGGCCGGGTCGGCGGGCGGCTTGCTCGGGCCCTCGGCGAAGAGCCGGGCCAGCGGGTCCGCGTCCTCGTCCGGCTCGTCCTCCGGACCGAGGAGTTCCAGCATCTGGACGGTGAGGCTGCGCAGGATGGACGCCTCGACGGCGTCCAGGGTGAGCGAGGCACCGCCGTGGCGTGCGGGTTCGAACAGTCCGGCCATGAGGGGGTCCGTGGGGCCTTTCCTGGTGGGTGCACCTGACGGTGCCGTGGGTCTGGTGGTGGTGCCGGCGTGACCGTGGTGAGGGGGTGTCACTTGTCGTGCTGGAGCGTGGCCCACAGACCGTATCCGTGCATCGCCTGCACGTCGCGCTCCATCTCCTCGCGGCTGCCGCTGGAGACCGTCGCCCGACCCTTGTGGTGCACGTCCATCATCAGCTTCCGGGCCTTCTCCTTCGGGTAGCCGAAGTAGGACTGGAACACGTAGACGACGTAACTCATGAGGTTGACCGGGTCGTTGTGAACGATCGTCACCCAGGGGGTGTCCGGGTCAGGCACCTCCCAGGTGGCCGACTCCGACTCGGTGCGCTCGATCTCGACCGGCGCGACGCTCACGGTGTGGCTCCTGTTCGGGTGGTGGGGAAGCTGCTGCCTCGGCAACTGTCTGTGCATAACTGTCTGGGCACCATGCTGCCATCCAGGGGATTTCATAGCGATCCGGGACTCCGGAACCGGGCACCGACCGAGAAATCGTCAAAGTGACGAGTATTAGCGGTAGCATCATCTGCATGGACGCCGCTCTCCTGCCTGCCACCGCGAGTACCGCCTCCACCGCGCTGCTCACCGACCGCTACGAGCTCACCATGCTCCAGGCCGCGTTGCGCAGCGGCGCGGGCCGGCGGCGCTCGGTCTTCGAGGTCTTCACCCGACGCCTGCCCGAGGGCCGCCGCTACGGCGTGACCGCGGGCACCGGCCGGATCCTGGACGCCGTCGAGACCTTCCGCTTCACCAGTCCGCAGCTGGACTGGCTGTCCGACCAGCGGGTGGTGGACGAGCCCACCCTCTCCTGGCTGGCGAACTACCGCTTCACCGGCGACATCCGCGGCTACGGCGAGGGCGAGTGCTACTTCCCCGGCTCGCCGCTGCTGGTGGTCGAGGGCAGCTTCGCCGAGGCGGTGATCCTGGAGACGGTGATCCTCTCGATCCTGAACTACGACTCGGCCATCGCCGCCGCCGCGTCGCGGATGTCCGCCGCCGCCGGGACCCGGCCGCTGATCGAGATGGGCGCACGCCGGGCGCACGAGCAGGCGGCCGTCTCCGCCTCCCGCGCCGCCTACGTGGCCGGCTTCTCGGCCACCTCCGACCTGCAGGCCGGCTTCCGCTACGGCATCCCCACCGCCGGGACCAGCGCCCACGCCTTCACCCTGCTGCACGACAGCGAGCGGGACGCGTTCACCGCCCAGATCGAGTCGATGGGGCGCGGCACCACCCTGCTCATCGACACCTACGACCTGGCCGAGGCGGTCCGCACCGCGATCGACGTGGCCGGCCCCGAACTCGGCGCGGTCCGGATCGACTCCGGCGACCTGCTGATGCTGGCGCACCGGGTCCGGCGGCAACTGGACGAGCTGGGCGCGGAGAAGACCAGGATCACCGTCACCAGCGACCTGGACGAGTACGCGATCGCCGCCCTGGGCAGCGCCCCGGTGGACGGCTACGGCGTCGGCACCTCGCTGGTCACCGGCAGCGGCCAGCCGACCTGCGCGATGGTCTACAAGCTGGTGGCCCGGGCCGCCTCGGACGACCCGAAGGCGCCCCTGGTGCCGGTGGCGAAACGCTCTGCCGGGGCCAAGTCCAGCCGGGGCGGGCGCAAGTGGGGCGCACGGCGGCTGGACGCCGAGGGCGTCGCCGAGGCCGAGGTCATCGGCACCGGCCCGGTCCCGCAGGACCTGGCCGACCGGCAGCTGCAGATTCCGCTGGTGCAGGCGGGCGAGATCGTCGGCCGCGAGCCGCTGTCCGCCGCCCGCGAGCGCCACCTGCGGTCGCGCGAGCAGCTCCCGATGTCGGCCACCCAGCTGTCCAAGGGCGACCCGGTGATCCCCTCCGAGTACGTCACCCGCTCGGGCCACGCCGGCTGAACGCCGCCCGGATCCCGCCCGAGCACGCCGGGGCGGGATCCGGCCGAGCCGGAGTCCGCAGACCCCTCGCCGTGGGGCCCGCCGCTCCCTAATCTCGTTCCAGCAGCGCCCGTCCTCCAAAGGCGCCCGTCCCCGCACCGGTCCAAGGAGCAGTCATGCACCGCGCACTGATCATCGTCGACGTGCAGAACGACTTCTGCGAGGGCGGCAGCCTCCCGGTGACGGGCGGGGCGGAGGTCGCCGCCTCGATCACCGACCTGGTCGCCGACCGCACCGCCGGATACACCCACGTGCTGGCCACCCGCGACCACCACATCGACCCCGGCAGCCACTTCTCGGCCACCCCCGACTTCGCCGCCAGCTGGCCGCCGCACTGCGTGGCCGGCACCGAGGGCGTCGGCTTCCACCCCAACTTCGCGCCCAGCGTCACCTCCGGCGCGGTCGAGGCGGTGTTCGACAAGGGCGCCCACGCCGCCGCCTACAGCGGCTTCGAGGGCTTCGACGAGAACGGGGTCGGCCTGGGCGACTGGCTGCGCGAGCGCGGGGTGACCGAGGTCGACGTCGTCGGCATCGCCACCGACCACTGCGTGCGGGCGACCGCGCTCGACGCCGCCCGCGCGGGCTTCGTCACCCGGGTCCTGCTGGACCTCACCGCGGGCGTGGCCAAGGAGTCGACGGAGACGGCGCTGGAGCAGATGCAGGCGGCCGGAGTGATCCTCACCGGCACCCCCGTGGTGATCGCCGGCTGACCCCGGACCGGCACGCGACCTGACCCAGTCCGTACGACTGTGGCATGTGCGTACGGCATGACGGCACGTCAGAAACCCTTCCGCCGGAGAGATGATCCCGTGCGCCCCCCATGCATCGTGACTCCGGGTTAGGGTAGGGTCACCGGCTTCCCGGCCGGGTACATGGCTGGTGAACCCTGCGAAACTCGACAGGCCGTTCGGGCGCACTCCGCCGCGAGTGGCACGCTGCCCGAACCCCATGCTGAGCTCCAGAGCGAACGACAGTTCGACCGTGGGCCTCGACCCCCCTTGGCCCGCCGCCCCGAAGCTAAGGACGGAACAGCCATGCCACGCCTGACACCCGCCCAGATCTGCTACGGCACGCTCGCCGTCGTCGTCGCGACGGTCGCCCTGCTCGCCGCGTCGGGCGCCCACAGCCTGCTGGCCATATCGCTGCTGGTGATCCTCGGCCTCACCCTCGGCACGATCGCCGCGGCGCTCGCCATCACCGCTCCGGTCCGCCGGGGGACGGCACCGGGGCGCAGCCGCACCGTCGCGCGGAGCGGACCGCGGTCGTCGCCGCAGGTCGAAGCCATCCCAGCCCGGGAGCGCGCACACCACTAGCGCCGCGCCGCCGCCGACGCGGGACAGCCGGAGCCGCGACAGCTGGAGACCGGACAGCAGAGACGGACGGGGCGGAACGGGGCCGCCGCCGTCCGTCGCCGCGCGTCCGGGGACCGTGCGTCAGAGCACCTTGACGACAACGGTCTTGGCGGCCTTGTCGTGCAGGCACTGCTGGTAGGGCCGGTCCCAGGTGCACCAGAGCGCGTCCACGATCTGCCACAGGCAGCAGACGATGCCCGGCAGGGTCCACACCGCGGCCCGGATCCAGCCGACCGAACCGACCGGCATGGCACCGTTCGCGAGCACCGCGACCCGGATCCGCATCACCTTCTTGCCGACCGTCTGTCCGCCGGCCATCGTGAGCATCAGGCCCTCGTAGAGGAAGTTCAGCAGGACCAGCAGGATCTCGACGGCGAAGGTGAAGCCGGTGCGGTCCCTGGAGTTGGCGAAGGCCGCCACCAGGGACAGCGGCACGGCGATGATCGCCAGCAGTACCCAGTCGATGATCCGGGCCACCAGCCGCGTGCCGACCCCACCCAGCGGGGGCATGACGTCCTGCACGCCGCCGGCCGGGCCCCCGGCGGGGCCGTAGGACTGCCCGCCGCCGTACTGGCCACCTCCGTACCGACCACCGCCATAGGGGTTGGGGTCCGATGGAGGGGCCCCGTACGGGCTCCCCCCGTAGGGGGGCGGGGTGTCGTACGGGGAGCCGCCCCCGGTGGGCTTCTCGAACGACGGCGGGGTCGGCTCTCCGGGCGGCTCAGGTGTCGTCATAGCGCGAGTAGATCACCTGATGGTGCATCAGACGCGGACCTCCCACGTGCGCCCACCCGAACAGGTGAGCACCCGAACAGGTCACCGACGCGGCCGCTTCGGGACCCGCACGGCGACGAAGGTGCCCGCCACCTTGTCGTGCCAGCACTGCCGCCAGGGACGGTCGAACAGGCACCAGGCCACCCCCAGCAGCCCGACGCCGAGCGCCAGCAGCACCTGGTACGCGAGCCAGCGGCCGATCGCCGCGCCGAAGCGGGGCGTACGCCGGGTCCTGCGGTCCAGGACCCGCAGTCCGAACAGCGCCTTGCCGGGAGTCCGGCCCCAGAAGGCGGTCGGCAGCCCTTCGTACAGCAGGCCCACCACCAGCAGCGCCAGCAGCAGCTGCCCGAGGTCGGCCAGGACGGTCGAGTCGACCAGCCACACCGTGGTCGCGCCCGGCAGCGCCCGCGCGGCGTCGAGCTTGTCCTGCAGATGCCCCTGCATCCGCTGCAGCAACGGCAGCGTGAGCGCGGCGACGGCCGCACCGACGACGGCCGCGTCCACCAGCCGCGCGGCGAGCCTGCGCCCCAGCAGCGCGGGCCGGGGTGCCCCCGAAGCCGCGACCGCGCGGGCGCCCCGACCCGCCCGTGCGGTCGGCACGCCGGTCGGCCCGCCCCCGGACGGCTGCGCGGCGACCACCTCCACGGCGACGGCAGGGGCGCTCCGCCCGGCCGCACCCCCCTGTGCCGGCGCCGCGCGGCGGCCCGACCGGCCGCCACCCGGTCCCCGCTCGCCCGTCCCCGGGGTCGGCGCGGCAGCGGCGGGCGGGGCAGGCGCCGGCGGGGTGGCCACGGGCGCGGCAGCGGTGGGCGGGGCCGGCGCGGGCGTCGGCACCAGAGTCAGCGGCGGTGGAGACGGGGCCTGGGCCGGGGCGGGCGTTGACGCCGGTGCGGGGGCGGCGGTCGATGCGGAGGTCGGCGTCGGGGCGGTACGGCCACCGCCGAGGGAGGTGAGCGGAGGTGCGGTGAGCGGGGGCGCGGTGAGCGGGGGCGCGTAGCGAGGCTGCGGCGACAGATCGTCGACGGGGGCGGAGGATGCCCCCACCGGGGCGTACGGCGGCAGCGCGAGCGGGGCCCTGACCGCGCCGAGGGGCGTGAGCCCGCCCGGCGGGGCGGAGGCGGCACCCTCGTCACCGCGCGGCAGGAGGGCGAGGTGTGGCTCCGCCGTTTCGCCGGGGAGCGGCGGGACCGGATCACCGGTGGCGGCGCCGTCGATGTCGGGCGGGGTGGCCCCGGGGGTGCCCCAGGTGACCCAGCGCGGGGCGGAGGCGGTCTCCAGGAGTCCCCGCTGCTGGCCGGCGTCGGCCACCCAGCGGCTCTCGGCCCCCGGGTCCGGCAGCGTCCGCTGGAGGCCCGCGTCGCCGGACAGTCCCCGGTCCCCGGCCGGACCCGGACCGCTCGGCAGGCCCTGGCCTCCACCCGGGCCCGGGCCGTCACCGAAGCCCTGATCACCCGACAGACCCAGGTGGCCGGCCAGATCCGGGTCAACGGACAGGTTCGGGCCAACCCGCAGGCCCGGGCCGTTGGACAGGCTCAGGTAGTTGGCCAGATCCAGGTCCTCGGGAAGGTCGGGGGCCTCGGGCAGGTCCGGGTCAGCGGGCAGGTCCCGGCCCACCGGCCGGCCCGGGCCGTGGGACGGGCCCGGGTCATGGGACCCGTGCGGATCGTCGGGGAGGTCCGGGGCCGCGTGCCGAGAGCGGTGGTCGGACCTCAGGTCATGACCGGCCCCGGACTCATCGGTGAGGCCGGGGTAGCCGCCGGTCGCGTCGAGGTAGATCAGGCCGGACTGTTCCAGCTCCGGCCCGAACCCGAGCCCCGCCCCCGGCGCCCGTTCCCACGCCTGCTCCCGCGCCGGCTCCTCGGACGGACGGCCCAGCGGCCGGGGCGGGGGCACAAAGCGCATCGAGGGGGCGGCCGCACGCGCCGCCGCCGCGCGTGGTGGCGCGAGCTCCTCGTCCTCGGCCGGAGCCGGGCGGCTGGTCCCCGGCAGCCAGCCCAGACCGTCCCAGTAGCGGACGAATCCAGGGATCGAGGGGTCCGGGTAGTAGCCGGCCGGTGGCGTACCGCCTGCCTCGGCGTCTGTGCTGGGGGGAACAGCCGTCATGCGAAGGTGACCCGCTTCGTCTGCTTGGCCGGGGGGCACCGTGCACGCCCCGTCGTCGAGTAGTGACAAAGCGTAGTACTCCTGGTGGGCCGCGCGGGCGGATGCGCCGCAACCCGCCACAAGAACCCCCGCGAATGCTGTAAGAGTCCCGAACCTCCCCGCTCTCTTCCTGTGACGGTGCACAGCACGAGGAAAGGCAGAGCGATGAACAGCGGCGCGAGGGACGGCGGAGCAATGAACGGCGACGAGCACCGGGACGACGACGACACCCAGGTCCAGCAGAAGCTGAAGGTCAACCTCGTCCTCTCCCCCGAGCACAGCATCCCGGTCCCCGCGCTGCTCAGCTACCGCGCGAACGATCCGTTCGCCGTGCACATCACCTTCCATCTGGGCCAGGAGTCGCCGGTGACCTGGGTCTTCGCGCGAGAGCTGCTGATCGAGGGGGTGTTCCGCGCCTGCGGGCACGGGGACGTGCGGGTCTGGCCGACCCGGCTGAACGGGCGCAGCGTGGTCTGCCTGGCACTGAGCTCCCCGGCGGGGGACGCGCTGCTGGAGGCTCCGGCCGGAGCGGTGGCGTCCTGGCTGGAGCGTTCGCTGCGACTGGTGCCCCCGGGGCGCGAGGACGCGGGCCTGGATGTGGACGGGGCCCTGGCCGACCTCCTCGCCGACCAGTGACGCGGGCACGGACCCATCCGCCCGCCCGTACGGCCTCCCGCTCAGCGCTCGGCGAGGGCGTCCGCGCGGTGCTCGCCGTGCGGACCGCGACCGCGCTCGCCGCGCTGCTGGCGGCCGATCCGCCCGGGCGAGGTGCCCCGCTGCCGCCGCAGGTGCCGGCGCAGTCGCTCCCCCGCCAGGGCCAGGAACGCCAGGCCCATCAGCGGGTACAGCGCCGCGAGCGGTTCCAGGTACCAGGCGAGGTGGAGGTTGCTCAGCCCCTTGTGCGGGACCAGCCACATCGAGAAGGAGCAGAACCCGAACCCGGTCGCGACGAAGACCGCACGCCAGCGCCGTCCGACGGGCGGTCCCGCAGGCCTTCCGGCCCGCGTCCGTGCTTGGGCCCGCTCGGCGGCGGCCTCGGCCGCGAGCAGGACCAGGATCGGCACGCACCAGATCCAGTGGTGGGTCCAGCTGATCGGGGACACCAGCAGCGCGGTCACCGCGACGACCAGCACCGACCAGGCGCGGGCCCTCGGGAACCCGGCGGCGTGGCGGTGGATGAGCACCCCGATCGTCAGCCCGGCCACCGCCACGAGCACGGTGAGCACCAGCGCGACGGTGCCGCCGGCGGGCGTCCGCAGGCCGCGTTCGACCAGCCCGCGCAGCGACTGGTTGTCGACGATGAACTCCTTGCCGACCCGGCTGGTGTCGAAGACGTACCTGCTCCAGAACGCCCAGGAGGCCCGGGGCAGGACCAGTGCGCCGACCACGATGGTGCCCAGGCAGGCCAGCCCCGCCGTCACCGCCGCCCGTACCCGGCCGCTGAGCAGCAGGTACACGGCGAACAGCCCCGGCGTGAGCTTGATCGCGGCGGCCAGACCGAGGGCGACGCCCTTGCCCCGCCTGCTGTCCGGGCGGGTCAGGTCGTAGAGCGCGAGGACGCCGACGACCAGGTTGATCTGCCCGTACCGCAGCGTGGTGAACACGGGTTCGAGCCAGACGCCGAGGCCCACGACCAGGAACACCAGCGCGGGGCGCAGGCTCCGGCGCGGCCAGCCGACCAGGACGGCGGAGAGGTGGCCGAAGGCACCGAGCAGCAGCAGGTTGCCGCCGGTGACCAGGATCCGCAACAGGCCGACCGGCAGCCATGCGGTCGGGGTGAACAGCATCGCCGCGAACGGCGGGTAGGTCGCCGGCAGGGACCACTTGGTCACCCGGATGTCGTAGAGGTCGTGCCCGTGGGCGACCGCCGCACCCTCGGCGCGGTAGACCACCATGTCCACCATGGACACGCCGACCAGGTGGCGGGTCACCGCATAGGCGAGCAGCGAGCCCAGCCCGACCCAGAACGCGATCAGCGTCTGCCGCCGTGGAGCCTCCCGGAGGACGGTGCGCAGCCGGGTCGGCAGCGCCGTCACGGCACCGCCGCGGCCTGTGCTGTCCCACTCAAGACTCGTCACGCGGACACTCCTCGTTGCAGGCTCCGGGTGACCCCCGCAGGGCCGCCGCGCGTCCTGGACCAGCATGGACCGGCATCCCAGGTAACCACGGGACGGCGGAGGACGAACACTTCAGAGCACGTGCGGGTGACGTCGCGGGCCCCCGGCGAGTGCCGGGGGCCCGCGTACCGGGGGACGATGTCGAGGTCAGCCGATGTAGGCCCCGAACGCCTTGGCGAAGGCGTACGTGGACTGCAGGATGCTGCTGCAGCTGGCGTCCGCCCAGGCGGTGGCGCCGCCGGAGCACTGCTGGTCGCGGGTCGCGGACCACATCGAGAGCCAGGCCAGGTGCTTGGTGGCGGCGAAGGCCGCGAGCTGCTGCGCGTCGGCGACGGTGAACACCTCGGTGTTGGTGTCGTTGACGCCGATCATCGGGGTGACCGCGACATGGTTCCAGGCCGCCGCGTCGGAGAGCCCGAAGATGCTCTTGACCTGCGCCTGGGTGGCGGTGGCCGCGTCGATGGCGTAGGTGCCCATCTTGCCGCTGGGGCTGGGGGCGGCGCCGTCGCCGTAGTCCATGGCCATGATGTTGACGGCGGAGACGTCCACGCCGTTGGTCTTCGCGTCCTGCAGCAGGTCGGTGCCGGACTGGACCAGGCCGCTGGGCAGCACCGGGAGGGTGAAGGAGACCTCCAGGGTCTTCCCCTTGGCCTTGGCGGCGGCCTGCAGCTGGGCGATGGCCTGGTCACGGCGGGTGATCCCGGCGGTGTCGGTGGTCGCGCCGCCCTCGACATCGAAGTCGACCTTGGTCAGCCCGTAGGCGTTGATGACCTGCTGGTAGGCGGCGGCCAGCGAGCTGACGGAGGTGCAGGACTCGGCGAGCTCGGTGCCGTTGGCCCCGCCGAAGGAGACCCGGACGTCCCCGCCGGCCGCGCGGAGCTGCGCGATCTGCCCGGGCACGCCGCTGGTGTCGATCGGGCTGACGCCGCCCCAGGCCGGGGTGCAGGCGCTGCCGGCGGTGATGAAGGCCAGGTTGTAGCTCTTCGCCCCACCAGCCCTGCCCGCCGCGACGGTGTCGTACGCGGGGTAGAGCGAGGTGTCGACGTACGGGGAGAAGCCGGCGCCGGTGGCGCTGCCCGTCCCCGATCCGCCGGTGCCACCGGTGCCACCGGTGCCCGAGCCGGTGGTCGCCGTGGCGGACGGGATCGGGGCCGGGCTCTTGCTCGGCGAGGAGCCGGCGCTCGCGCTGGCACTCGGACCCGCGCTGGTGGGCTGGCCACTGGGGGTCGGGGCACTGCCCGTGGAGCAGTCCGCACCGTTGATCGCGCAGCCGGTCGGCGCGCCGGAGCCGTTCACCACAAAGCCGACGACGGCGTGCTGCCCGGTGCCGAGGGTACTGTCCCAGCTCGCCGGGGTGACCGTGATGTGCTGGCCGCTGGCGGTGAAGGTGGCGTTCCACAGCGAGCTGATGGACGCGCCGGCCGGCAGGTCGAAGCTCAGCTTCCAGTCACTGATGGTGCTGCTGCCGCCGTTGCTGACGTCGTACTGCCCGGTGTAGCCGGTGCCCCAGTCGCTGGCGGTGGAGTACACCGCTCCGACGGTGGCCGCACTGGCGCCGGAGGCGAGCGCGATGACGGTGCCGCCGACCAGCGCGGCCGCGACGGCGGAGGCTCCGAGGAGGGTGCCCCGGCGGGATCGGCGGCGGCGGGAACCTGCGGCGGGGCGGGCGTTCCGGGCGTGCGACGTCATGCGGATACCTCCGGTACGGGTGCGGAGGCCGGATCGCGTGGGGGAAGGGCCCGGGACGCACACCCTCCTGACGTGGTGTCATCCCGGCCTCCCGATCCGGCCGTCGCCGACGCTATCTGCCAACCGGCCCTCCGGAACCCCGGCTCAGACAGGGGTAGAGCTCCCTTAGGCCCCGGTTAAGGAACCCGCCCGAATCAACCCCGCAGCGGCGTGGTCAGCGGACCAGGCGGACCCGGGCCGGGGGGCGGCGGCGGGAGCGGGCGGCGGCGGGGTGCCCGATCGAGGTCTGCAGCCGGAGCTGGATCTCGGTGCCGCCGAGGACCGAGCGGCCGATCACCACGCCGCCACCGGTGCCCTCGGCGACCCGGCGCACGATGTCCAGGCCGAGCCCGGTCGAACCCTCGCCGCCCTGCCCGTGGCCCCGCCGCAGCGCGGCCTCGGGTTCGGCGATGCCGGGGCCCGCGTCGGAGAGCAGGATGATCACCGCGTCGGCGGTGGGGTGGACGTCCACGGCGAAGGGGGTGCCCTCCGGGGTGTGCCGGAAGATGTTGCCGAGCATCGCGTCCAGGGCCGCGCCCAGGTCCGCCGCGCCGACCGGCACCACCGCCGCCCGGTCCGCGCCGGCCAGCTGCCAGTCCCGGTCCTCGTCCTCGGCCAGCGCCGACCAGAAGCCGACCCGGTCCCTGATCACCTCCGCCGCGTCGCAGGACAGCGGCGCGGGCACGGCGTCCACCTGCTGGCCGCGCTCCCTGGCGGTGCGGATGATCTGGTCGACCTCGCGCTCCAGCTGCGCGACGGCGTGCCGGGTCTGCTCGGCCGCGTCGCCCTCGCCCAGCGAGGCCGCGTTGAGCCGCAGCACGGTCAGCGGGGTGCGCAGCCGGTGCGACAGGTCGGCGGCCAGCTCCCGCTCGGCGGCGACCAGCTGCACCACCCGGTCGGCCATGGAGTTGAAGGCCGCCGCCGCCTCGCGCAGTTCCGGCGGCGAGTCGTCGGCCTGCGGAACCCGGACCGCCAGGTCCCCCGCGCCGAGCGCGCGGGCCGCGCTCGCGAGCCGACGGGCGGAGCCGACGATCCGGGTGCCGAGCCGGTCGGCGACCAGCACCGAGATCAGCACCAGCACCAGGGCCACCGCCGTCAGCACCAGCCAGGCGGTGTGCACGCCCTGGCCCAGCGCGGCGTCGGGGATGAAGACCTCGACCACGGCGACCCCGCCGCTGCCCACCGCCACCGGCTCCAGGTAGGCGTAGCCGCCGGGGACGGTGGTGGTGGCGGTGCGCCCGTCGGCGGCGACGGTGCGGATCTCGTCGTCCGTGGTCCGGGCCCGCCCGATGGTGGTGAGGGCGGGGCCTGCACCGATGCCGTCGGCGTCGGTGCCGCTGCTCCTGGCAGCCGGGACGTGCACCGCGATCTGCCCGGCCGTACCGGCCTGGGTGCTGGCGACGGCGCCCAGCAGCGCGGTGGGGTCGGTGGTGATGGCCAGCGCCGGGCCGAGCGCGGCGGCCTGCCGCTCCGCCCCGGAGAAGGCGCGGTCCCGCGCGGTCTCCCGCACCATCAGGCCCAGCGGGATCAGGAAGGCCAGGGCGACCATGGTGGTGACCGCCACGCAGACCTTCACCAGCGCCCACCTCACGGCGACGGCTCCTCGCCGGTCGGCTCCCCGCCGGTCGGCACAGCCTCCGCCGGTACGTCCAGGCGGACCCCGACCCCGCGCACGGTGTGCAGGTAACGCGGCCGGGACGCCGTCTCGCCGAGCTTGCGGCGCAGCCAGGAGAGGTGCACGTCGATGGTCTGGTCGGTCCCGTAGGGCTGCCGCCACACCTCGGCGAGGAGTTCGCGGCGGGAGACCACCACGCCCGGCCGGGCGGCCAGGAACGCCAGCAGGTCGAACTCACGGCGGGTCAGGTCGAGGGCGGTCCCGTCCAGCACCACCTCGCGGCGCTGCAGGTCGATCCGCAGGCCGCCGACCTGCAACTGCTGCCCGGATCCGGGCGTCGGTCCGGAGCGGCGCAGCACGGCGGCCATCCGGGCGCTGAGGTGCTCGCGGGAGAACGGCTTGACCAGGTAGTCGTCCGCGCCGGCGTTGAGCAGCCGGATGATCTCGGCCTCGTCGTCCCGGGCGGTGGAGATGATCACCGGGACGTCACTCAGGCCGCGGATCATCTTCAGCGCCTCGCCGCCGTCCAGGTCCGGCAGCCCGAGGTCGAGGATCACCACGTCGCAGTCGACCTGGGCCACCTCGCGCAGCGCCTCCAGCGCGGTGCCGACGCTGCGCACCGCGTGCCCGGCCCCGGACAGGTGCCGGATCAGTGCCGATCGTACGAACGGGTCGTCCTCGACCACCAGGACTGTTGCCATGGACAAGGAAGGTACGCCATGGGGGTGACAGCCGGCGTGGGCGCGTCGGGTCATACTGATGCGCGTGCGCAGAGGACTGATCCGCGGGGCGGCATGGGCGGGGGCGACCGCGGCAGCGGTGTCCGTGTCCTGGTTCGGCGTGCACCGGGTGCTGCGGGACGCCTCCTTCGAGCAGCCGAGGGCTCTGGTCGTGGCCGTGCCGTCGGTGTCGGCGCCGCCGCCGGCGCTGCCGACCTCGATCGGCTCGGCGGTGGCGACCAGCTCCGCCGCGCCCTCGCCCCGGCCGGCCCGGCGCAGCGAGGCGCCGCCGAGCGCGCCGCCGTCCTCCTCGCCGTCCGGGAGCGGCCAGATCCGCAGCTACACGCCGCAGGGCGGCCGGATCGTGGTCAACATGGGCGCCACCTCCGCGACCCTGGTCTCGGCGACGCCGGACGCGGGCTGGTCCATGCACTACTGGACCGGCCCCCAGTGGCTACGGGTGGACTTCCAGCAGGGCGCCACCGACACGATCTTCTACGTCACCTGGAACGGCCACGCCCCGATGGTCCAAACGGGCACCGGCTGACTCGGCGTCGCCGCACCGCGGGTCACAGCACCTTGCCGGGGTTCAGCAGCCCCAGCGGGTCGAACGCGGCCTTGACCCGGCGCTGCAGTGCGAGTCCGGCCGGGCCGAGCTCACGGGCCAGCCAGTCGCGCTTGAGCAGCCCCACCCCGTGCTCGCCGGTGATCGTGCCGCCCAGGTCCAGACCGAGGGCCATGATCGCGTCGAAGGACTCCCGGGCCCGGGCCGACTCCTCGGGGTCGTCCGCGTCGAAGACCACCACCGGGTGGGTGTTGCCGTCCCCGGCGTGCGCGACCACGCCGATGACCAGGTCGAAGCGCTCGGCGATCCCGGCCACGCCGGTGATCATCGCGGCCAGCGCGGAGCGCGGCACCGCCACGTCGTCGACCATCGTGGTACCCAGCCGGTCCATCGCGGTCAGGCTCAGCCGCCGCGCCTGGAGCAGCAGTTCGGACTCCGCGCTGTCGGCCGCCGGGACCACCTCGGTGGCACCGGCCGCGCGGCACAGGTCCCCGGCCGCGGCGAGGTCCGCGACCGGGTCCAGGCTGTCGAAGGCGACCAGCAGCAGCGCCGCCGTCGAGTCCGGCAGACCCATCCGGGCCATGGCGTTGACCGCCCGTACCGAGACCGTGTCCATCAGCTCCATCAGCGACGGCGTGTGCCCGGCCTCCATGATCGCGCAGACCGCGGCGCAGGCCGCCTCGGTACTGGGGAACTCCGCGGCCAGCGCGAGCTGCGGCGGCGGGGTGGGGCGCAGCGCCAGGGTGGCACCGACCACGACCGCCAGGCTGCCCTCGGAGCCGACCAGCAGCCGGGTCAGGTCGTAGCCGGCCACGCCCTTGGCGGTGCGGCGGCCGGTCCGCATCAGCTCGCCGTCCGCCAGCACCACGTCCAGGCCGAGCACGTACTCGCTGGTGGTGCCGTACTTGACGCAGCACAGGCCGCCCGACCCGGTGCCGATGTTGCCGCCGATGGTGCAGGTCTCCCAGCTGGACGGGTCCGGCGGGTAGCTGAGCCCGTGCACGCCGGCGGCACGGGACAGCTCGGCGTTGATCACGCCCGGCTCGACCACGGCGATCCGGTTGACCGGGTCGATCTCCAGGATCCGGTTCATCCGCACCAGCGACAGCAGGATGCAGTCGTCGACGGCGTTGGCCGCTCCCGAGAGACCGGTCCTGGCGCCCTGCGGGACCACCGGCACCCGCAGCGCGGTGGCGGTCCGCAGCACGTGCCGCACCTGTTCGACGGTGTCCGGGAAGACCAGCACCGCCGGGCGTCCCGCCTCGCAGAACCCCGCCATGTCGTAGCGGTACGCCCCGGTGACGTCGGGGTCGGTGACGACGGCCGTCGCCGGCAGTCCTTCCCGGAGCAGGTCGACCAGGTCGCTCATCGCGGACTCCTCGCACGGGGCTTCAGGGCCGGTGCCTCACGCGTGGTGCCGCACCGTCGGGGTCGCACCGCCCGGGGCCGGGGCTCCGGGCTGGGCGGGCTTGCCCTGCCCATACAGCCACGTCGCGAACAGTCCGTCCAGGTCCTTGCCGGACCGGGTCTCGCACAGGGCGACAAAACCGGCCGTGTCGCCGTGACCGTAGCGGTGCTCGGCGGCCCAGCTCTTCAGGATGCCGAAGAAGACCGGGTCCCCGACCGCCCGCCGGAGCTGCTCCAGCACCATCGCACCGCGCGCGTACGGGGGTGTGGCGAAGAGGTGCGCGCCGTCGCCCGGGTCGCCGGGCGGGAAGGCCCAGACGTCGTCGCCGGCGGGGAGGGCGGCGTACTGGGCGAACCGCTGGGCGGTGCCGGGGCCGCCGTGGTCGGCGTCCCAGAGCCATTCGGTGTAGGTGGCGAAGCCCTCGTTGAGCCAGATGTCCCGCCAGCTCTCCAGGCTGACGGAGTCCCCGAACCACTGGTGCGCGGTCTCGTGGACCAGGGTGTCGATGTCCGGGGCCACGTTGTAGATCGGCCGGGACTGGGTCTCCAGGGCGTAGTCGACGGTCGGGACGTGCTCGACGATGGCGCCCGCCGCGTCGAAGGGGTAGGCGCCGAAGAGGCTGCTCTCCCAGGCGATGACGTCCGGGAGCTGGGCCAGGACCGGCGCGGCGGCCTTGGCCTCGCGCGGGTCGACGGCGTTGTAGACGGGAAGTCCGGCCGCCGTCCAGGTCTGGGCGACCTGGAACCGCCCGATGGCGGCCGTCGCCAGATAGGCGGCCATCGGCCTGGCCTGGTGCCAGCTGAAGGTGCTGCGGCCGCCGCTGCTGCGCTGGGAGAGCAGCCGGCCGTTGCCGACCGCCGTCCAGCCGTCGGGGACGGTCACGGTGATGTCGTAGGCCGACTTGTCCAGCGGGTGGTTGTTGCTGGGGAACCAGGTCATGGCGCCCTGCGGTTCGCCCGCGACGAAGACCGAGCCGTCGGGCTGGGCGATCCAGCCGTCCGCGGCGTTGTCCGGGTCGGTGATGCTCACCGGGACGCCGCGGTACTCGACCGTGGTGTGGAAGGTCCGGCCCTTGGGCAGCCAGTCGGCCGGGGTGACCTGCAGTTTCACCCCGGTGCGCCGGACCGCGGCCGGTTTCCCGTCGACGGTGACCGCGCTGACGGTCAGCCCGGACAGGTCCAGGTCGAAGGAGCTGAGGTCCTGGGTGGCGGTGGAGGTCAGCTGGGCGCTGCCCTCCAGCAGCCGGGTGGCCGGGGTGTAGGCCAGCGTGAGCCCGTAGTGGACGACGTGGTAGCCGCCGTCGCCGGACTGCGGGAAGTAGGGGTCCCCGGCGCCGGCGGCCCCGGGCGTGCCGCCGTCCCCCTGGGAGGCACCTGCCAGGAGAACGGCGAGAACGGGGGTCGCGGCGAGGGCGAGGAGGCGACGAGTGATCACCTCTGCAGGCTAGAACTGATCACTCGTCAGCGCATGTCAGCACTCCGCCGGGAGACGTACCGTCAGCCGTTAGAGGTTGCCGCGGCGCTCCTGCTCGCGCTCGATCGCCTCGAACAGCGCCTTGAAGTTGCCCTTGCCGAAGCCCATCGAGCCGTGCCGCTCGATCATCTCGAAGAACACCGTCGGCCGGTCCTGCACCGGCTTGGTGAAGATCTGCAGCAGGTAGCCGTCCTCGTCACGGTCCGCCAGGATCTTCAGCTCGCGCAGCTCGTCGAGCGGGACGCGGGTCTCGCCGACCCACTCGCCCAGCGTGTCGTAGTACGAGTCGGGGGTGTCCAGGAACTCCACCCCGGCCGCCCGCATGGCGCGCACGGTGGCGACGATGTCGTTGGTGGCCAGCGCCAGGTGCTGCACGCCGGGGCCGCCGTAGAACTCCAGGTACTCGTCGATCTGCGACTTCTTCTTCGCGATCGCCGGCTCGTTCAGCGGGAACTTCACCTTGCGGGTGCCGTCCGCGACGACCTTGGACATCAGCGCCGAGTACTCGGTGGCGATGTCGTCGCCGACGAACTCCTTCATGTTGGTGAAGCCCATCACCCGGTTGTAGAAGGACACCCAGGCGTCCATCTTGCCGAGCTCGACGTTGCCGACGCAGTGGTCGATCGCCTGGAAGTTGCGGCGCTCCAGCGGCTCCACCATCGGCGCGCGGGCCGCGTAGCCGGGCAGGTACGGGCCGTCGTAGCCGCTGCGGTCCACCAGCGTGTGCCGGGTCTCGCCGTAGGTGGCGATGGCGGCCAGCACCACCGTGCCGTGCTCGTCCTTCAGCTCGTGGGGCTCCTGCAGGCCGGTCGCGCCGTGCTCGACGGCGTACGCGTAGGCCGCGTAGACGTCGGGGACCTCGATGGCCAGGTCGATCACTCCGTCGCCGTGCGCGGCGACGTGCCGGGACAGGAACGCGCCACGCTCGGTGGCCGGCTTGACCACCGAGGTCAGCACGAACCGGGCCGAGCCGGAAACCAGCACGTAGGAGGCGGTCTCCCGCTCACCGGTCTCCGGGCCGGAGTAGGCGACCAGGCGCATCCCGAAGGCAGTGGAGTAGTAGTGGGCGGCCTGTTTGGCGTTGCCGACCGCGAAGACGATCGCGTCCATGCCCTTTACGGGAAAAAGGTCACTGCTCATGGCGTCCTCCGGAGTGAGCTGCTGATGCGCGTACGGTCGCGCCGATCCCGGCGGTGCGCAACTGTTCCGCCCGACGCTGCACATGCTGTACAGCCGGACCAGCGGAACGCCAGAATCTCTGTACACGATGACCAGTACGGAGGCCCCATGACCGGAATCGACTCGCTGGACGGCGCGCTGCTGGCGATCCTCGCCGAGGATCCGCGCCCCGGCGTGCTGGAGTGCTCGCGCCGCCTCGGCGTCGCCCGTGGCACGGTTCAGGCGCGGCTCGACCGGCTGCGGGCCAAGGGGGTGATCCGGGGCTTCGGTCCGCAGCTGGACCCGGCCGGCCTCGGCTACCCGGTGACGGCCTTCGCCACCCTGGAGATCTCCCAGGGCCAGGGCGCCGACGTCCGGGCCCATCTCGCCTCGGTGCCGGAGGTGCTGGAGCTGCACACCATCACCGGGCAGGGGGACATGCTCTGCCGCATCGTGGCCCGCTCCAACGCCGACCTGCAACGGGTGATCGACCGGGTGGTGGGCTTCGACGGCATAGTCCGGGCGTCCACCGCCATCGCGTTGGAGAACCCGGTCCCGTTCCGGGTGCTGCCACTGGTCCGGCAGGCGGCCGCGGACTGACCGCGGTCGGCGAGCGCGGTGAGCGGGCGGCAGCAGGTGGGGCGGCAGGGGGTGGGCGCGGTTGGCAGGGCGATAGGCCCTGGGCGGCAGGCCTGGGGCCGGCAGGCAGTGCAGTCGGCAGGCGGGGGGACGGCAGGCGGGGGGACGGCAGGGGCGGGGTCAGCAGGGGCGGTCAGCAGGCGGGGACGGTGCCGGTGCCGGTCTGCAGGGCCTCCAGCGCCTTCACGGCCTGGTCCAGGGTGTCCACCGGGACGAGCCGCAGGCCGGCCGGGGTGTCCGCGCGGGCGTCCGAGCACTCGGCCGACGGGACCAGGAACACCGTGGCGCCGTCGCGTGCCGCCGCCTTGGTCTTCAGCGCGACCCCGCCGACCTGCGAGACCTTCCCGGAGGCGTCGATCTCGCCGGTGCCGGCCACGGTCGCGCCGTTGGTGAGGTCACCGGCCGCGCCGGCCTTGCCGCTGCCGTTGCCGTTCAGCTCGTCGATGATGCCCAGGGTGAACATCAGCCCGGCGCTGGGGCCGCCCACGTCGGCCAGGTTGACGGTCACCTTGATCGTCGCCGGGTTCAGGTGCAGATAGCCCAGCGCGGCGCTGCTCGCCGCCTGCTGGGAGTCGGTCATGGCCTGCTGGTTGGACGCGTTGACCTGGGCCACGCTCTGGCCCGAGGGGTAGACCGCGTCGTGCGGGACCACCGCCTCCTTCGGGTCCGGCCAGGCCTTGAGCGCGGCCCAGAGCGTCACGGTCTCCTGTGGCGGGGTGGCCGCGATGGTGGTCATCCGCAGCTCGCCGCTGGTCTGCCGGACCGGGTGGCCGGTGATGTCCAGGACCGGCACCTGCTTGCCGTTCTGGTCCGGGTAGGTGCCCAGGGTGTTGGCGGTGATGCCGGGATACATGATCGTGAACGGCAGTCCGACGAACACCGCCACCGCGAGCAGCGCCACCACCAGCGCGGCACAGAGGGTCAGGACGAGGGCGCGGGGCGACCGGGACAACGCGGCGGGAGAGAACGGCACACCGCGCATCCAAACACACCGGCCACCGTGCCCGCTCCTCGGCTCGCCCACGGCGGCCCGCGCGCGGGCCCCGGCGGGGCCGGGGCAGGGCCTCAGCGCAGCGCCTCGGCGACCTCCGTCGCCGCCTCGACCACCCGGGGTCCGGCCCGCTCCGGGACCATCCCGCCGAGCATCACCACGCCCACGCAGCCCTCGATCCCGGTCAGCCCGAGCAGCGCGGCGGCCGCGCCGCACGCCCCCGAGCGCTCCTCCGGACCGGTGACCACGAAGGTCGGCTCCGGAGCGGCGCCGTAGGGCAGGTTCCGCGCGCCGAGGATGGCCCGGCCGGCCGCGTTCTCGTCCAGCCCGTGCCGCAGCCCGGTGCGGTAGGCGACGTGCACATCGGTCCAGCTGGGCTCCACCACCGCGACGACCAGGGCGTCGCAGCCGTCCACCAGGGTCAGGTGCGCGGTCGCGCCCAGGTCCTCGGCGAGGGTCCGCAGCGCGGGCAGCGCGGCCTCACGGAGCAGCGGGTGCACCCGGTGGGCGAGCCGCAGCACGCCCAGGCCGACCCTGGCCCGGCCGCCGATGTCGCGGCGGACCAGACCGTGCTGCTCCAAGGTCGCCAGCAGCCGGTAGACCACGGTCCGGTTCACCGTGAGCCGGCCGGCCAGCTCGGTGACGGTCAGCCCGCGGTCGGAGTCGGCGAGCAGTTTGAGCACCTGGACGCCCCGGTCCAGGGTCTGTGAGGTCTCGGCGGTCACGGCGCGTGTTCCCTTCCGCCGGTGATGTGGTGAGGGTGGACGCTAGTGAGGGAGCACCGCTCTGCGGAAGGCCTTGTCCAGAATTCGGTCAGGATTCTCGGAGATTGATTGCACCGACCGGGGCAAGAGCGGCCAACCGGACACCTGGCGCCGCCGAATCGTGACCGAATCAACGCAGGATTGGGGCCTGTGCAACCATCCTGATCACCCAGGTGTGTCAACGGGTGCCCAGTGACCAGTGCAGCCCGGCAACGCAGTGCAGCCCCGACAGAGAGTCGTCACCCTCCATGCCCCGCAGCTCCCGCCGCCGTGCCCCCGCCCCCGCCCCTCGCGGCCAAGGTCGCAGCCGTAGCCGCAGCCGTGGCCGCGGCAGGCGCAAGCCCGGATCCGGGCGGCAGAGCCGCGCCGTGATGGTGCTGCTGCTCCTGGTGGCGGTGGTCGGCACCGCCGGCTACGCACTGCACGGCTCCAGCCCGGCGAAGGCCGGCTCCGCCGACGCCGCCCCGTCGACCGCGCCGCCGGCCGGCAGCAGCGCCGCCGCCGCGGTCCCGCCGTCCCAGCCGCCGAGCAGCTCCGCCGCCCCCGCGTCCACCGGCATGCCCAGTACCTACCCGTCCTCGGGCGACGGGACCTACAGCTACGCGAGCGGCAGCACCGCGCGCTTCGGCACCGGGACACTGCAGCGGTACCGGGTGGCGGTGGAGAACGGCATCGGCGTGAACACGGCGGTCTTCGCCCGCCAGGTCGACGCCGTCCTCGACAACACCGAACAGGGCTGGAGCGCGAAGGGCCAGTGGTCCTTCCAGCGGGTGGACTCCGGTCCGGTGGCCTTCACCATCTACCTGGTCTCGCCCGTCACGGCATACCACTTCTGCGAGAAGCTGATCGGGGCGGACATCCGCGAGGCCGCGCCCGGCGGGGTGAACTGCAGCAACAACGGCAACACCGTGGTCGAGAACGTGGCCCGCTGGATCGACCTGAGCCAGTACTACAAGGGCCTGCCGGACCTGTACCACGCCCTGGCGATCAACCACGAGGTCGGGCATTCGCTGCACCACGGCCATGTGAGCTGCCCGGGTCCGGGTCAGCCAGCGCCCCCGATGATGCAGCAGATCAAGGGGCTGCAGGGCTGCGTGCCCAACGGCTGGCCCTTCAGCCCGTCCGGCAAGTACATCACCGGACCGCCGGCGCCCTGACGGCTCGTGGGGACGGATCGTCCGGACAGGCCGTCCGTCCCCACCATGCGTCCCGACGAGCCATCAGGTGATCTTCGTGGCCCACTCCTTGATCTTGGCGATCCGGCCCTGCAGCTGACCCGCCGTGGCCTGCGGGGTGAGCGGCCCGCCGCAGACCCGGCGCAGCTCGTTGTGGATGGTCCCGTGCGGCTGCCCGGTGCGGTGGTGCCAGGCGCCGACCAGGCCGTTCAGCTCCTTGCGGAGCTCCTGCAGCTGCTTGTGGGTCACCACCGGACGCTTCTCGGCCGGGAGTTCCAGCAGGTCGGCCTCCTCGGCCGGCTTGGTCCGGCTCCGCTGGATCTGCCGGGTCTGCCGCTTCTGCAGCAGCATCTGCACCTGGTCCGGCTCCAGCAGGCCGGGGATCCCCAGGTACTCCTCCTCCTCTTCGGAGCCGGCGTGCGCCTGCATGCCGAACTCCTTGCCGTCGTACAGCACCCGGTCGAAGACCGCGTCCGACTCCAGCGCCTCCCAGGGGAGCTCGTCCATGCCGCCGTCGGCCTCGTCCTTGGCCTTCTCGGCCTCGGCGAGCAGCGCGTCCTCCTGGTCGAAGAGGCCCTCCTCGTCCTTGCCCTTCTTCCGGTCCAGGACGTGGTCCCGCTGCAGCTCCATCTCGTTGGCGAAGGTCAGCAGCGTCGGTACGGACGGCAGGAACACCGACGCGGTCTCGCCCCGCTTCCGGGCCCGGACAAAGCGGCCGACCGCCTGCGCGAAGAACAGCGGGGTGGAGATGGAGGTCGCGTACACGCCCACCGCGAGCCTGGGCACGTCCACGCCCTCGGACACCATCCGGACCGCGACCATCCAGCGCTGGTCGCCCTCGGAGAAGTCGGAGATCCGCTGGGAGGCCTCGGCCTCGTCGGACAGCACCAGGGTGACCCCCTCGCCGGTGATCTCGCGGATCATCTTCGCGTAGGCGCGGGCCACGTTCTGGTCGGTCGCGATGACCAGCCCGCCCGCGTCCGGGATGCCCTTCCTGACCTCGGTGAGCCGCTTGTCGGCGGCCCGCAGCACGTTGGGCATCCATTCGCCCTGCGGGGCCAGCGCGGTACGCCAGGCCTGCGCGACGGCGTCCTTGGTCATCGGCTCGCCGAGCCGCGCGGCGACCTCGTCGCCGGCCTTGGTGCGCCAGCGCATGTTGCCGCTGTAGGAGAGGAAGATCACCGGCCGGACCACGTGGTCGGCCAGGGCGTGGCCGTAGCCGTAGGTGTAGTCGGCGACGCTCTTCCTGATCCCGTCGTTGCCCGCCTCGTAGCTGACGAAGGGGATCGGGTTGGTGTCGGACCGGAACGGCGTCCCGGTCAGCGCCAGCCGCCGGGTCGCCGGCTCGAACGCCTCGGCGCAGGCCTCGCCCCAGGACTTGGAGTCGCCCGCGTGGTGGATCTCGTCCATGATCACCAGCGTCTTGCGCTGCTCGACCCGGTTGCGGTGCAGCATCGGGTTCACCCCGACGCCCGCGTAGGTGACGACGATGCCGTGGTAGTCCCGCGACAGCGGCCCGCTGCTGTAGCCGGGGTCGAGCCGGATCCCTATCCGCGCGGCCGCCTCCGCCCACTGCTTCTTCAGGTGCTCGGTCGGCGCGATGACGGTGATCTGCTGCACCACGTGGTTGTGCAGCAGGTACGACGCCAGGGTCAGCGCGAAGGTGGTCTTCCCGGCGCCGGGCGTCGCCACCGCGAGGAAGTCCCGCGGCTGCTGCTCGACGTACTTCTCCAGCGCGGCCTGCTGCCAGGCACGCAGCTTCCCCGCGGTACCCCAGGGGGCCCGGCCGGGATAGGCGGGGGACAGGTGGTGGGAGGCGGTTGCAGTACTCACGGTCTCCGGCGGTGTCGGCGGCAGTGGACGTCCGTCAGGTCTCTTCGGACAACCCGCCTAGCCTACTGGGGCGGCCCGGCATAACCGTCGCAACTCCGGAACGAGGCGCTACCGGGGCCGGGCGGGCGCGGCGCGGCCGCAGACGGCCGCGCCGATCAGGGCGACGCCGGTCATGGTGGCGAAGATCGCGGCGAACCCGCCGGTGCTGCCGGCGCCCAGCGTGGTGAACAGCACGCCCGCCAGGCCGGTCAGCAGGACGTTGCCCAGGGCGTCGCTGACCTGCAGCGAGGCCGAGTTCTCGCCGGTGTCGTCGGCGTCGGAGAGGGCCAGCATCAGCACCCCGACGCTGGCGATGGTCATCCCCATACCCGCACCGCCGACCGCCCAGGCCACGGCCACCACATAGGGCGGAACCGAGTGGAGCAGGGCCAGGCCCGACCCCGCGATGGCGGCGGCCGACATCACAAAGCCCGCCCGGATCAGCAGCGAGCGGTGCCGGTTCGCCCACGGGCGGCCCTGCAGCCAGGAGCCTCCGGCCCAGCTGAGGCCGCCGCTGGTGAGCGAGAGCCCGGCCAGCGTCGGGGACAGGCCGCGCTGGGTGACCAGCATCAGCGGGATGAAGGCCTCGGCCGCGAAGAACGCGCCCGCCGCCAGCCCGCGCAGCAGGATCACCGTCGGCAGCCCGCGCGCCGCCCGGAACATGCCACGCGGCAGCAGACCGGCCGCGGCCGGAACCAGCAGCGCCAGCCCTGCCGCGGCCGGGACCAGCGCCAGCACGTCGAGCAGTTGCCCCGCGTACGGCAGCAGACCGGCGCCGGCGGCGAGCGCCAGCGCCAGCCGGATCCGACGGCGGTCCAGGTCCCAGCCGCGCTCACCGGTGTCCTCGGCCTGCAGCCGGCGCAGCTGAGGCAGCATCAGCGAGACCGGGAGCAGCACCAGTACCGGTATCGACAGGAACACCCAGCGCCAGCCCAGATGCTGGGTGACCGTCCCGGAGATCACCGGGCCGACGATCGAGGGCAGCACCCACGAGGCGGAGAACGCCGCGAAGACGGACGGCCGCAGCCGTTCCGGATAGGCGCGCCCGACCACCACGTACAGGGCCACGATCAGCAGTCCGCCGCCGAGCCCCTGGATCGCGCGGCCGGCCACGAAGGTCCACATCGTCTGCGCGGTCCCGGCCACCACCAGGCCGGCCCCGAACAGGCCGATCCCGGCCGACAGCGGACCGAGCGGGCCGCGCTTGTCGCTCCACTCCCCCGAGACCACCATCGCCAGCAGGCTGGCGGTGAAGTAGCCGGAGAACGCGAAGGCGTAGAGCCCCAGACCGTGCAGTGCGCGGGCGGCGACCGGCATGGCGGTGTTCACGGCGGTGGCCTCGAAGGCCACCAGCAGCACGGTCGACACGATGCCGAAGGTGAGCGCCCGGTACGGGCCGCCCAGCACGCCGTACTGCTCCTCGGCGGGGCCCCGGACGGTGGCGGTGGTGTGGGTGGTCACCAGAGTGAGTGTAAGGCGCGACCGTCCGGTTGGCAGCTGACCTGATTTCCTTGATTTCCGGGAGGGTGTTGACGAATACCGGGGCCGATACCGTAGAGTCAATTCCACGAGCTGGACGACGCCCCATTACCGAGGACAGGAGAGTACTGATGAACATCAGCACCTGTCCGGGCGCGTGTACCGGCGCGGCGTGTTGTCGCTCCGCCGCCTGACCGTATCCGGTCCGCATCACCCGTACCCCCGCTCCGAACGTACCCCCAGCCCGGCCGTGTGCCCGAGTGGTTCAGGGGACCGCCTGCAAAGCGGTTTACACCGGTTCGAATCCGGTCATGGCCTCCCCGCGCGCCAGCGCAAAAAGAATTCCGGAGGGTCGCATTCGACCCTCCGGAATTCGGCGTTCCCTTGTTCTCCCGGCTTTGTTCTCCGCGCCGGCTCTGTTCTCCGCACCGATTCTGCGAAACCGCCGCTACACCATCAGGTCCTCGGCCGGAATCGGCAGCCGGGACACCGGCTGCCCGGTCGCCGCGCGCACCGCCGCCGCGACCGCCGCCGGAGCGACCGCCGCCGGAGCCGCGCCGACCGCCTTCGCGCCGAAGGGCGCGACCACGTCGCGCTCCTCCAGCAGCGCCGCGATCCTGATCACCGGGGCGTCCAGCGAGGTCGGCAGCCGGTAGCGGGTGAACGAGGGGTTGGCGATCCGGCCGCCCTCGCTGACCAGCTCCTCCATCAGCGCCAGGCCCAGGCCCTGGGTCGCCCCGGCCTCGATCCTGGCCTCGATCTGCTCGGGGTTCAGCGCCCGGCCGACGTCCTGGGCGACGGTCAGTTCGACCACCCGCACCGTGCCCAGCTCCACGTCCACGTCCACCACGGCCCGCATCGCGCAGAACGCCAGGCTGACGAAGGCGTCGCCCTGCCCGGTCTCCGGGTCCAGCGGCTCGGTCGGGTGCGGACGGCACTGCGCCGTGGCCCACAGGTCCTTGCCCTCCAGCGCCTGCAGCACCGGCATGCCGAGCACCCCGTCATAGGAGGTGATCTTGCCGTCGCCGATGCTGAGCAGCTCGGGCGACATGCCGAACTGCACCGCCAGCGGCTGCAGCAGCTGGTGCCGCACCATCAGCGCGGCCCGCTCGACCGCGCCGCCGGACACCCAGGTCTGGCGTCCGCGCGCGGACGGTCCGGCCGGCGGCTGGTCGGTGTCCACCGGGGCGATGTAGACGTCGGTGACACCCAGCACGTCCTGGACGATCTGCCGGGCCAGGGTCGAGAAGCCGGTGCCGGTGTCCACGGCCGTGCAGATCACCGACGCCTGCGCGCCGCTGACCCGTACCGAGGCGGTCGAGACCTCGTCGGTGCCCTCCGCGCCCAGCATGTGCACCATGCCCACCGCGTAGCCGATGCCGCGTCGCACGGCGGCCGGGTCGCCCGCCCCGCCGGGGCCGCCGGGCAGCAGCCACTCCGCGTCCGGCTGGTCCACCGGCAGCGGCGGCAGCGGTTCGGCGGTCAGCGCGTCCAGCAGCTGGCGCACCGGCGCCGGGCAGGTCACGGCCTGTCCGGTCGGCAGCAGGTCACCGGTCGACAGGGCGTTGCGGCGCCGGATCTCCAGCGGGTCCAGGTCCAGCGCGGCGGCCAGCCTGTCCAGCTGCGACTCGTAGGCGAAGCAGGCCTGCAGTGCGCCCTCGCCGCGCATCCGCCCGGCCGGCGGGTTGTTGGTGCGCACCGCCCAGGCGTCGATGAACACGTGCGGGACCACGTACGGGCCGACCGCCAGCGCCGCCGCCGCGGCCAGCGCCTCGCTGGAGACCTCGGCGTAGGCACCGCCGTCCAGCAGCAGCTGCGCCTCGACCTTGACCAGCCGGCCCTCGACGTCGGCGTGGTGGCGGTAGCGCAGCAGCGCCGGATGCCGGTGCGCGTGGGTGAGGAAGGACTCCTCCCGGGTCAGCGCCATCTTGACCGGGTGCCCGGTACGGATCGCCAGCAGGCCGAGCGCGACCTGGAAGCCCAGGTCCTCGCGGTCGGCGGTGGCCCCGGGCACGCCGCTGACAACCAGCCGGACCTGGTCCGGTGTCAGCCCCAGGCAGTGCGCGGCGCGGTCCCGGTCACCGTGCGGGTCCGTGCTGGCGACGTGCAGCTCCACGCCGCCGTCCGGACGCGGCACGGCCAGGCCGGCCTCGGCGCCGATCGGCGCCGGGTCCTGGCGGCCGATCTGGTAGAGGCCCTCGACCACCACCTCGCCGACCGCCTCCGGGTCGCCGAAGCGCACCGGCTGATGCCGGAACAGGTTGCCGTCGGGGTGGATCGGCGGCGCGGTGAACGCCTGCTCGGGGTCGGTCAACGGCTCCAGCGGTTCGTACGCGACGACGATCGCGGCAGCCGCGAGCCGGGCCGTGTCCGGGTGGTCGGCGGCAACGGCGGCGATCGGCTCGCCGAAGTGGCGCACCATGTCGACCGCGAAGACCGGCCGGTCCTGCACGATCGGCCCGCTGGGCGCGCCGTCCGGCACGCCGTTCGGACCGAGCCGCAGATCCGCCGCGGTGACCACGGCGTGCACGCCGGGGATCGCCAGCGCCTGGCTGCAGTCGACCGAGAGAATGCGCGCGTGGGCATGGGGGGCGCGGGCGATGGCGCCCCAGAGCAGACCCTCGGCCCAGAGGTCGGCGGCGTAGGGGAAGGTGCCCATGGCCTTGGCCAGCGCGTCGGCCCGAACCGGCGAGGCGCCCAGCCCCACGGCCGGACCGTCCCCGGCGTCGGCCGCGCCCGGCGTGCCGCCCTGCGGCCTCGCCGCGGTCGTCACGGCGGCGGCCGGCGCCAGCAGTCCGCCGAGCGCGGTCCCGGTCGCGCTCCCCGGCGCGCCGGGACGGACGCCCGGCAGCGGCGCGGTCAGGGTGTCGTCGTCGCCGGGGGGCGTGGTCATGCTCCGGCCTCCGGGGCAGGGGTGTGCTGCGGCTGCGTGTGCTGCGGCTGGTCGTGCGGGTGGTGCTGCTGCTGATGCGGCAGCACGTAGACGCCGGGCTCCGGCTCACCCCGGTAGACGCCGGGGGCGGCCTCGTCCGGACGGATCACCGCGAGCTGGGTGGTGTCGAACTCCGCAGCGGTGAAGGCCGGCTCCTCGAACTGGGTGGCCTGGAACTGCGACGTGTCGAACTGCCCCGTGTGGAACTGCCCGGCGTCGAACTGACCGGTGCCCGCATGCCCCGCGTCGAACTGCGCATTGTCGAAATGCCCGCCGTCGAACTGCCCCGGCGCGAACTGACCCGTGTGCGACTGGCCGGTCTCGAACTGGCCGGTGTGGAACTGGCCCGTCGCGAACTGACCGTTGCCGGTCGTCCCTGGCTCGGCCGCCCCGCCCTCGACCGGAGCCGCGCGGAACTGGCCGGCGTCGAACTGCCCGCTCGCGGGCCCCCCGCCCTCGACCGGAGCCGCGCGGAACTGACTCGCATCGAACTGGCCGCTGGAGGACCCTTCGGCCTCTGCCGGGTCCGGACGGAACAGACTCGCGTCGAACTGACCCGTCGCGAACTGACCCACGTCGAACTGCCCGGTCGCGGGCCCACTGCCCTCGGCGGGAGCCGCGCGGAACTGACTCGCGTCGAACTGGCCGGTCGCGAACTGCCCTGCGTCGAACTGCCCGGTGGCGGACCCTTCGGCCTCCGCCGGGTCCGGACGAAACAGACTCGCGTCGAACTGACCCGTCGCGAACTGACCCACGTCGAACTGCCCGGTCGCAGGCCCACTGCCCTCGACCTGGCCCTCACGGAACAGGCTCGCGTCGAACTGACCCGTCGCGAACTGCCCACCGTCGGACGACCCGCCATCAGCCGGAACCGCGCTGAACTGCCCGGTCTCGAACTGCCCCGTCCCGCCGTGGCCCGTTTCGCCGTGGCCGGGCTCGAACTGGGTGGGGGCGAACGCGTCGGCCCCGGAGCGCCCGTGGGCGTGCGGGGCGGCGCCGGTCATGTCCGCCGCGCCCGGCGGGTAGGGGTGGCCGGCTGCGGGAGCATGCGGGTCGCCCGGTCCCGCCAGGGCCTCGGCGGACTGGACCGGCGCCTGCGCAGCACCCTCCGCCGCGCCCGAGGACTGCTCCGGCACCGAGGCGTCCGCGCCTGCGAGGGTGTCCCCGGCGGCGTCCTCGGGCTCCTCCTCCGGGTCCTCGGCGCGCGCCTCGGCCACGGCCTGGACCGCGGCCAGCACGCCCTGGTAGCCGGTGCAACGACAGAGGTTGCCGCACAGCGCCTCGCGGGCCTGCAGCTCGGTGGGCTGGTGGTTGCGCTCCAGCAGGTCGTGCACGGCCATGGCCAGCCCGGGCACGCAGTACCCGCACTGCACGGCGCCGCTCTCGGCCAGCGCCCGCTGCACGTCGGAGGCGGTGCCGTCGGCGGCCAGGCCCTCGACGGTACGGATCTCGCTGTCCGCCGCCAGCGCGGCGGGGATCAGGCAGGCGGCGGTCAGCTGACCGTCCAGCTGCACCGAGCAGGCCCCGCACTCGCCCTGCTCGCAGCCGCCCTTCGCACCGGCCAGGCCGAGCCGCTCGCGCAGCACGTACAGCAGGCTCTCGCCGATCCAGGCGTCGGTGACCGGCCGCTCCAGGCCGTTCACCCGCAGGGTGTACGAGGCACGCGGGGACTCGTCGACAGCACCGAACGGGATGTCGGCGCCGACCGGGGCGGGATTCGTCAGATAGTCAGTCACTTCAGCGCCCTCCCGAGTGCGCGGCGGGCCAGTACGGACACCGTACGTCGCAACCGTACGACGCCCGCCTCCGGCCCCCCTTCCGGGGACCCCGGTGGCTCGGGCACGCAGGCCGAGGCCACGTACTCGCCGAAGGCCGCCGCGGCGGCGGGGTCGATGGACCGGTCGCCGTCCCAGTCGACGCAGCCGGACACCCACTGCTCGGCCTCCAGCGGCCGCAGCGGCACCGGCGCGACCGCGCCGACCGCGCAGCGCACCGCGCGCCGGGCCGGGTCGAGCACCAGCGCCACCGACGCGGTGGCCCGGGACGGGCCGGTACGGGAGGTGGCCTTGAGGAAGACCTGCGGGGCGTGCAGCAGCGGCACCCGGACGTAGCCCAGCAGTTCGCCGCCACGCATCGGGTCGAGTCCGGTCAGCAGGTGGCTCACCGGGACCTCGCGGGCGCCCTCGGGGCCGACCAGGGTGACCGTGGCCTCCAGCGCGGCCAGCACCGGCAGGGTGTCCCCGGCCGGGTCGGCGGTGACGATGTTGCCGCCGAGCGTCCCGGCGTTGCGGACCTGCGGCGGGCCCGCGCTGCGGGCCGCCTCGGCCAGGGCCGGCATCAGCGCGGCGAAGTCGGGGCGGCCCATCCGGGCGTGGGTCAGACCGGCGCCGAGCTGGGCGGCGCCGTCCTGGTACTGCCAGCCGCGCAGCTCGTTGATCCGGCCCAGGCCGATCAGCGCCATCGGGCGCAGCAGACCGGCGTTGACCGCACCCATCAGGTCGGTCCCGCCGGCCACCGGCACCGCGGCCGGGGAGGCCGCGAGCGCCTCGACCGCCTCGTCCAGCGAGGCCGGGAGCATGATCGTCTGGTTCACCTGTGTCCCACCGTGCTCGGGTCCCTCACGCCGCTGCCGCTTCTCGCCCGTACCGTACGTGCAAACAGGGCGGCAGCGCACCCTTCCGCCATCCAGACAGCATGGTGACAGCTCCGCGACCGGTCCGTGGCCGCTTCAGTCGTCCTCAATGCCCGAATTGATATGGTGTGAGAAGTAGGCGGAGACATGCGGTGGGATGCGTGGTGGGTGTGCACGGTGGGTGTGCACGGCGGCTCACTCCACCGGCGGCACGCCCTCCGTCGGGCGGCCGACCACACCCGGGCGCTGCTGCCAGGGGTGCGGGCCGGAGGCCGGGCGGTACTCGACGCCGAGGGCGTCGAGGCGGGCCAGGTGGGTCCGCATCCGCGCCTCGAAGCCGGCCCAGTCGCGCTCGGCCGGCTCCTGCGGCAGCCGCGACCAGGCAACCTCGGCGAAGGCGGCCAGCCTGGGGAAGGCGTGGTAGTCGACCGAGCGCACGTCGTCCATGAACTCGGTCCACAGGTTCGCCTGAGTGCCGATCACATGCGCCGCGGCCGCCGGATCGTCGCACAGCACCGGCGGCAGCGGCTCGAACCGGTAGACGTCCTCCAGGGTGCGTACCCAGCCGACCGGGATCGGCTCGTCCGCCCCGGGGCCCTCCCGGTGGTCCAGGTAGACGTGCTGCTCGGGGCACATCACCACATCGTGTCCGGCCCGCGCGGCGGCGACCCCGCCCGCGTACCCGCGCCAGGACGACACCGCCGCGCCGGAGGCCAGGCCGCCCTCCCGTCGCCCACCACCACCCTTGTTCGAATGCTCTTCGAGCATGCCCCCTTCCAGGATCTCGTCCCAGCCGATCAGCCGGCGTCCCCGGGCCGACAGCCAGCCGTCGAAGTGCCGCAGGAACCAGCTCTGCAGTTGGTCCTCGTCGGCCAGCCCCAGTTCCTTCATCCGGGCCTGGGCGGCCGGGCTGGCCCGCCACTGGTCCTTGTTGCACTCGTCGCCGCCGAGGTGCACGAAGGTGGACGGGAAGATCTCCAGGACCTCCTCCAGCACGTTCTCGTAGAACCGCAGGGTGCTCTCCTCGACGTTGAGCACATTGGGGTTGATGCCCCAGTCGGTCAGGGTCCCGAGACTGGCGGTGTCCACGACGTCGCTGTTGCCCAGCTCCGGGTAGGCGGCGATGGCGGCCTGGGAGTGTCCGGGGACGTCGATCTCGGGGACCACGGTGATCTGCCGCTGCGCGGCGTAGGCGACGATCTCGCGCAGGTCGTCCTGGGTGTAGAAGCCGCCGTGCGGCCGGTCGTCGCGCCGGTCGCCGTCGCGGAAGCCGACCATGGAGCGCTCGCGCCAGGAGCCGACCTCGGTCAGCCGGGGGTACCGCCGGATCTCGATCCGCCAGCCCTGATCGTCCGTCAGGTGCAGGTGCAGCACGTTGAGTTTGTGTGCGGCCAGCAGGTCCAGGTAGCGCAGCACGTCCGCCTTGGGCAGGAAGTGCCGGGAGACGTCCAGCAGCACCCCGCGCCAGCCGAAGCGCGGCCTGTCCCTGACCGTGCCGTACGGGACCGTCCAGCCCTCGCGCTTGAGCGGGGAGCGGCGGAAGGCCTCCGGGCCCAGCAGCTGGCGCAGCGTCTGCGCACCCCAGAACAGCCCCGCCTCGCCAGCGGCGGTGATGCGAACATGCCCACGGGCGACATGGAGCCGGTACTCCTCCGGCTCCATGCCCTCCACCAGCGTCAGCTCGATCCCGCCCGAGCCGGGCTGGGCCGCCGGGCGCAGCGGCAGCCCGGTGGCGGCCCCGAGCGTGGCCCGCAGCCACCACTCGACCGATTCCGTGCCCGGGCCGCCGCTGAGTACCGTGTCCGCGTCAAGGTGGAAGAAGCCCTCGCCGGGTGCGTGAACGTCGAGCGGGGCAGGTATGAGGTCCATAAGAACTCATCCTGCCCCGCTCTGCCCCCACTGGTACAGACCAGTGGGCCGCCGGCTACTTTCCCTTGCCGCCCTTGTCCTTGTCCCCGCCGCCGTCGAGGCCGTCGTAGATCTCCTTGCACATCGGGCAGACGGGGTACTTCTTCGGGTCGCGGCCCGGCACCCAGACCTTGCCGCAGAGCGCCACGACCGGCGATCCGGACAGCGCGCTGTCCATGACCTTGTCGCGCTTCACGTAGTGCGCGAAGCGCTCGTGGTCGCCGTCGCCGTGCGAGGTCTGGGGTACGGACTCGACGAGGGTGCCGAGGCCGCCGGCGCGCTCGGGCTCGGGTTCAAGAGTGCTCATAGCAGACCAGTCTAGAACCTCCGCTAGTTCATCGAAGGGTCGTCCGGGTAGGTCGCCACCATGGCCAGTTCTCCCCGCTGCCGCCGCAGCACCGAGCGCCACAGCCGCTCCGGGTCCGGGGCGGAGACATCGCCCGGCTCGGACTCCACCACGTACCAGGCGCCCTCCAGCAGCTCGTCCTCCAGCTGCCCGGGCGCCCAGCCCGCGTAGCCGGCGAAGACCCGCAGCGAGCCCAGCTCGGCCGCCAGCAGCTCCGGCGGCGCCTCCAGGTCCACCAGGCCGATCGCACCGTGCACCCGGCGCCAGCCCAGTACCTCCTCGGCAGCCTGCTCCCCCGGCACCACGGCCAGCGCCAGCGCGGAGTCCAGCGCCACCGGACCACCCTGGAACACCACCGCCGGCGCACCGGCCAGCTCGGCCCAGGCCTCCAGCACCGCCTCCACCTCCACCGGCGTGGGTCGGTTCAGCACCACGCCGAGGGTGCCCTCGGCGTCGTGGTCCAGGAGCAGCACCACCGCACGGTCGAAGTTGGGATCGGTCAGCGCGGGCGTTGCCACGAGCAGCCTGCCCGCGAGGGAGACGGCCTCGGTCATGGACCGATGGTCCCGCACAGTCCTCCGGACGGGCAACGCAGGCGCCGGTCACGCCCCCGGCCGGATGAGACCTTCGCCACAGTCGCTGACGGCCCACCAGGGATGTTGCCCTTTCCATACCAAGGCCTCAGGGGAACCGGGAACCACCGCCATGCCCATTACCATCTTCGGGGGTAACGGAACCATGTGCGCCGGTATCACCCCCTGCCCCACCACCCTCCCCAGGATCGCGAGAACATGACCGACGACGTCCTGCTTGTGCACGGCGGTGCTCCGCTCGAAGGCGAGATCCGTGTCCGCGGTGCGAAGAACCTCGTACCCAAGGCCATGGTGGCCGCCCTGCTCGGCCATGAGCCCAGCCGGCTGCGCAACGTCCCGGACATCCGCGACGTCAAGGTGGTCCGCGGCCTGCTGCAGCTGCACGGGGTGACCGTGCGCACCGGCGACGAGGTCGGCGAGCTGGTGCTCGACCCGTCGCACGTGGAGAGCGCCAATGTCGCCGACATCGACGCGCACGCCGGCAGCTCGCGGATCCCGATCCTGTTCTGCGGCCCGCTGCTGCACCGTCTCGGCCACGCGTTCATCCCCGGCCTCGGCGGCTGCGACATCGGCGGCCGCCCGGTCGACTTCCACTTCGACGTGCTGCGCCAGTTCGGCGCGGTCATCGAGAAGCACCCGCAGGGCACCGTGCTCACCGCCCCGCAGCGGCTGCGCGGCTGCAAGATCGAGCTGCCCTACCCCTCGGTCGGCACCACCGAGCAGGTGCTGCTCACCGCGGTGCTCGCGGAGGGCGTGACCGAGCTGCGCAACGCCGCCATCGAGCCGGAGATCGTCGACCTCATCTGCGTGCTGCAGAAGATGGGCGCCATCATCTCCATGGGCACCGACCGCACCATCCTGGTCACCGGCGTCGACCGGCTCGGCGGCTACACCCACCGCGCCCTGCCGGATCGCCTTGAGGCCGCCTCCTGGGCCTGCGCGGCGCTGGCCACCGCCGGCAACATCTACGTCAGGGGCGCGCGCCAGCTGGAGATGATGACCTTCCTCAACACCTTCCGGAAGGTCGGCGGGGCGTTCGAGGTCGACGACGAGGGCATCCGCTTCTGGCACCCGGGCGGCGAGCTCAACGCCATCGCCCTGGAGACCGACGTCCACCCCGGGTTCCAGACCGACTGGCAGCAGCCGCTGGTGGTCGCGCTGACCCAGGCCGACGGCCTGTCCATCGTGCACGAGACGGTGTACGAGTCGCGACTCGGCTTCACCTCGGCGCTGAACCAGATGGGCGCCCACATCCAGCTCTACCGCGAGTGCCTCGGCGGCACCCCCTGCCGCTTCGGGCAGCGCAACTTCCTGCACTCCGCGGTGGTCTCCGGGCCGTCCAAGCTGCAGGGCGGCGAACTGGTCATCCCCGACCTGCGCGGCGGCTTCTCCTACCTGATCGCGGCGCTGGCCGCCCAGGGCACCTCCCGGGTGCACGGCATCGACCTGATCAACCGGGGCTACGAGAACTTCATGGACAAGCTCCGGGCCCTCGGCGCCCACGTGGAGCTCCCCGGCGAGGGCGGCACCGCCGAGTAGTCCGGGTCCGAATAATTCGTTTGCCGCCCTCGGTCGCCCGCTGGAAGACTCCAGTGGGTGACTGAGGCGACTGCGGCGGACCGTCGGACCACGCACCATCAGGCCGGGCACCACGAGGCCGGGCACCATGAGACCTGGGTGCGGGCGGCGGCATGGAACAACGCGCAGTGGTGTGCGGCCATGCTGCGGGCACACCGCTCCCCCACCGGCGGCACCTTCACCGACAGCCTGTGGCACGGCGAGACCGCGCCACCACCGCTCTACCCGGACACCGTGACCCTCTCCCCGGGCGCGACAGCGGCTGCCGCGCTGGCCGGGATTGACGCCGCGTCAACAAGTCCCTCGGTCAAGGACTCCTACGCCGCACTGGACCTCACCGGGCAGGGCTTCAGCCGGCTCTTCGACGCCCAGTGGCTGCTGCGCGACCCGGACGCCCCGGTCGCCCCGCCCCGTACCGCGACCTGGTTCGCCGTCAGGGACGAGGCGGAGCTGGCCGCCTGGGCGTCCGCCTGGGACAGCGGGCAGGGCCTCGCCGACCTCTTCCGGCCCCGGCTGCTCGCCGAGCCCGACGTCGCGGTGCTGGCCGGCTGGTCGGACGGCCGCATCGTCGCCGGGGCGGTCGCCAACCGCAGCAGCGCGGTGGCGGAGGTGGTCGGGATCTCCAACCTCTTCGCCGTGGACGGCCCGCCCGACGACGCCTGGCGCGGCGCGCTGACCGCGATGGCGCGGCTGTGGCCGGGGCGGCCGGTGGTCGGCTACGAGCACGGCGACGAGCTGACCACGGCGCTCGCCCAGGGCTTCACCCCGGTGGGCCCGCTCACGGTCTGGATCCGCTGGTAGCCACTGCGAACGCCGGTGGCCGGATACGGCGGCGGCGACCCGGTCCGAGGAGGACCGGGTCGCCGCCACTGCTGCCGGAGGGACTTACTTGCCCTTGGCGGCTTCCTTGAGCTTGGAGCCCGCGGAGACCTTGACGCTGTAGCCGGCGGCGATCTGGATCGGGTCGCCGGTCTGCGGGTTGCGCGCCGTACGGGCGGCACGGTGGGTGCGCTCGAAGGTCAGGAAGCCGGGGATGGTGACCTTCTCGTCACCCTTGGCGACGACGTCGCCGACGACCTCGGCGAGCGCGGCCAGGACGGCGTCGGCGTCCTTGCGGGTCACCTCGGCACGCTCGGAAAGAGCGGCCACCAGCTCACTGCGGTTCATGTGTACTCCATTGTGGTCTGTCGCGTTGCGATCCTCGGCTGCCCCGGAGGACCGCCGCCTCGGCTGTCGCGCCACCTTCTGGGGGTGGCGGGCCGACAGGCGATGGGGGTTGTGTCCAGCTCCCCAGGCTGCGCAAATCTCTTGCCTTGGGACGAATCCTGCCCCCACCACTGCCGGGAAAGCGAATCCGGCTCCTGCGAGAGTCACACGAACAGCGGCGTGCACTGGACACGATGACGTTTCGTCTACTCTCGCCGGACACTCTAGGCGGACGGTCCTCGATCGAGCGGACACGACGCGCCGGTGCAGGGATACCGTACGCCCTGGTGCGAGATGCCCCCAAACGGCCTGTTTGGTCAGGACGGAATGACCGGGATTGCTCCGGTTTCGCCGACCGCGGTCGCGGAGGCACCGGCGGTGCCCGCCGCCTGCGCCGCCTCGCGGACCGCGGCCGCGACGGTCTTGGCCACGTCGGGGTGGAACACGCTGGGGATGATGTAGTTCGCGTTGAGCTCCTCACGGCTGACCGTGGCCGCCAGCGCCCGCGCGGCGGCGATCATCATCTCACTGTTCACGGTCCGGCTCTGCGCGTCCAGCAGGCCGCGGAACACGCCCGGGAACACCAGCACGTTGTTGATCTGGTTGGGGAAGTCGCTGCGGCCGGTGGCCACCACCGCGGCCGTGTGCCGGGCCACCGAGGGGTCCACCTCCGGGTCCGGGTTGGCCAGCGCGAAGACGATCGCGTCGTCCGCCATCGCCGCGATGTCGTCGCCGTCCAGTACGTTCGGCGCGGAGACCCCGATGAACACGTCCGCGCCGCGCACGGCCTCCTTGAGGCTGCCGGTGCGCTCGCTGCGGTTGGTGTTCTCGGCGATCCAGCGCAGCGAGTCGTTGAGGTCGTCCCGGCCCCCGTGGACCACGCCGTGCACGTCGGCGACGGTGGCGTGGCGCACACCGGCGTCCAGCAGCAGCTTGAGGATGGCCGTACCGGCCGCGCCCGCCCCGGACATGACGACCCGTACCTCGCCGATCTCCTTGCCGACCACCTGCAGCGCGTTGGTCAGCGCGGCGAGCACCACGATCGCGGTGCCGTGCTGGTCGTCGTGGAAGACCGGGATGTCCAGCGCCTCACGCAGCCGGGCCTCGATCTCGAAGCAGCGCGGCGCGGAGATGTCCTCCAGGTTGATGCCCGCGAAGCCGGGCGCGATGGCCTTGACGATGGCCACGATCTCGTCGCTGTCCTGGGTGTCCAGGCAGATCGGCCAGGCATCGATACCGGCGAAGCGCTTGAACAGCGCCGCCTTGCCCTCCATCACCGGCAGCGCGGCCATCGGGCCGATGTTCCCCAGGCCGAGGACGGCGGAGCCGTCGGTGACCACGGCGACGCTGTTGCGCTTGATGGTGAGGCGGCGAGCGTCCTCGGGGTTCTCGGCGATCGCCATGCAGACCCGCGCCACGCCCGGGGTGTAGATCATGCTGAGGTCGTCGCGGTTGCGGATCGGCAGCTTGGAGGACATCTCGATCTTGCCGCCGAGGTGCATCAGGAAGGTGCGGTCGGAGACCTTGCCGATGGCGATGCCGTCGATGGTGCGCAGCTTGTCGACGATCTCCTCGGCGTGTCCGACCGAGGCGGCGGCGATGGTCACGTCGATACGCAGGGCCTCGTGACCTGACGCGGTCACATCCAGGCCGGTCACGGTCCCACCACAGGACTCCACAAGGGTGGTGATCTGGCTCACCGCGTTGCCGCGGGCCGGGACCTCCATCCGCACCGTGATCGAGTTCGACACACTCGGCACCGTCGCCATTCGACGTTCCTTCTCTCGTACGCGCGCTCATCAAGCTGGTGCTCTGATCGTCGCACCTACCGGTCCGTAACTGGAAATGTTGTTCCACGGAGCGGAGCGGACCCAGGTTTCTTCCGCGAAGGGAATGCGTTCCCGGGGGGCTTTGTTAGTCTGGGTGTGCGACACCGGCTCGATCCAAGCCCCCGGGCCCAACCTTAGTCGCCTAGAGCGACCACTTGCCGCGAGGCGAGCATGGCGGGTCGGTGTCGCACTGACCGTCAGCAACGGCGCCCCAACCACCGGTTGGGGCGCCGTTTGTTTGCTTTTGGGGGCGCGAGGAACTGCGCTGCCAACCATGCACCTTCGTAGGGGGTTGGCAGCGCAGTTCCCCGCGCCCCCAGGTAGTAAGTGGTTACTCGTCTGCCAACAGTGCGGGCACGCCGTCCTGGTCGGGGAGGTCCAGCGGGCCCGAGAGCACCGTGAGCCGCTGGGTGGCCCGGGTCAGCGCCACGTAGAGCACCCGCAGCCCCGCCTCGGACTCGCCGGCGATCCCGGACGGGTCGGCGACGACCGTGGCGTCGTACTCCAGGCCCTTGGCCTCCAGGCTGCCCAGCGCGACCGCGCGCTCCCCCAGCCCCGCGATCCAGCCGGTCGCCTCGGCCCGCCGGTCCATCGGCACCACGATGCCGACCGTGCCGTCGACGTCGGCCAGCAGCCGCGCCACCTCGGCGCGTGCGGCCGGACCCACCGCGTCCTCGGTCGCCACCGAGACGAACCTCGGGTGGACGCCGGTGGAGCGCACCGCGCGCGGCGACTCCGTCCCCGGCGCGGCCTGTGCCAGCACCCGCGCGGCGACCTCGGCGATCTCGGCCGGGTTCCGGTAGTTGGTGGTGAGGGTGTAGCGCCGCCGGGGCTTGCCGGCCAGGGTCTCGTCCATGGCGGCCTGGGCCTCGGCCGGGTCGATCCAGGAGCTCTGCGCCGGGTCGCCGACGATGGTCCAGGTCGCCTGGCGGGAACGGCGGCCGATCATGCGCCACTGCATCGGCGTGAGGTCCTGCGCCTCGTCCACGATGACGTGGGCGTACTCGGTACGCTCGGCCACCTCCCGGCGCGGGTCGTGGCTGCGCCGGCTGCGGTCGGCGAAGGTGGTGATCTCGTCCAGGCCGGTCAGCAGCTCGGTCGGGTCGACCTCGCGGACCCGGGGCCGGGCCGGCTCGCCGAGCAGCAGCTGCAGCTCGTCCAGCAGCGCGACGTCGTGGGCGGTCAGCGCGCCCCGGCCGTCCGCGTCCAGGTGCTGCCAGGAGGCCGCCAGCAGCCGGGTCTCCTGCTGGCTCAGCGAGCCCCGGGCGAGGCGGGCCAGCCGGCGCTGGTCGCGCAGGGTGGCCAGGGCCCGGCGCGGGGTCAGCGCGGGCCACCAGGCGTCCAGGAAGGTGATGAAGCGGTCGTCGTCGGCGACGTGCTCGTCGAAGCTCTCCCGCTCGCGCTGCTGCTGCTCACGGTCGGTGCGCTCGCCGGATCGAGGCCGGGTGCGCAGCAGCAGCGACCAGAGCGCGTCCAGCAGCAGCCGCCGGGCCCGGGGGCGGAGCAGGTTGATCGGAGTACCGCCGTTGCCGAGCACGGTACGGCGCAGCGTGCTCAGCGCGCCCGCGTCCATCCGCAGAACCTCGCCCAGCGCGCTGACCCGCAGCTCGGCGGGCGCGCCCGGGGTCTCCAGCGCGGTCCGGGCGGCCCGGCGCATCAGCGCGACCATCCGCGAGGAGCCCTTGATCCGGGCCACCGCCGGGCTGTCGTAGCTGTCCGCCTCGATGCCGTCGACCAGGCTGCCGACGGCCCGGATCGCGACCTGGCCCTCCTCGCCCAGGGCCGGCAGCACGCCCTCGGTGTAGGAGACCAGCAGCGGGGTGGGGCTGACCACCAGGATCCCGCCCGCGTAGCGGCGCCGGTCCTGGTAGAGCAGGAAGGCGGCGCGGTGCAGCGCCACCGCGGTCTTGCCGGTGCCCGGACCGCCGGTGACCAGGGTCGCCCCGGCGGCCTGGGCCCGGATCACGGTGTCCTGCTCCTGCTGGATGCTGGAGACGATGTCGCGCATGGTGTGGCCGCGGGCCCGGCCCAGCGTCGCCATCAGCGCCCCGTCGCCCACGATGGCCAGCGGCTCCCCGTCCAGCACCGGCTCCAGGTCGGGGCGCAGCAGGTCGTCCTCCACGCCCAGCACCCGGCGCCCCCGGGACCGGATCACCCGGCGCCGGACCACGCGGCCCGGCTGCAGTGGGGTGGCCCGGTAGAAGGGCGCGGCGGCCGGCGCCCGCCAGTCGATGACCAGCGGCCCGTACTCGGTGTCCAGCACGCCCAGCCGGCCGATGTGCAGGGTCTCGGCGACGGCCGGGTCGTCCGGGTCCAGCGGGGTCTGCGAGGGGAAGCCGTCCTCCTCCGGGCCGTCCGGCTGCTGCAGGTCGATCCGGCCGAAGAGGAAGTCCTCGAACTCGTTGGTGAGCCGCTGCAGGTGCCGTCCGGCCCGGTAGACCTGCGCGTCGCGCTCGGCCAGGGCGCCGGGGGTGCCGACGAAGCCCTTGCGCGAGGCGTCGCTGAGAATGAACTCGGCCTCGGCGAGCTTCTCCTCCAGTCGGCTGTAGACCCGGTCGAGGTGCCGCTGTTCGACGGCGACCTCCCGGTCCCGGAGAGTGTCGGCAGCGAGTTCGCTGGACGCGGTCAAGGGGCCCCCTGGGTACGTGGTGTCCGGTGCATCCCCTGGTGAAGGGGGACGGACGATCCTACGTCATCCACCCGTACCCGCGTGTCCCCGTTCGGTCACCGTCCGCACCGGAAGTGGCCGGGCGGTGGCGTGGAACGCCAGCAGCGCGTCCGCCTCGGCGTCGACCTGCTGCTGTTCGGACCGGCTCAACGGGGTGAACGGGGTCACCGTGAGGTCCGGGCCGCCCTTGCCACGGGTGAGCTTCCAGGAGCCGCGGACCCGGCCGTCGACCAGGAACGCCGCCAGGTATCTGTTCTGCTTTCCCAGGCCGATCTGGTCCTCGGCGCTGATGATCCGGCTGCGGTCGTCCAGGCCGAACACCACGTTGTCGTACTCGGGCAGGAAGCGCACCGGCGCGGGCGTGTCCTCCGCCGGGCGCGGCGCGTCCGGCAGGTCGAACAGCTCGCGGCCGGAGACCGCGTCCGCGAGGACCCGCAGCCGCGGCCGCAGCCGCTCGAACACCTCGGCCAGCCGGGTCAGCCCGGACCAGGCCTGCGCGTCGCGAACGCTCGCCGGCCCGAACCCGGCCAGATAGCGCAGCACCATGGCGTCCGCCGACGGCGCGGGGTCCAGCGGGCGGCCGAGCCAGTGCTCGACCGTGGTCGACGTGGCCTGCCTGCTCTGCCCCCACAGCCCGCGCGGCGGCACCTGCACCAGCGGCAGACCGTCCCGGACCGCCCAGGCCAGCGTGCTCGGGTCGTAGCCGGGATAGACCTCCAGCAGCGCCGCCCCCAGCTCGGCGTTGCTCATCGGGGCCCACTCCAGCAGCGCGGCCGCCCTGGCCCTGAACTCGGCCGGGTCGATCCCGGCCAGCGCCCGGCGGTAGACGCTGTGCCCGTACGGGCCCCGGTCGTTGACGACCTGGCAGAGCGGGCGGAAGCTCAGCGCGTCCGCGGCGCTGAGCAGGTGGATGGTGCCGCGCATCGCCGAGATCCGGACCAGTTCACGGTCCGTCAGCAGCTGCGAGACCCGCTGCGGGTCGAACTCCGCCAGCCGGCTCCACAGGCCGACGTAGGGGGCGTTGGGGACCTGCGCCTGCATGCCGCCCAGATGCTCCACGGTCTCCAGCACGTCGCGGTGCTCCCGTGCCAGCAGCAGCTGCCGGGCGAGCAGGGCACGGTTGAGGGCGGCGCCGGTGATCTTCTCCATACCCGTCACAGTAGGAGCGAACGCGGACAGGAACGGTCCGCGATTGCTGCCAGACTGGCTCCATGTTGGACACCTCGGCGCGGCTGCTGCGCCTGCTGTCACTGCTGCAGACCCATCGCGACTGGACCGGCCCGGAGCTCGCCGAGCGCCTGGACATCACCACCCGGACCGTGCGCCGGGACATGGAGCGGCTGCGCGAGCTCGGCTACCCGGTGCACGCCACCCCGGGCGTGGCCGGCGGCTACCGGCTCGGCGCGGGAGCGGCGCTGCCGCCGCTGCTGCTGGACGACGACGAGGCGGTGGCGGTGGCGATCGGCCTGCGCACCTCGGTGGGCGGTGGCGTGGCCGGCATCGAGGAGACCTCGCTGCGTGCGCTGGCCAAGCTGGAACAGGTGCTGCCCTCGCGGCTGCGGCACCGGGTGAGCGCCCTGCAGAGCGCCACGCTGACGGTCGCCCACCAGGGCCCGACGGTGGAGCCGGACGTGCTGGCCGCCATCGCCGGAGCCTGCCGGGACCGGATGCGGATGCGCTTCGAGTACCTCAGCCACGGCGGCGAGCCGTCCCGGCGGCAGGTCGAGCCGCTGCGGCTGGTCTGGGTCGGCCGCCGCTGGTACCTGCTCGGCTGGGACGTCCAGCGCGACGACTGGCGCACCTTCCGCGCCGACCGGATCACCGCGCCGCAGCCGACCGGACCGCGCTTCCCGGTCCGCGAGTTCCCGGGCGATCCGGCCGAGCACGTGTTGCGCGGTATCACCCAGTCGCCCTACCGGTTCTCCGCGAAGGTCATCCTGCACGCGCCCGCCGAGGAGATCGCCGACCGGATCCCGGTCGGTTCCGGCGCCCTGCTGGAACCGCTGGACGACTCCCGCTGCATCATGCACACCGCCGGGGACTCCCTGGACGGCATCGCGATCTGGATCGCCGTCCTCGGCTACGAGTTCGAGATCGTCGAACCCGTCCAACTCGCCGAACACGCCCACCGCGTAGCCGCCCGCCTCCACGCAGCCGCCACCCCTCTCGCCCCACCACCGGCCGACCTGTGACACCGGCCGGCCGGACCGGTCTGCAATCAACTGCAAGGCAGCGGCCACTGACGTTGTCCCACTCCTACGGTCGATGACGCAGGGTCAGTGCGGCTACGGGAGGCGCGTCATGGCGATCACCCTCACGACAGACCGGGTCACCCGCGCCGCAGCGCCTGAACGGCCTCCTCCGTGACCTCGATGACGACGGAGTGGTAGCTCTCGATGCGGGACACGATGGCCTCGCGCGGGCCGCGCAACCACGCGTCGCTGCCGTAGAACTCCTCCTCCTGCGCCTGGTGTTCCCCGAGCGAGGCGAAGGCGCGGAGCAGGTACGCCTCCTCGTGCCCGTCCTCGGACGCCAGCGAGGCCCCGCAGTCCACCACCCGGATACCGGCCTTCTCCAGCAACGGCACCGCCTCCTCCCGCATCGCCCGAACGAACCCGTCCGTGGTACCCGGCTTCAGCCGATACGTGCGGATCTCCAGAATCACAACCGTCTCCCGTGGCAATCGGAGCCTCGTCGCCCCCACCACCCGACCCTACTGGCGGCGTTGAGCGCGGAGACCGGAATCGGAAGCACGCCACCCCATGACACCCGGCCGTGCAACCGCCGTCAACGAGCCAGGTCCGCCGGGTTGATGTCGAGCGCGAACGGGACGGTGGTGCTCAGCCGGTCGCGGTGCACTCCCGTGGCCACGTAGGCCCGGGTGGTGTCGTCGAACTCGTAGGTGTGCACCACGGGCCGTGCCCGTCTGCGCAAACAAAAACGCCCCCGACCGTGTGCCGAATTCTTCGGCGGGTCGGAGGCGTATTGCCATGGGGTGGTGGTGGAGGTGGCGGGAATCGAACCCGCGTCCTGTGGTGCGGAACCAGGGCTTCTCCGAGCGCAGTCCGCTGTGCTTTTCTCGGCCCCGGCAGTCACACGGACAAGCCGCCGACAGGCCCAGTCACTGTTTGATTTCCCGCCTCACCCCGTGACCGGGTGCGACGGTGGAGTTCCCTAGATTATGCCAGGGTCCGGGACGGGAACACGCCCGGTCTGACACCCTTAGTTACTCGCTCAGGCGGCGAGGGTAAGGGAATCGCGCTTGGAGTTGGCGATTATAGTTTGCGACATATGGTTTACGAGATCATTGCCGCGTTCCTCGGCTCGCTTCCCCTGGATCGACATCCCCAGTCGAAACCGATCACCCCCATGGGGTGCTGTTCATTTGTCAATGCGAGCTCTCCAGCCGCTCGCAATCCCGCGTGGACCTGGGGGGTCCTGCGGCACGTTGTCCATCCTACGGCCCCGCCGTGGCGAGGGTCCAGTTCATTACCCCTGCGCGCGGCGGCGCACCGCCGACAGCGCGCGGTCGGTCTCGCGGCGGTCCTGCTTCTCCCGCAGGGTCTGCCGCTTGTCGTGCAGCTTCTTGCCCTGGGCCAGCGCCAGCATCAGCTTCGCCCGGCCGTCCTTGAAGTACAGCGACAGCGGGACGAGGGTGAAGCCGGACTCGCGCAGCTTCGAGTCGAGCTTGTTGATCTCCTCCTTGTGCAGCAGCAGCTTGCGCTTGCGCCGGGCCGCGTGGTTGGTCCAGGTGCCCTGCGCGTACTCCATGATGTGCACGTTGTGCAGCCAGGCCTCGCCGCTGGTGATCTCGGCGAAGCCGTCCACCAGCGAGGCGCGGCCGGCGCGCAGCGACTTGACCTCGGTGCCGGTGAGCACCAGGCCGCACTCGATCTCGTCGAGGATGTTGTAGTCGTGTCGCGCCTTCTTGTTCTGCGCGATGATCTTGCGTCCGGGATCTTTTTCCTTGGCCATGATGCGGGCCATTCTCGCACTCGGGACCGCCGGACGGCACCGGGGTTTCACCCGCGCGCAACCCCCCGTCCTGGCCGGTCGCGGCGCGGCCGGGTCGGCCCGCGCGCCCCCGTGGACGGCCGGTGCTACGGCGTGGTGCCGGCCAGGCCGTCCAGGACCTCGATCGCGGTGCTCTCGGCCGCCTGCGGTCCTGCCGACGGGGGCACGGTGATGTCCGGGGTGATCCCGGTGCCGTCCGGGTCGTGCCCGGCCGGGGTGCGGTAGTGGCCGACGGTGCGTTCCAGCACCGAGCCGTCCGCGAGCGTGGTCGGCTGCTGCACCGCGCCCTTGCCGAAGGTCCGCGACCCGACCACCACGGCCCGGCCCCGGTCCTGCAGCGCGCCGGTGAGCAGTTCGGCGGCGCTCATGGTGCCCCCGTCGACCAGGACCACCAGGGGGGTACCGGTGTCGCCGCCGGGCTCGGCGGTGAGCTGCACGGCCGCCCCGTCCGCCTGGTAGCTCGCCACCGGTCCGCCGTCCAGGAAGGCGGAGGCGGTCTCCACGGCCTCGTCCACCAGCCCGCCGGAGTTGCCGCGCAGGTCCAGCAGGATGCCCGTGCCCGACCGGCCGGCGTTCTGCCGCAGCGCGGCCTCGACCTGGTCGCCCACCCCGGTGGTGAAGGCGGAGACCACGATCCGGGTGACGCCGCGCGCCGGATGGTCCAGCACCACGTCGTCGGCGTCCAGGAGCTGCCGGTGCAGGGTCACCGCCCGGACTCCGCCGGCCCGCTGCAGGGTGAGCGTGACCGGGCTGCCGCCCCGGACGCCGTCGCCCCGCAGCAGCGCGACCACGTCGGTCACCGGCAGTCCGGTGACCTGTCGCCCGTCGACGGTCAGCAGCCGCTCTCCGGGGCGGACTCCGGCCCCGGCGGCGGGGCTGCCGGCCCGCACCGCGGTGACGCTGTCCACGCCGTCGGGAGTGCGGGTCACCCAGAGCCCGACCCCGACGTAGCGCCCGGCCAGCGACTCGCTGACCCGGGCGTACTGCTGCGCGGTGTAGAACGCGGCCCAGCGGTCACCGCTCTGCGCGACCCAGCTGCGGGCCGCGTCGTCGCTCAACCGCCGTTGCACCGAAACGGGTTGCCCCACCGGCGGGGACTGGCTGCCCCAGGCGCCGGTGGTCGCGCCGGCAGCAAGCACCGCCCCGAACACCAGGCCCAGGGCCAGGTGCAGGCGGATATGCGGATACGTACCGGACATGCTGGCTGAGTCTAGGGCGAACATCCCGGGACCGGGGGCACACGGACGACAGAACGCCCCGGAAGCAGTACAGCTACCGGGGCGTTCGTCCGACGATCCGACAGTCGGTGGAATTCACGCCTGCAGAGGCGTCAGACCGTCGGGGCGTCAGACCTTCAAGTACTTACGCAGCGTCAGGAAGGCCGCGATGGAGGACATCCCGACACCGAGGATCAGCATCAGCGGCATCACCTGGAAGACCGGGCCCCAGCCGATGAAGTTGATCAGCTGGATCTGCTGCTTGAGGAACTGGTCGATCAGGAAGTACTTGCCGACGGCCAGCATCGCCGAGGCCAGCACCGCGCCCACGACCGCGGCGAACGCGGCCTCGGCGATGAACGGCATCTGCACGTAGTAGTTGGAGGCGCCGACCAGGCGCATGATCCCGGTCTCGCGCTTGCGGCTGAACGCCGACACCCGGACCGTGTTGACGATCAGCAGCATGGTGACCGCCAGCATGATGCCCATCACCACCAGCGCCACCACCTGGGCGCCGTTGAGCAGTTTGAACAGCGGCTTCAGTACTTCGCTCTGGTCCTGGACCTTGAGCACCCCGGGCTGGCCGCTGACCAGTCCGGTGATCATCTGGTACTGCTGCGGGTCCTTGAGCTTCACCCGCAGCGAGTTCTCGAACGAGTCGGCCGTCAGCGACGGGATCAGCGGGCTGTCCGGCGACTGCTTCTTGAACGCGGTCAGCGCCTGGTCCGGGGTCTCCGTGTAGATCTGGTCGACCAGACCGGACTTGTCCAGCTGCGCGTGCACCGAGTCCATCTGGGCCTGAGTGGCCGCGCCGGAGGCGCAGTTGGTGTTCACGGCCGGATGGGAGGCGTCGGTCTTGTTGCAGAAGAAGACCGAGACCTCGACCCTGCTGTCCCAGTAGCCGCGCATGTTGCTGACCTGGTCACGCAGAAGGAGGGCCGCTCCCGCCAGAGCGAGCGAGAGCGCCACGCTCACGATGACCGCGATGGTCATCGTCAGATTGCGGCGGAGACCGATACCGATCTCCGACATGACGAACTGTGCTCGCATGACTTCCTAGCTGGTCGGGGCGTCAGCTGGGCACGGACGCCGAGTGTGCCTGTCGGTTGGAGCAACGCGGTGCGCGTCGGCTCAGTGCTGGTAGCCGTAGACGCCGCGGGACTGGTCGCGGACCAGGTGACCCTGGTCGAGCTCGATCACGCGCTTGCGCATCTGGTCCACGATCGCCTGGTCGTGGGTCGCCATCAGCACGGTGGTGCCGGTCCGGTTGATGCGGTCCAGCAGCTTCATGATGCCGACGGAGTTCTGCGGGTCGAGGTTTCCGGTCGGCTCGTCCGCGATCAGCAGCATCGGGCGGTTCACGAAGGCGCGGGCGATGGCCACGCGCTGCTGCTCACCACCGGAGAGCTCGCCGGGCATCCGGTCCTGCTTGCCGGCCAGGCCGACCAGTTCCAGCACCTCGGGGACGACCTTGCCGATGACGGCGCGGGGCTTGCCGATGACCTCAAGGGCGAAGGCGACGTTCTGGCCCACGGTCTTGTTGGGCAGCAGGCGGAAGTCCTGGAAGACCGTGCCCAGCTGGCGCCGCATGTGCGGAACCTTCCAGTTGGACAGCTTGGCCAGGTCCTTGCCCAGGACGTGCACCTCGCCGACGCTGGGGCGCTCCTCGCGGAGGATCAACCGCAGGAAGGTCGACTTTCCCGAGCCGGAGGAACCGACCAGGAAGACGAACTCACCCTTCTCGATCTCAAGCGAGACATTGTCCAGCGCGGGACGGTTCTGCTTCGGGTAGGTCTTGGAGACGTTGTCGAATCGGATCACGGCTGCATCACGGTCGGCCAGTCTAGGTGGAAGCGGGTCGCGGGCACCGGCGAACCGGTAGCTCGACCACCCTCCTCGCGGACAGGGACAGGTCTGACGGCGGAACCGCGCCGCAGGACGGTCGACGGCTCCCCCGGTTGGCCGACCTTACGCGAAGCCGACGGGAGCTCGCAGGTTCGATCACAGAAAGGTGGGGGAGTTCACGGTCAAATGGGATGTAATCGACGCAAAATTATGGCACGCGCCTACGAAAGTAGGCACCTCGCTACACTCTGTGATGATCGGGTGGTATAACCAACTGTCATCCTTACCGGGGAAGCGGCCCCCATCGGGTTCGGCATGGCACAGTGGAGGGAACCCACCCGGCATGGTGTCTCGTTGGGCAGGTCGAAGGAGGAGATCACATGACGCTCGACCGTCTGGTGTGCGCCAACTGTGCCGGCCCGGTGAGCGAGGGCCGGTGCCCGACCTGCCGTGCGAGTCGGCAGCGGATGCAGGAGCAGCAGGGGCTGTTCGGCGCCCTCTCCCCCACCGCACTGATCGCACTGATCGCGGCGCTGGTCGCCTGCGTGCTGATAGCGCGGCACGCCTTCGCGTGAACGCGGCACGCGCCACGCCGAAGCAATGACCACGGCCGAGGGCGGGTGACCGGGAGCGGGACTCCCGGTCACCCGCCCTCAGTGTGTCCTGAGCGCGCGGGCACCGACGCGGTGCGTCAGCGCGCGGCGCCACGCGGGCCGAAGCGGAACACCAGGCCCCCGGCGACCAGCGTCGCGCCACCCACCAGCAGCCACGGGAGGCTCCGGTCGGTGCCGGTCTCGGCGAGGGTCTGCCGGGCCTTCGGCTGGGTCATCCCCCCACCGGTGGTCGGCTGCGCCGCTGCCGTCGGGTTCGCCGTCGCGGTCGAGCCGCCCGGCGTGCCGGGTGCGGCACCGGCCGGGGACTGCGGCGGCACGAGGCCGTCGGTCGGCGCCGACGGCTTCCCGCCGGCCGTGGGCACCTGGGTGACCGTGGTGTCGGTACCGGCCCCGGAGCCGGTCGGCGTGTCCGACGGGCTCGCGGCGCCGCCGGGCGTGGCGGCCCCCACTCCGCCGAGCAGGCCCCCCGCGCCGTCCTGCGGGCCGTCGACCACGATGCCGGGAGCGGCCTCGGGCACGGTCACCGCACTGGCCACCCCGGCGACCATCAGTCCTGCTCCCGACAGCACCAGCGCCGCTCCCGCGACGCGTACGGCGCGCGACCGGGGGCCCGCGCCTCTCCTGCGGTGTCCGCGACGAGCAATGGCCACGACGGCCCTCCCAGCAGTCCGATTCCCTGCCCGTAGGGCATTGCGGGCCAGCATGGTGAATGGCGAAAGCAAACGTCAACGGCGATCTGCCCGTTTTGCGGGCAGATCGCCGTAAGAACGCATGGATTACTACTAAAAACCACCACACCACTGCCGCAATCCCTGCACCAGTGTGACTGCCTCGGGTGGTGACTACTGCGCGGCCTGCTCCTGCTGCTTGCGCCAGCGGATCCCGGCCTCGATGAACCCGTCCAGCTCGCCGTCCAGCACGGCCTGCGGGTTGCCCACCTCGTGCAGCGTCCGCAGGTCCTTGACCTGCTGGTACGGGTGCAGGACGTAGGAGCGCATCTGGTTGCCCCAGGAGTTGCCGCCGTCCTTCAGCGCGTCCATCTCCGCCTTCTCCTCCTGGCGGCGCCGCTCCAGCAGCTTCGCCTGGAGCACGTTCATGGCACTGGCGCGGTTCTGGATCTGCGAGCGCTCGTTCTGGCAGGAGACCACGATGCCGGTGGGCAGGTGGGTGATCCGGACCGCCGAGTCGGTGGTGTTGACGCCCTGACCACCGGGGCCGGAGGAGCGGTAGACGTCCACCCGCAGCTCGCCCTCGTCGATGTCGACATGGTCGCTCTTCTCCACGACCGGGAGCACCTCGACGCCCGCGAAGGAGGTCTGCCGGCGGCCCTGGTTGTCGAAGGGCGAGATCCGGACCAGGCGGTGGGTGCCCTGCTCGACCGAGAGCGTGCCGTAGGCGTAGGGCACCTTCACGCCGAAGGTCGCCGACTTGATGCCGGCCTCCTCCGCGTAGGAGGTGTCGTAGACCTCGGTCGGGTAGCCGTGGCGCTCGGCCCAGCGCAGGTACATCCGCATCAGCCGCTCGGCGAAGTCGGCGGCGTCCACGCCACCCGCCTCGGCCCGGATGTTGACCAGGGCCTCGCGGGCGTCGTACTCGCCGGACAGGAGGGTGCGGACCTCCATCTCGTCCACGGCCTTGCGGACGCTCTCCAGCTCGGCCTCGGCCTCCGCCTTGGCGTCCGCGTCGTTCTCGTCCTCGGCCAGTTCGAACATGACCGAGAGATCCTCGATCCGGCCGCGCAGCGTCTGCACCTTGCGCAGCTCTCCCTGCAGGTAGGAGAGCTTGCTGGTGACCTGCTGGGCGGCGTCGGGGTCGTTCCACAGGTCGGGTGCGGCGGCCTGCTCCTCGAAGATCGCGATGTCGGCCCGGATCTTGTCGAGGTCGACCACGGCCTCGATCGACGACATGGTCGTTTCGAGGGACTTGATTGCTTCGGAAGGATCGATGGCTGCCACGTCACCAGCCTAATGCTTCCGGCAACGGGCTCTGCACCGGAACTTCCCCCGTCACCGGGTGTGCGAGTACCGGAGGGTGCCGGAGGGGGTGCGCTGGAACAGGACGACGCCGGTCGCGTCGGCGTAGGCGGCGGGCTCCCCGCCGGACGGGAGCGCGCCGGCGGTCCAGCCGGTGCCTCCGACGCTGCCCGCGGCCTCCGCGCCGGAGGCCGTGAAGACGTACTGCGCCCCGCTGTCCGGGGCCTGGACCGCCTCCGCCCGGGACGGGCCCGCGGTGATCGGCGCGACCGGCTGGGCCTGGTGCCAGACACCGTTCACGGCCTGGGTACGCAGCAGCGGCCCGCCGCCCACCGGGGTGACGAAGGCGTCGATCCGGCCGGTGCCGCCGTTCTCGGCGACCAGCTCCGGGGTGCCGCTGATCTTCCCCGCCGTCGGCACGGTCTGCCAGGCGCTCCAGGCGCCCCCGACGTACGAGGTGGTGGCCAGGTCGGTGCCGATCCGGGCCACCAGGTCGATCCGGTCGCCGTTCACGGCGGCCGCGGGCGGGGAGTCGACCTGGGTGCGGGCGTCCAGCTTGCCCCAGTCGGTCCACCTGCCCGCGTTCAGGGTGCGCAGGTAGACCAGGCCGTCGGTGCCCTGGGCGAACAGCCGCAGGTGGTCCCCGGGGAGCACCACCGGCGCGGGTTCGCCGGTGATCTGTATCCCGGTGAGCTTGCCCCAGGCGCCGAAGCCGGTCGTGGTGCGGGTGAGGTAGCGGACGTAGCCGTCGGCGGAGGTGCCGAAGACATAGCCGGTGTCGCCGACCCGGACCGCGCGGACCCCGCCCACCAGCGGGGCGGGCGGTGCCGGTGCGTCCGTCCAGGCCGCCCAGCCGGGCAGCGGGGTGCTGCCGGCGCTGGTGGCGGTGTCGTCCTGCCCGGCCACCGGCGCCTGCGGCAGACCGCCGGCGTTGGCGTCCACGGCGCCGGACGAGGGGCTGACGGTCGCGGTCCCCACGCCGCCGCCGGGGGTACGGCCGCTGCCACCGCCCCCGTTGCCGGCGAAGGCCTCGTACGCGCCGAAGGCGCCCCCGGCGACCAGCAGGGCGAGCACCACGGCCAGGATCCGGCGGCGGCGCCGCACCGCCGCGCCCGCGCCGCTGCGCTTGGCGCCGCCCTGGCCCGGCCCGCCCGGCCGCCCGCCACGGGCGGCGGCGGCGCTGCGCTCGGCGCGCGAGGCGGCCGCGAAGGAGGCCAGTTCCTCGGGGCTGGGGCGGCGCAGGCTGGTGTGCGTCTCCCGGCTGGAGTCCGGCCGGGAGCCGGGGACCAGCGGTACCGCCGCGCCGCGCCGACGGCGGCCGGCCCGGCGCCGCGCGGGATCGACGGCGTCGCCGTCCTCCGCGTCGTCGTCCGGCAGTTCTTCGGGATCGGCCCCGTCGTGGTCGGCCGGAGCGGTCGCCGCGTCCGGGTGGGCCACCCGCAGGGCGGGCAGGCCCGCCAGCGAGGGCAGCAGTTCGCGCAGCCGGGCGGCCAGCTCGGTGGCCCGCAGCCGGGAGGCCGGCGCCTTGGCCAGGCACTGGGCGATCACCCGCCACAGGTCCTCGGGCAGTCCGGGCAGCGGGGCCACGCTCTCGGTGACGTGCCGCCGCAGCACCGCCCCGGTGTGGCCGCCGCCGAACGGGGTGAACCCGGCCAGCAGCTCGTAGAGGACGGTGGCCAGGGCGTAGATGTCGACGGCGGCACGCGGCTCCAGGCCCTCGATCACCTCCGGGGCCAGGTAGTCGGGGGTGCCGATGATCCTGGTGGCGCGGGTCCGGCGGGGCGCGTCGACCAGGCGGGCGATGCCGAAGTCGGAGAGCTTGGCCCGGGGCGCGCCGCCCGGGCCGGGCGAGGAGGCCTGGTCGAGCAGGATGTTCTCCGGCTTGACGTCCCGGTGCACGATTCCGGCGGCGTGGGCGACCGCGAGGCCCTCGGCGACGTCGGCGGCGATGGACACGGCCGCCTGCGGGGTCAGCGGCCCCTCGCGGTCCAGCCGGGAGCGCAGGTCGCTGCCGTGCACCAGCTCCATCACCAGGGCCAGGTCGTCCCCGTCCACGACCAGGTCGTGGACGCCGACCACGCGCGGGTGGTCCAGGCTGGTGAGCGCGGTGCGCTCCTGGACGAAGCGGCCGACCAGCACCTGGTCGGCGGCGAGGTCCTCGCGGAGCAGCTTGATCGCCACCGGCCCCTCGGGGCCCTCCCCGAGCCAGACGGTGCCCGCCGAGCCACGGCCGATCACCTGGTGCGCGGTGTAGCGGCTGCCGATCTTGCGTGCCAAGGCTGCTCCGTGCGCGTAGGGACCTGTGCCGACGGTGCCGATCCTCCGCCGTCCTGGCGTATGTCAGCGACCAAAGTACGCGGAAGGGGGCCGCATGGGTGAACCGGACCCGCGTTACCGCAGGTCAGATGTCGACAAAGCGCCAAACCCGGCTCCGGACCTGCTCCCTACCGGATCGTCAGTTGCCTGGCGTGGGCAGATTCACGTTCGGCACCTTGGGCACACCGTTCTTGATCTTCTGTGCGGTGCCGGTGATCTGGTGCCACCAGTCGACCGCCTGGTGCCACCAGCCCTGCACGTTCTGGATCCAGTGCTGCAGCGGGGTGAAGTACCACGCCAGCACCGCCAGCACGGCGAGCACCACCAGGAAGCGCAGGCAGCCGGAGCCGGGGATGCGCATCCGCCGTCTGGGGCGCGGCGCCCGGGGCTCCCGCTCCCGGCGCGGCTCCGGCTCGGGCGCGCGCTCCGGGATGCGCTCCGGCGCGCTGCGGCCACCGCGGCCCCGCCGGGGCTCCGGCGGCGGCTCGGGCCGGTACGGCTCGGGCTGGAACCCCTCGGACTCGCCCGGGTACGGCAGCGGCTCGGGGGCGCGCTGCGGCCGGGTCCCGGGCTGATTGCGGTACTGCGGCTGCTGGGGCTGCTGGGACTGCGGCTGCTGCTGGGGCGCCGCCCGGTACGGCGGCGGGGCCACCTGCGGGCGGCCCTGCGGCGACTGCTGGTCCGGCGGGAACTGGTAGTCCACCCGGGTCTGCTCGTTACGGGTCCGGGCCGCCCGCAGCTGGCTCTCCCACGGGTGCGGGCCGGCCGGCGGCTGCGCGCCGTTCCCCGCCCCGGAGGGCGCCCCCGGCATCCCCGGCTGCGGCGCTCCGGACTGCGGGCCGGACTGCGCTCCGGACTGCGGCGGGCCGAACTGCGGCATGGCCGTGGTCGGTGCGGCCGCGCCCGGCGCCGGCATCCGGGTCGGGTCCGCCGAGCCGAAGCGTCCGCCGCCCGGCGGCAGCAGCTGGGTGCGCTCGGCCGCACCGGCCGGCAGCACCGCGGTCGGGTCGGCGGCGCCGAACGGTGTCCCCCCACCTGCGAAGACCGTGGGCGCGCCCGGGTCGAACTGCATCCCGCGCGGCAGCGTCGGCTCCTGGCTGCCGGGCACGAACGGCACCGGCGCCGGCGCGAGCAGTTCGGCGACCGCCAGCGCGGCGTCGATCCGGGCCGGAGTGGCGTGCACGCCCACCCCGGCCGCGACCGTACGCAGCGCGGTCGCCAGCAGCACGGCATCGGGCCGCTGCGACGGGTCCTTGCGCAGGCAGGCCTCGATCACCGACCACAGCGGCTCGGGCAGGTTGCGCGGCCGCTCCGGCTCCTGCGACAGGTGCGCCTGCAGGATCTGCAGCGGCCCGTCGCCGTGGAACGGCGGCCGGCCGGTGCTCAGCTCGTAGAGCATGATCCCGGCGCCGTAGATGTCCACCGCCTCGGACTGCGGGCGGCCCTCTGCGGACTCCGGGGCGATGTAGGCGGGGGTGCCGACGAACTCGTGGGTGCGGGTGAGACCGGGCGAGTCGGCCAGCCGGGCGATGCCGAAGTCGGTCAGCAGCGGATGCATCCGCTCGCCGCCGTCCTCCGTGCGGACCGTGGCCAGCAGCACGTTCGCGGGCTTGAGGTCCCGGTGCACCACGCCGTCCGCGTGGCTGGCGGCCAGCGCGTCGGCGATCTGGGCCATCAGCAGCGAGCCGGCGACCGGGCTGAGCGGGCCGTGGGCCCGCAGGTAGCGGTGCAGGTCGGGGCCGTCGACCAGGTCCATCACCAGGGCCAGCAGCTCGCCCTCGACGACCAGGTCCCGGATCCGGACGATGTTGGGGTGGACCAGGCGCAGCAGCACCGAGCGCTCCCGCAGGAAGCGCATCACCACGTCCGGGTCCTGGGCCAGCTCCTCCTTGAGCACCTTGATCGCGACCTGCTGGCCGGTCGGGCCGCCGGTGCCCTCGTCCCTGACCAGGGCGCGCCAGACGGTGCCGGTGGCGCCGCGTCCCAGCGGCTCCTCCAGGAGGTACTTACTGCCAACCGGCCGCACCCGCGCGCTCCTCAGTCCTGCATCCGCGCCGTAGGCGACCGGTCCCCCCGGTCCCGCTCCAGCTCTGTGCCGTGTGTTTCCCGTGCCTGGCCGTACCTGGCCGCGCTCCGGCCGGGTACGGCCGGTGCGTCCAGGACGCCCGGGTCCCGCCTGCAGACCCGTGTTCGAGCCAACACTAGGCCCCTACCCCGAGGACGTCCTCCGGGGTGCCGTAAGTTCCCAAGATCACTGGATCGGGTGCCGGGAGCGAGTTGTCGGTGGCGGATGGGAGGATGCCCTCAGGCGCGTGGCGCCCACTCCGCCTGCGGTGGCCGCTCGTTGGGTCCGCCGGCCGGATGTGGGACGGGTGGGCGGGCATGTGCCGACCGGCATGTGCTGGAGGGAAGGGGCCGAGGGGCGATGCAGATCCGGCTGAGCGTGCTCGCGGCGCGCGACGGGGGTCCGTCGGCGCGCACGCATGCCGCCGACGTCCTGGTCACGGCCCCGGCCGGGACCAGTCTCGGCGCGGTCGCGGTGGCCCTCGCGGGAGCGGTGGGGGCGCGCTCCGGCGCGCGCGGGCGGTCCGCGACCCATGTCCACCTCTATTCGGGTGACCAGCGGCTCGACGAGCGCGCGGTGCTCGGGCATCCGCCGCTGGTGGACGGCGCGGTGCTGCGGCTGGACGAGCCCGACCCGGACCATGTGCCGGAGCTGGACGCGGCCGGCTCCCCGGCCGAGCTGCGGGTGGTCGGCGGCCCCGACTGCGGCGGGATCCATCTGCTGCACGTCGGCCGGGTCCGGGTGGGCCGCTCGGCGGACGCCGACGTCCCGCTGGACGACCCGGACGTCTCCCGGTTCCACCTCGCGCTGGAGGTCTCCGCCGACGGCCGGGTCAGCGTCGCCGACCTCGGCTCCACCAACGGCACCACGCTGGACGGACTGCCGGTGGGCGCCGACCCGTACCCGGTCCCGCCCGGCGCGCTGATCGGGCTCGGCGAATCGACCCTGCAGATCGCCCCCGGCCGGGCCGCAGCCCGCGCCGACCTGCTCCCGGACGGGCAGGGCCTGGTCCAGGTCGCCCCGATACTCGCCGCCGCCCCGGCCGGGCCCGGCGGACCGACCGCCACCGGCACCGGAGCCGAGCCCGCCCCGGCGCCCCGGCCACTGGGCGCCCGTGCGCGCGGGCTGCTGGTCCGCAAGGGCGAGCGGCTGCTGCGCGGCCGGGCCGAGCCCGCCGCCGCGCCCGCACCCGTCCCCGGCCCCGGTGCCACCCCGCCGCACGGCCTGCGGCTGCCGCCGTCCCGGCCGCTGCCGCCGGTCGACCCGACCCGCTGGCCCGACCCGGCCGAGCTGCTGCACACCGCACTCGGCCCCGGGCCCCGGCTCTGGGAGCGCGGCGCGGACCACCCCGACGCGCTGTCGCTGCGCCTCGGCACCGTCGGCCTGCCGGCGGTGCCGGTCAGCTTCGACCTGCGCGCCACCGGCAGCCTGGGCCTCACCGGCCCGCGGCCCCGGCTCACCGGGCTGGCCCGCTCGCTGCTGGCCCAGCTCGCGGTGCTGCACGGCCCGAACGTGCTGGAACTGGTCCTGGTCGCCGCGGACCCGGCACACCCGGTCCAGCAGCGTGCCGAGACCTGGTCCTGGCTGTACTGGCTGCCGCAGCTGCGTCCCGGCCACGGCCAGCCCTGCCGGCTGCTCACCGCCCTGGACCCGGCCCAGGCACTGGCCCGGGTGACCGAGCTGGGCACCACCGTCGGTCTCACCGCGCCCGGGTCCGCCGGGGCCGCGCCCTCCGCCTCCGCCACCCCGGGCACCGGCGCCGAAGGCGCCGCCGCGCACCGGGCCGCCGCGGCCGGCCCCACCGCCTCGGGCCGCGGAGCGGACCGTGCCGGGAGCGGCCCGGCCGCCCAGGTCCCGGCGCAGCCCCTGGCCGCCTCCCGGGCCACGGCCCCCACCGCCGCCACGCCCGACAGCGCCGGGCTCTCCGCGACCACCGCCGCCGGCCCGCGGCACCCGCGCGCCGGGGGGCCGCTGACCGTCCTGGTGGTGGACGGCGACCCGGGCAGCCCGGCCGCCCGCAGCGCGCTGGACCTGCTGCTGGCCCACGGCCCGGCCCGGGGGGTGCACGTGGTCTGCCTGGCCGAACGCCCCGAGCTGCTGCCGCACGGCTGCGCCGCCACCGCCGCCGTCAGCGGCGAGGTGGGCACGCTGCTCACGCTGGAGCGCCCGGCGCTGCGACCGACCGACCCGGCCGCCCCGACCGGCGGCCAGCACCGGGCCGCGCCCGAACACGAACTGCTGGAGGGCATCGCCCTCGACGCCGTCGCCCCCGCCTGGGCCGAGCGGCTGGCCCGGGCGCTGGCCCCGCTCCGCGAGCCGGACGGCAACCACAGGCCGGGCCGGGGCGTCCTGCCCGAGGCCCCCCGCCTGCTGGAGCTGCTCGGCCTCGACCTGGTCACCCCCGCCAAGCTCTCCAGCCGCTGGGCGGAGCTCCAGGTCGCCTCGGGCCAACTGCCGTCCGCCCTGATCGGCGCGGACCGGGACGGCCCCTGCGGTCTCGACCTGACGGACCATCTGCTGATCGGCGGCGCCCCCGGCTCCGGCCGGACCGAGCTGCTGCGCACCCTGGTCGCCTCGCTCGCCGTCGCCGAACGCCCGGACCGGCTCGGCATACTCCTGATCGAGGGCCGGGCCCCGTCCGATCCGGCCGACGGTCTGCGGCCCTGCGTGGAACTGCCGCATGTGGCCGACCATGTGGACGGCACCGATCCGGCCCGGCTGCTGCACACCGCGCGGTCCCTTCTCGCCGAGCTGGACCGGCGCGACACGCTGCTGGAGGGGCGCTCCTTCGCCTCCTGGCACGCCGAGCGGGCGCTGGCCCGCTTCGCCGCGCCCCGCCGCCCCGCCGACGACCACGGCGGCGGCCACGCCCGCGGCCAGGACCACGGCCGGCCGCAGCCGCCGACCGGCCCGCTCGCGGTGGCCACCACCCCGCCGCCGCACCTGCTGGTGGTGGTGGACGACCACGACGAGCTGCTCGCCCCGGGAGCGGAACGGGCCGCCCTGGCCGCCGCGCTGGACGCGGTGGCGCTGCGCGGCCCGCGGCTGGGCGTCCACCTCGCCGTCGCCACCGGCCGCCCGGACCGCAGCAGCGGCTCCGACCTGGACGAGGCGGCGCAGCTGCGGATCGCGCTGCGCACCGACGATGCCCGGCTGTCCGCGCTGCTGATCCATGTCGAGGACGCGGCCGCGCTCGCCGACGACCGCCCCGGCCGTGGCTATCTGCGGGATCCGGACGGCGGGGTGACGGCCTTTCAGGCCGCAAGGGTCAGCGGCAGGATCCCGCGGACCGCGACGCTGCGTCCGACCGTGGTGCCGCTGGACTGGGCCGCGATGGGCGATCCGCCGGCCCGGCGCCCGGTCCGCGAGCTGGGCAACGGCCCGACCGACCTGGCGCTGCTGGCCAGCGCCATGCAGCGGGCCGAGAGCCAGCCGGTCAGCCCTTGACCGAGCCCGCCAGCAGGCCCCGGACGAAGTACCGCTGGAGACCGAAGAACACCCCCAGCGGGATGACGATGGAGATGAAGGCGCCGGCCGTCAGGATCTCCCAGTGGTCGCCGAAGGAACCGGACAGCTGGGCGAGCCGGACGGTGAGCGGGGCGACCTCCGGTGTCCCGCCGGCGAAGGTCAGCGCCACCAGCAGGTCGTTCCAGACCCACAGGAACTGGAAGATGGCGAACGAGGCCAGCGCCGGGGTGGCCAGTGGCAGCACGATCGAGCGGAACACCCGGAAGTGGCTCGCGCCGTCCACCCGGGCCGCCTCGATGAGGTCGGTGGGCAGCTGGGCGATGAAGTTGTGCAGCAGGAACACGGCCAGCGGCAGCGCGAACATGGTGTGCGAGATCCACACCGGCGCGTAGGTCCCACCCAGCCCCAGGCTGGGGAAGACCGTGGTGCTGCCGACGTGCGCTCCGCCCGAGTACAGCTGCAGCAGCGGCACCAGCGCCATCTGCAGCGGCACCACCTGCAGCGCGAAGATGACGAAGAAGATCACGTCACTGCCCCGGAACCGGACCCAGGCCAGCACGTACGCGGCCATGGACGCGATGGCCAGCGGGAAGATCGTGGCCGGGACGGTGATCGCCACCGAGTTGACCAGATAGGGCATCAGGCCGTTGCTGACCCCGAATCCGCCGTTGAACAGCGCGTCGTGGTAGTTGGCCAGGGTGATCCCCGGATGGCTGAAGAAGGTCCACCAGCCGGAGGAGGCCACGTCGGCCTGCGGGCGCAGCGAGGTGGCGAGCAGGCCCAGGGTCGGGATCGTCCACACCGCGGTGAGCAGGACCACCAGGAGGGACGCGACCGGGCTGCTGAACGCCCGGCGCACGGCCTTGGCCCCGGCCTGGTTGCGGGTACGACCGCCGGAGGCCGACCTGCCGGAGGAGGCCGGGTTACCGCCGGAGGCCGGCTCGGCCGCCTCCGCGTCGACGATGCCCTCACTCATCGGTTGGCACGCTCCCTGCGCAGCTGGACGATGTTGTAGCCCACGAGCGGCAGCACGGCGACGAAGAGGATCACCGCGAGCGCGCTCCCCCGGCCGATGTTGTACTGCTCGAAGGACTGCGAGTACATGGCGTTGGCCAGTACCTGGGTGCCGAAGTTGCCGCCGGTCATGGTGCGGATGATGTCGAAGAGTTTAAGTGTCGTGATCATGACCGTGGTGAGCACCACCACCAGGGTGTTGCGGATCATCGGGATGGTGATCAGCCGGAACAGCTGGAAGCCGCGGGCCCCGTCCAGCACCGCCGCTTCGGTGATCTCGTCGGGGATCGCCTTGATCGCGGCGGAGAGCACCACCATGGCGAACCCGGTCTGCACCCAGACCATGATCACCATCAGCAGGAAGTTGTTCAGCGGGTGGTCCAGGATCCAGTTGGGCGGACTGCGCCAGCCCAGCCAGATGCAGATCTGGCTGAGCAGTCCGATCTGCGGCTGGGAGGGATCCCGGTAGTTGTAGACGAACTTCCAGATGATGCTCGCGCCGACGAAGGAGATCGCCATCGGCATGAAGATCAGCGCCTTGTAGAGAGCCTGCCGCTTCAGCCGGTCCACCAGCAGGGCCAGTACCAGGCCGAGCGCGGTCGCGGCGACCGGGGCGACCACGATCCACAGCAGCGTGTTCAGCAGCACCTGCTGGATGTCGCTGGTGGTGAACGCCCAGGTGTAGTTCTTCCCGCCGAGGAGCCGGGTGCTGTCGTCGTTGTAGAAGCTCAGATAGACGGTGCGGACGGCGGGGATCACCAGGCCGACCAGGAGCAGCAGCAGGGCGGGGCCCAGCAGGATCCCGACGGCGAGGGGTTTGGAGAGCCGGCCGGAGGCCCGGCCGGCCGCGTAGAAGATGATCAGCAGCACGGCCACGAAGACCACGACGGCGCCGGCGGCGTTGCCGAACTTGGTCAGCGTGTCAGCCCACATACGCGTCGCGCTCCTTGGGGTCGGGAAGGACGTGCCGCCGGAGCCCGCGACTCCGGCGGCACGCTGTCATGCCGGGGCTGGGCCGGTCCGCGCGGACCGGCGCGGCGTCATCACTGCGGCCAGGCCGCGTCGGTGTCGGCCGCGGTCTTCTGGACCGACTGGTTCTGCGCGAACCAGGCGGTGAACGACTTCCACTCCTGCCCGGAGCCGACCGCCGCCGGCATCATGTCGGAGGCGTCGAAGCGGAAGGTCGCGCTCGGGTCGGTGAGGTACTTCGCCGAGAGCTGGTCGATCGGGTCGGTGTAGGTGGCCGGGTCGACGCCCTTGTTGGCGGAGACCCAGCCCGGCGCGACCTTGACCCGCGCGGTCGCCCAGGCGGCCGTGGACAGGTAGTTCTGCACCGCCTGCACCTCGGGCCGGCTGGAGAACGCGGCCACGAACTCGCCGCCGCCCTCGACCGGCGTGGTGACGGACGGGTCGACGGCGGGCAGCTTGAAGGCCCAGATGTCGCCGGACGGGCCGATGGCGGTGCCCTTGGGCCACTGCGCCTCGTAGAAGGACGCCTGCTGCAGCATCGAGCACTTGCCGGTGAGGATGGGCGTGCCGGCGTCCTGGAAGGTGGTGGTGGCGATCGAACTGACGTCGCCGAAGCCGCCGTTGACATACGCCGGGTTGTGCATCCAGCCCTGCACGATGTTCATCGCGTCGATGATCTTCGGGTCGCTGAACTTGACCTGGTGGCTGACCCACTGGTCGTAGACGTCACCGCCGTACTTGCCCAGCACCACCTCCTCGACCCAGTCGGTGGCCGGCCAGCCGGTCGCCGTGCCCGAACCGATCCCGCCGCACCAGGGCTTGTTCTTGCCCGCCTTGGCGATGGTGTCGCTGAGCGCCATCATCTGCGCCCAGGTGGTCGGCACCTGGTAGCCGGCCGCGGCGAAGGCCTTCGGCGAGTACCAGACCAGGGACTTCATGTTGGCGCTCATCGGCGCCGCGTAGAAGGTGCCGTCGACCGAGCCGTAGGTCTTCCAGATCGGCGCCCACTGGTCCTCGTTGGTGACGGTCTGCGCCGGGGGCTTGGCGACCTTGCCGGTCTTGACCATCTGCGCCAGCAACCCGGGCTGCGGGATGATCGCCAGGTCGGGGGCGTTGCCGCCGCTGACCCGCACCGGCAGCTGGGACTCGAAGTCGTTGGAGCCCTCATAGGAGATCTTGATCCCGGTGCAGTCGCTGAACTGCTTCCAGGAGGTCTGCAAGGAGTCGGACTCGGGGCTGAGGATCGACGCGAACATGGTGACGGTGGTGCCGGAGTGCCCGGCGTAGGCCTGGTACTGGGCGCAGTTCCCGGTGAGGGTCGGCGCCGCGCCCGAACTGCCGCCGCCACCCGGGGACGAGCTGTTCGAACAGCCCGCCGCGACCAGCGCCACCGTGGTGGCCGCCCCGACCGCGAGCAGTCTCCGGGTGCGCCACCCCCCGCCCCTGCCGACATGCGTATGCATACGTGCAAGCCTCCTTGAGGGAAGTCGACTGCCCTGTCAGATCGCGCGTCCCCGAATCGATTGCCGGTCGGTTCCGTTCCGTGCAGCAAGAACTGGACCATAACTTGCACGGACGCGCGCGCCAAGGGATCGCGCAGCGTTCACCCGGTGAACGCGACGGGCTTGAGGGGAGACACCAGAGTGCACGGAGGAACGCACGGACCGGGGGCGCGTACTCGGCTCCAACGAGCCGGGTACGCGCCCCCGGTGACCGGTCGGCGCCGACGGATCAGCGCATCGACCCGGTGCGCAGCAGGGTACGGAAGGTCCGCATCGCGACGCTGAGGTTCGCGAGGTCGTAGGACTCCGCACTCCTTATGTCGTCGAGCGTGGTCCGGGCCCGGTTGACCAGGGTGGCGTTGGTGCCGACCCAGGCCTCGAAACGCTCCTCCGGGGTGGACTCCGCGGTGCCGTGGCCGAGCAGTTCGGCGGTCAGCACCGCGTGCGCGGCGAAGAGGTCCTCGCGGATCGCGGCCCGCGCCATCGACTGCCAGCGGTCACCGCGGGGCAGTTCGATGATCCGGTCCAGCAGGCCGGTGATCGTCAGCCGGTCGGCGAGGTCGTAGTAGACCTCGGCGACGGTCCGGACGTCCTGCTTGGTCCGGTCGGCGACCTCGACGACGTCCAGCGACGGGAAGGCGGAGGAGAGTCCGGCGACCCGGACCGCCAGCGTGACCGGCACGCCCGCGGCGGCCAGCTCCGCGTACACGGAGTCGAACCACTCGCGGTCGGAGCCGCGCAGCACGTCCGGCAGCAGGCCCCAGACCTGGTTGCAGCGCTCCCGGAACGCCTCGATGGTCTCGGCGATGTCCAGCGGCTGGCGGACGTTGTTGAGCAGCCAGCGGGTGGCGCGCTCGACCAGGCGGCGGCTGTGCAGCCGCATCCGGGTCTGCACCTCGGCCGGGACCCTGGTGTCCAGGGCCTCGATCTCGGCCCAGATGCCCTTGAGGTCGAAGATCGCCCGGGCCGCGGTGTGCGAGCGCACGATCTCCTCGTACGTCGCCCCGGTCTCCTCCTTCAGCCGGAAGGCGAAGGTGGAGCCGCCGCGGTTGACGGTCTCGTTGACCAGCACCGTGGTGATGATCTCGCGGTGCAGGGCGTGCGCGTCGATCTGCTCCCCGAAGGCGCTCTGCAGCTGCTGCGGGAAGTAGCGGTGCAGCTTGCCCTGGACGTAGGCGTCCTCGGGCAGGTCGGACGCGAGGATCTCGTCCGCCAGGGTGATCTTGACGTAGGCGAGCAGCACCGACAGCTCGGGCTGGGTCAGCCCGCGGCCGGCCGCCGCGCGCTCGCGGATCTGCGAGCCGTTGGGCAGGAACTCCAGGGCCCGGTTGAGGTGGCCGTCCGCGACCAGCCGGCGCATCATCCGCGCGTGGACGTCGAGCATGCTCGCCGCCTGTGCGTGGGCGTTGGCCAGGGCGACGTTCTGCGCGTAGTTGTTGGTCAGCACGTGCGCGCCGACCTCGTCGGTCATCTCGGCCAGCAGCGCGTTGCGCTGCTTGACCGTCATGTCGCCGTCGGCGACGACCCGGTTGAGCAGGATCTTGATGTTCACCTCGTGGTCGGAGGTGTCCACGCCGGCCGAGTTGTCGATGGCGTCGGTGTTCACCGCGCCGCCGTTCAGGGCGAACTCGATCCGGCCCAGCTGGGTGGCGCCCAGGTTGCCGCCCTCGCCCAGCACCTTGACCCGCAGGTCGGCGCCGTTGACCCGGATGGCGTCGTTGGCCTTGTCGCCGACCTCGGCGTTGTTCTCGGTGGCGGCCTTGATGTAGGTGCCGATGCCGCCGTTCCACAGCAGGTCGACCGGGGACAGCAGGATCGCCTTCATCAGCTCGGCCGGGGTGAGCCGGCTGACCCCGTCCGCGATGCCCAGCGCGGCCCGCATCTGCGGGGTGATCATGATCGACTTGGCGCTGCGCGGGAAGATCCCGCCGCCGGCCGAGATCAGCTTGGCGTCGTAGTCCTCCCAGGAGCTGCGCGGCAGGTCGAACAGCCGCCTGCGCTCCACGAAGGAGGCGGCCGCGTCCGGGGCGGGGTCGACGAAGATGTTGCGGTGGTCGAAGGCCGCGACCAGCCGGATGTGCTCGCTGAGCAGCATCCCGTTGCCGAAGACGTCGCCGGACATGTCGCCGACGCCGACCACGGTGAAGTCCTCGGACTGGGTGTCGTGGCCCAGCTCGCGGAAGTGCCGCTTCACCGACTCCCAGGCGCCCTTGGCGGTGATGCCCATGCCCTTGTGGTCGTAGCCGGCGGAGCCGCCGGAGGCGAAGGCGTCACCCAGCCAGAAGCCGTAGGACTCGGCGACCTCGTTGGCGATGTCGGAGAAGGTCGCGGTGCCCTTGTCGGCGGCGACCACCAGGTAGGTGTCGTCGCCGTCGTGCCGCACCACGTCCTTGGGCGGCACCACGCCCTGACCGGCGATCAGGTTGTCGGTGATGTCCAGCAGGCCGGAGATGAAGGTCTTGTAGGACGCGATGCCCTCGGCCAGCCAGGCGGCCCGGTCCAGCGACGGGTCCGGCAGCTGCTTGGCGACGAAGCCGCCCTTGGAGCCGACCGGCACGATCACGGTGTTCTTCACCATCTGCGCCTTGACCAGGCCCAGCACCTCGGTGCGGAAGTCCTCGCGGCGGTCGGACCAGCGCAGCCCGCCTCGGGCGACCTTGCCGAAGCGCAGGTGCACGCCCTCGACCTGCGGCGAGTAGACCCAGATCTCGTAGGCCGGGCGGGGCGCGGGCAGGTCGGGGATGGCCTGCGGGTCGAACTTCATCGACACGTAGGCGTGCGGCTCACCGGTCTGCGGGTCGCGCTGGAAGAAGTTGGTCCGCAGCGTCGCCTTGATCATGCTGAGGAAGGAGCGCAGGATCCGGTCCTCGTCCAGGCTGACCACCTGGTCGAGCGCGCCGTCCAGCTCCTCCAGGATGCCGTCGGTCAGCTCGTCCGCGCCGGAGCGGTGGGCCGGCGAGAGCCGCGCCTCGAACAGGTTGACCAGCAGCCGGGTGGTGTGGACGTTGTTGGTGAGCGCGTCCTCGACGTAGTCCTGCGAAAAGGTCGACCCGGCCTGCCTCAGGTACTTGGCGTAGGCGCGCAGCACCACGGCCTGACGCCAGGTCAGACCGGCGCGCAGGATCAGCGAGTTGAAGCCGTCGTTCTCGGCCTTGCCGGTCCAGGCGGCGGCGAAGGCCTCCTGGAAGCGGTCCCGGCCGTCCTCGTTGAGCTGGGAGGCCACCTCCGGACGCAGCCGCAGCCCGAAGTCGTAGACCCAGGCCACCGTGCCGTCGCTGCGGCGCAGCTCGTACGGGTGCTCGTCGAGCACCTCGACGCCGAGGCGCTGCAGCACCGGCAGCACGTCGCTCAGCGAGACCGAACCGCCGACCCAGTAGATCTTGAAGCGGCGGTGGTCGTCGTCGGCGTCGACCGGCTGGTAGAGGTTGAGCCGGAAGTCGGTGGGACCGGTCAGCGACTCCAGCCGGCGCAGGTCGGCGACGGCGGTGGCCGCGGTGAAGTCCGCGCGGTAACCGTCCGGGAAGGCGTTGGCGTACCGGTGCAGGATCTCGGACGCGCGCTCCTCGCCGCACTCGCGGGTGAGCACCTCGCCGAAACCGTCCATCCAGGAGCGGGCCGCCTCGGCGAGCTTGGCCTCCAGCCGCTCCACGTCGGCGTCGGAGAGCTTCGGCAGCTCGCTGCCGGGCGCCACCCGGATCACGAAGTGCAGCCGGGCCAGCACCGACTCGGTGTTCCAGACGGTGTAGTCGATGGTGGTGCCGTCGAGCTCCCGCATCAGCAGGTCCATCAGCCGCAGCCGCACCCGGGTGGTGTAGCGGTCACGGGGCAGGTAGACCAGCGCGGAGAAGTAGCGGCCGTACTCGTCCTGGCGCAGGAACAGCCGCAGCTTGCGGCGCTCCTGCAGGTAGAGGACGTTCAGCGCAACCTGGAGCAGCTCGTCGGCGGGCGTCTGGAACAGCTCGTCGCGCGGGTAGTTCTCCAGGATCTGGACCAGGTCCCGGGCGTCGTGGCTCTCGGGGGTGAAGCCGGACCCGGCGACGACCTGCTGGACCTTGCGGCGCACCACCGGGATGCGGCCGACCGACTCGTTGTAGGCGGCGGCGTCGAACAGGCCGAGGAAGCGGCGCTCGCCGACCACGTTGCCGTCCGCGTCGAACTTCTTGACGCCCACGTAGTCCAGGTAGGACGGGCGGTGCACGGTGGAGCGGCTGTTGGCCTTGGTCAGGATCAGCAGCTTCTTCTCGCGCGCCTTGGTCCGCGAGGTCGCGGTCAGCCGGCTGAACGCGGCGGAGGACATGGTGTCGCCGGCGTGGGCGTGCGCGCGCGGGTCGGAGCGCAGGACGCCCAGGCCGGTACCGGGGACGGCCCGCAGCAGGTCGTCCCCCTCCTCGTTCTGCACCAGGTCGTACTCGCGGTAGCCGAGGAAGGTGAAGTGGTCGGAGGAGAGCCAGCGCAGCAGCTCCTGGGCCTCGGCGACCTCGGTGGCCGGGATCTTCGCCGGCGGGGCCTCGCCCAGGTTCTCGGCCAGCCGCAGCGCGCCGTCGCGCATCTTGCCCCAGTCCTCGACGACCTCGCGGACGTCACCGAGGACGCGGCGCAGGTCGCCCTCGATGGCACGCAGATCGTCGCGGTTGGTCTCGCGGTCGATCTCGATGTGCATCCAGGACTCGAGCTGGGCGTCCTGCGGCGCGTCGGGCCCGGTCGCCGCACAGGCGTCGATGTCCAGGATCTCCAGGAGCTTGCCGGTGATGTCACGGCGGACCAGGAGCTGCGGGTGGATCACCACGTGGATGGCCCGGTCCTGGCGGGAGAGCTCGTTGGTGACCGAGTCGACCAGGAAGGGCATGTCGTCGGTGACGATCTCCACCACGGTGTGGCCGCAGGACCACCCGTTCTCCTCCGCCGTGGGGGTGTGCACCCGGACCTCGGCGGTGCCCTGCGGGCGGTGCGCCGCCAGGCGGTGGTGGGAGGCCGCCGCGCCGAAGACGTCGACCGGCTCCCGGTCGAGCAGGTCCTCGGGGGCGGTGTGCAGGTAGTAGTGCTTCAGGTAGGCGGAGAGGGCGCCGTCGCCCATCCCCGTCGCCTGGGCACCCTGGCGGTCACCCTGGGCGGTTGCCTTGCTGAGCAGTTCGGCCTTCGCTGCGTCCAGCTGGGTCTGCATGGCTATCTGGCTCCTGTCGCGCGCCGTTGCGTGACTCGGTGGTGTACGTGTCCCACGTGTCGCACGCGTTCACCGGGTCTGTCCGTATCCTTCCGCATGTCCGGTTACGGACGCGAATGCCCCGGTGAACTTCGCGCTTCCGCGAGGTTTCCCGGCGAGCCTAACCGGGGTAGGGGGCAGTGTCAGGGGCCGGATCGGTGCACTGCGTCAGGATCTTTGGTCCGCGCTGTACGGGTTGTCCAAGAAGGCACCCTTGCCGGGAGAGTTCCGCCGGGGCAGCGCCTTCGTCCGGACACGCACCGTCATCGCATGTGCGGATAGCGGTGGTCGGTGGGCGGTACGAAGGTCTCCTTGATCGACCTGGTCGAGGTCCAGCGCAGCAGGTTCTGCGCGGAGCCCGCCTTGTCGTTGGTGCCCGAGGCCCGCCCGCCGCCGAAGGGCTGCTGGCCGACGACCGCACCGGTCGGCTTGTCGTTGACGTAGAAGTTGCCCGCCGCGAAACGCAGCGTGCGCAGCGCCCCGCTGATCGCCGCCCGGTCCTGGGCGATCACCGCGCCGGTCAGCGCGTAGGGTGCGACCGACTCCAGTTGCTCCAGGGTCTGCTGCCAGCGGCCGTCCTCGAAGACGTGCACGGCCAGCACCGGCCCGAAGTACTCGGTGGAGAACATCTCGTGCCGGGGGTCGGTGGCCATCACCACGGTGGGGCTGACGAAGTAGCCGATGGCGTCGTCGCAGTGGCCGCCGGCCACCAGATCCAGGCTGTGGTCGTTCCGGGCCCGGTCCAGCACGTCCCGGTTCCTGGCGTAGGCCCGCTCGTCGATCAGCGCGCCCATGAAGTTGGAGAAGTCGGTGACGTCCCCGACGCTGAGCCCGCGCACCTGGTCCAGGAAGTCGTCCTTCATCGCCCGCCAGACGCTGCGCGGGACGTAGGCGCGGGACGCGGCGGAGCACTTCTGGCCCTGGTACTCGAAGGCGCCGCGGATCAGCGCGGTACGCAGCACCGCCGGGTCCGCGCTGGGGTGGGCGACCACGAAGTCCTTGCCGCCGGTCTCGCCGACCAGGCGCGGATAGGCCCGGTAGCCGGAGATGTTGGCGCCGACGGTCCGCCACAGCTGCTGGAAGGTGCCGGTCGACCCGGTGAAGTGGATCCCGGCCAGCGCCGGGTGGCTCAGCGCCACCTGCGACAGCGCCTGCCCGTCCCCGGTGACCAGGTTGACCACGCCGGGCGGCAGCCCGGCCGCCTCCAGCAGCCGCAGGGTGTACCAGGCGGACAGGGTCTGCGTCGGCGACGGCTTCCAGACCACCGTGTTGCCCATCAGCGCCGGCGCGGTGGGCAGGTTCCCGGCGATGGCGGTGAAGTTGAACGGCGTGATCGCCAGGACGAACCCCTCCAGCGGCCGGTGGTCGCTGCGGTTCCACACCCCCGGGCCGCTGACCGGCTGCTCCTCCAGCAGCCTGCGGGCGAAGTGCACGTTCCAGCGCCAGAAGTCCACCAGTTCGCAGGGCGCGTCGATCTCGGCCTGCTGCACGGTCTTGGACTGGCCCAGCATGGTCGCCGCAGCCAGGGTCTCCCGCCAGGGCCCGGCCAGCAGGTCGGCGGCCCGCAGGAAGATCGCGGCCCGGTCGTCGAAGGACAGCTCGCGCCAGCCGGGGGCCGCGGCGAGCGCGGCGTCCACCGCCAGCTGGGCGTCCTCGCGGGTGGCATTGCCCATGACGCCCAGCTTGGCGCTGTGGTGGTGCGGCTGCGCCACCTCGATCCGGGTCCCGCCGCCCATCCGCTGCACCCCGCCGACGGTCATCGACAGCGTTGCGAACTCCCCCGCCTGCCGGGTCAGCTCCGCCTCGATCCGGGCCCGCTCGGGGCTGCCGGGGGCGTACCCGTGGATGGGCTCGTTCACGGGTACCGGAACCTGCGTGACAGCGTCCATATCGGTCATGCTGTCATGATTCGACCAGTTCTCTGGCGTAGCCGACGGCCTCGTCGAGAGTGTCGGCCACCGGAACTCCGACGGCCTCCAGGTCCCTGCGGGCATGCGCGCCGCCGGCGAAGAGCACCGCGTGCGCACCGACGTGCGCCGCGGCCCTGGCGTCGTCCACCACGTCGCCGATCAGCACGGTGCGGCTCGGCACGATGTCGCCGTGGGCGGCGAGCGCCTCCAGATGCCGGGCCAGATGCTCGGACTTGCCGCTGAGCCCGCCGGCGCTGACCCGGCCGTCGACCCGCAGGAAGTGCCGCTCCAGACCGAACCGCCGCACCAGCGGCACCAGCTCGGCGTGCCCGTACATCGACAGCAGCGACTGCGATCCGGACCAGTCCCGCAGCACCCGCTCGGCCCCGGCGGTCAGCCCGCAGCCGTCGCGGCGGTCGCTGTAGTGACGGTGGAACGAGGCGTCCATCCGCTCCCACTCCTCCGGCGAGGGCCGGCGACCCAGCAACGCCACGTAGAAGTCGATGACCGGTATCCGGTAGCGCTCGCGGTACTCCTCGACCGTCAGCGGGGCAAGGTCGATCTCGGCCATGGCGGCGTTGCTCGCCGCCACCACGGCCTCCACGTCGTCGAAGAGGGTGCCGTTCCAGTCCCAGACCAGGTGTGCGCGCATGTCCGCACGGTACCCGGCGACGGGGGCGGTCAGGCCAACAGGGAGGGGATCTCCTGGGTCGCGAACCACATCAGCTCGTGGTCCTCCGCGCCGTCGACGGTGAAGCGGGCGTCCTCGTCCCCGGCGTCGGCCGCGGCCACCGCCTCCGCCGCGGCCGCGACGTCCTCGCACACCTCGGGGTCGTCCGCGTCGGCGTGCACCGCGGCGGCCTTGGCCAGCCGCAGCGTCTCGGTGAGGGTCACCGCGCCGAGCTCGGCGGCGGCGTCCTGGTGCTCGGCGTCCACCCGCAGGGCCACCACCTGGTCCGGGACGTCCAGGGCGACGACCACCCGGCGGCGCGGGGCCTTGGCGTCCTCGGCCAGCAACCGCAGCGAGGACTGCGCGGCACGCACCAGGGCGGCGTACTCCAGTTCCTCGATGTCGTCGCTCAGGTACCACTCCCGCAGCGCCGGGGTGACCGCGTAGGCCCGCAGCGGCGCGGTGCCGAGTATTCCGTCGGCGTGCGCCTGGGCGAGTGCGTTCAGGGTGGTGGGGACGTACACGCGCATCGGGGCGCTCCGGGGTGACAGGGAGGGGGATGGATTCCGTCGTCCAGCATAGGCGGCGCAGGGGGTCGCTCATCGGCGCACACGAATGCCTTCGGAGAGTAACCGATTGAGTGCGATCAGATCGCTCTCAGTGATCGGCCCCGGCGAGGGGGGAGTACGACCACTGCGGTATCAGCCCAGCTCAGGCGCTTGTTTTCACTCGGATAGGTGAACTTGTCGGCTCTCGGCGACACCGGTGCCGATCCCTTGTCGCCGTCCGCCCCAGCCGGTACCACAGTCGGCACAGGCAGCACCCGGCAACGACGACGGGGGTGACCGTCATGGTCCAGACCGCACACCACGACAGCTCACGACACGACAGCTCACGACAGAACGCCGCGCCGACCGGGGTGCGGGTGGGGCGGGTGCACGGCGTGGGCGCGGTCCGGGCCCGGCCCGGCGGCGCCGCACCGACCCGCACCCGGGACAACGCGCTGGCCGGACACTACGCCCGGCGGCTGGTCGAGGTGCTCAGCGGACACCGGGTCTGCGACCAGCTCGCCGCGCTGACCACCGAGGACGTCTACGACGACGTCCGCACCCTGGTCCGGCGGCGGGCGCTGCGCGGCCCGGGCGACGCGCTGCCGGTGCTGGGGCGGGTCTTCGACGACTCCCCCGCGCCGGGCGTCCTGGAGGTCACCGCGGCGGTGGCACTCGGCGAGCGGGTGGAGATGCTGGCCTTCCGGCTGGAGCTGCGCCGGGTGCCACGCAGGCCGGAACCGGCATGGCGGTTCACCGCCCTGGAAACCAGGTGGTGAACCGCCATGCCGGTACTACTGCCGCGTCCTGTACCGCGGCGTCTTCTACCGCGGCGTCACTTCTTGCGGCGACGACCGCCCTTGGCGGCCTTGCGGCGCTCGGCGCGGGTGCCGCCCTCGCCGTCCACGGCGTCCTCGGGCTCACCGGTGGCGAAGTCGCCCTCGATCACGCCGCCCTCGCCGTCCACCGTGGGCGCGGTGTAGTGCAGCCGGTCCGGACGCTGCGGGGCCTCCAGGCCCTTGGCGCGCAGGGTCGGGCGGACGTCTTCAGGCGCCTTGTCGAGCTGGACCGCGTCGGCGGCGGCGTCCACCGGGACCTCCTCGACCTGCTGCTCGACCTGGACCTCCAGGTTGAACAGGTAGCCGACGGACTCCTCCTTGATGCCCTCCATCATGGCGGCGAACATGTCGAAGCCCTCACGCTGGTACTCGACCAGGGGGTCACGCTGGGCCAGCGCCCGCATGCCGATGCCCTCCTGGAGGTAGTCCATCTCGTAGAGGTGCTCGCGCCAGCGGCGGTCCAGCACCGAGAGCACGACCCGGCGCTCCAGCTCCCGCATCACGTTCTCGCCGAGCTGCTCCTCGCGCTCGACGTACTTCGCGTGCAGGTCCTCCTTGACGGCCTCGGCGAGCAGCTCCGCGGTCAGCGAGGAGCGGTCCCCGCTCTCGTCCTCCAGGTCTGCGACCGAGAGGCTGATCGGGTAGAGCTGGCCCAGCGCGGTCCAGAGCTTGTCCAGGTCCCAGTCCTCGGCGAAGCCGTCGGCGGTGGCGTTGGTCACGTACGCGTTGATGGTGTCGTCCATGAAGTGGTCGATCTGCTCGCGCAGGTCCTCGCCCTCCAGGACCCGGCGGCGCTCGCCGTAGATGACCTCGCGCTGACGGCTGAGCACCTCGTCGTACTTCAGGACGTTCTTGCGGATCTCGAAGTTCTGCTGCTCGACCTGGGTCTGCGCGGAGGCGATGGCGCGGGTCACCATCTTGGACTCGATCGGCACGTCCTCGGGGACGTTCGCCATCGACAGCACGCGCTCGACCATGCCGGCCTTGAACAGGCGCATCAGGTCATCGCCCAGCGAGAGGTAGAAGCGGGACTCGCCCGGGTCGCCCTGACGGCCGGAACGGCCGCGCAGCTGGTTGTCGATCCGGCGCGACTCGTGCCGCTCGGTCCCCAGCACGTAGAGGCCGCCCAGGCCCTGGACCTCCTCCTGCTCGGCCTTGACCGCGGACTTGGCCTTCTCCAGCGCGTCGCCCCAGGCGGCCTCGTACTCCTCCGGAGTGTCCACCGGGGAGAGGCCGCGCTGCGCCAGCTCGGCGGAGGCCAGGTGCTCGGGGTTGCCGCCCAGCATGATGTCGGTGCCTCGGCCGGCCATGTTGGTGGCCACGGTGACCGCGCCCCGGCGACCGGCCTGGGCGACGACCTGCGCCTCGCGCTCGTGCTGCTTGGCGTTGAGCACCTCGTGCTGGACGCCGCGCTTGCGCAGCTCCTGCGACAGGTACTCGGACTTCTCCACGCTGGTGGTGCCGACCAGGATCGGCTGACCCTTCTCGTGCTTGTCCACGATGTCCTCGACCACGGCCGCGAACTTGGCCGGCTCGGACTTGTAGATCAGGTCGGGCTGGTCGACCCGGCGCGGGTCCTTGTTGGTCGGGATCGGGACGACGCCCAGCTTGTAGATCTGGTGGAACTCGGCCGCCTCGGTCTGCGCGGTACCGGTCATCCCGGAGAGCTTGTCGTACAGGCGGAAGAAGTTCTGCAGGGTGATGGTGGCCAGGGTCTGGTTCTCGTTCTGGACCTCCACCCCCTCCTTGGCCTCGATCGCCTGGTGCATGCCCTCGTTGTAGCGACGGCCGGCCAGCACACGGCCGGTGTGCTCGTCGACGATCAGGACCTCGCCGTTCATGACGACGTAGTCCTTGTCCTTCTTGTAGAGCTCCTTGGCCTTGATGGCGTTGTTCAGGAAGCCCACCAGCGGGGTGTTCACCGACTCGTAGAGGTTGTCGATGCCCAGGTAGTCCTCGACCCGGGTGACGCCCTCCTCCAGCACGCCGACGGTGCGCTTCTTCTCGTCGACCTCGTAGTCGCGGTCGATCTTGAGGCGGTTGACCAGCTTGGCGAAGTCGCCGTACCACTTGGTCGCCTGGTCGGCCGGGCCGGAGATGATCAGCGGGGTACGGGCCTCGTCGATCAGGATCGAGTCGACCTCGTCGACCACCGCGAAGTTGTGGCCGCGCTGCACCAGTTCGTCCTGCGACCACGCCATGTTGTCGCGGAGGTAGTCGAAGCCGAACTCGTTGTTGGTGCCGTAGGTGATGTCGCAGCCGTACTGCTGGCGGCGCTCGGTCGGCGACATGTTCGCCAGGATGCAGCCGACCTCCAGGTCGAGGAAGCGGTGCACCCGGCCCATCCACTCCGAGTCGCGCTCGGCGAGGTAGTCGTTGGTGGTGATCAGGTGCACGCCCTTGCCGGACAGCGCGTTCAGGTAGGTGGGGAGGGTGCCGACCAGGGTCTTGCCCTCACCGGTGCGCATCTCGGCGACGTACCCGAAGTGCAGGGCGGCGCCGCCCATGATCTGGACGTCGTAGTGCCGCTGCCCGAGGGTGCGCTTGGCGGCCTCACGCACGGTGGCGAAGGCCTCGGGGAGGAGGTCGTCCAGCGACTCGCCGTCCGCGTACCGCTCCTTGTACTCGGCGGTGAGTGCGCGCAGCTCGGCGTCCGTGAGGTTGACGAAGTCCTCTTCGATGGAGTTGACCTGGGCGACAATACGGTTCAGCTTGCGAAGGATCTTGCCTTCGCCTGCGCGCAGGATCTTGTCGAAGACGGACACGTGGGCTGGCTCCTTGCCTGGGAGGCACTGGGCGGGCTGTGCACTGGGTTTCCGCGCACGGGCGATGGAGACCGACACCACCGCGTGGCCATCGTATGCGAGGAAACGAGCCGGTCGGGAGGTCCGTCAGCAGACCAGCTGGGTGTCACCCGTGCGAGTGGCATCCCCGTACACGCCCACATCGGGCATAACAGTCATTTCACCGAGAGGGCGGGACGCCGGGGACGATCTGATCGGATCGGGACGGTCCCGCTCCGGCCTGAGCGTGCATCGGTCAGCAGGTCTCCCGCCAGGAGTCCAGCGAGAGGTGCTTCAGGATCGCGCTGAACCGCAGCCGCGCCGCGTCCGCGCAGAAATCGCTGGTCGGCAGGGCGTACTCGGCCTCGAACACCGCCTTGCCGGCCGCGACGAAGGGGGTCAGCGCGTCGCACTCGTGGAACTCGGCGCACTGCTCGTCCACGGCGAAGTCGAAGTCCCCGACCAGGTCGGGCAGCTGGTCGAGGTCGTTCTTCAGGCCGACGGCCAGCCCCCGGGCATGCGCGAGTCCGGCCACCATCCGGTTGAAGGCCAGCTGGTCGTCGGCGGTGAGCGGGAAGCCGGTGTCGTTGGTGTAGCCGTCGACGTTGTCCGGCTCCACCGCGTCGAAGCCCTTGGCCCGGCACATGTCCAGGCGCGCCGACAGCAGCGGGGCCAGCAGCGCGCGCTGACGGATGTCCAGCCAGCGCTCCCCCGGCCAGCCGTTGTCGGCTCCCAGCAGCGCGGACGGGTACCGCCCGTGGTCCGGGCGGAAGTCCTCGTAGGCACCGGCGTTGAGGTAGCAGACGACCTTCCGGCCCTCGGCGTGCAGGGTGGCGACGACACCGGCGCCGACGTCGAAGCCGTCGACGTCGTAGACCGCCGCGTCGACCCCGGTGTCCACCGGACCGGTCAGCTGCCACTGCCAGCTGGTGCCGGGGCGCGGCTGCCAGCGGGCCGCGCCGCCGTCCGCACTGCCGCCGCGGGTCCCGCCGGCGCCCGGGGTCGTCGGGGTCGTGGTCGGCGGAGTCGGGGTCGGGCCGGGCACGGTGCCGGACGGTGCCGGGCCCGTGCCGGACGGCGGCCGCGCGGAGGACGGCGGTGACGGCGACTGCGGTGGCCGTGCGGCGGGTGCGTCGCAACCGGCCAGGAGCAGCAGCACCGCCAGGACGGCGGTGCTCACCGTGGCGCGGGCGGCCCGGCGGACGGCTGCCCGGCGGGCGGTACCGTCGGCGGTCGCGGCGGTGGCCCGCATCACCCGATCACCTCCGGGGCGGCACCGAGAAGCTGCGGCATCAGCTCGCCCCACGGGTTGCCGCCACTGCCCGGCGTGGCGTAGCTGACCGCGGCGTGCCGCTCCGCCGCCAGCGCCGCCACCTCGGCGCAGTGCGCCGCCGGGCAGCCGTGCACCAGGTGGCCGAAGCGCTCCGGCGGATGTGCGGCCACCCAGCTCGGCGGCGCGGCGGCGCTGCGGTAGCTCGCCCAGTCGCCCTCGAAGGTGATCACCAGGTCGGCGATCCCGGCGTAGCCGTCGTCCGGGTGCGTGCCCGGGTTGAGGACGATCCGGAGTGCGTCCAGCGAACGCGCCGCGATGGCGAGCCGGCGGTAGTGCGCCAGCAGGTCGGCGTCGGCGGAGACCTGATCGAAGAAGACACCGTCCACCTGGTACCACTCGCGGTGCGCGGCGACCTCCCGGGTCACCTCGTGGTGCCCGCGCCGGCCGTAGGCGGTGTCGACATAGCCGAGCACCGGTACCCGGGCGTCCCGCAGTGCCGCCGCCACCTCCTGGAACTCCGGCCGGGGCCGCAGGTCGGGGCCGCTGGCCGGGTTGAGGATCACCCCGGCCAGGGACGCGGCCGACGCCGGCAGCGCCCGCCAGGGCCCGGGTTCGGCACCGGGGTGCATATACGCGGGGACCAGCAGCGCGCCGGCCGTCCGCAACGGATCGCCGCTCATCGGTGCACCGTCACCCGCCCCAGCGTGCGGCAGGCGATCAGCAGCAGCAGCGCTGCGGCGACCGTTCCCACCAGGCCCTCGGCCACGCCTGCCACAGCCGCAAGGGCCGCCGGCAGGCAGACGCCGATGGCCGCCCACAGCGCCCCGGTGGCCTGCAGCAGCAGCGCGGTCCACAGCGCCGCGCCGAGCGCGAGCAGCGCGGGAAGCTGTCGGCCGAGCCCGTCACCGGCGGTGGCGGCGACCATCGCACCGCTGAGCACGGCCAGCACGCCCAGGTAGCTGCCGAGCCCCACCAGCACGGATCCGGCCGACAGCAGGGCGAAGCCCCGCACCGTCCTGGCCAGCCGCAGCGCCCCGTGCACCCGGTCCCGGTAGCCGTACAGCAGCCACTCGGCCGGGCCCATGCTGACCGTGAGCGCCACCGTGGGGGCCGGGTCGATCCGCCCCGCGTGCACCGCCACGCCCAGCGTGAGCAGCGACATCGCGACGCCGAAGAGCCCGTGCGGCAGCGAGGCCCGCAACGGCGGAACCGGGTCGACGGCGGCACCGGACCACCCGGCCTCCGGGGCTCCCCGGCCACGCAGGACGCTCAGCTCCCGCAGGGCCTCGCGGCAGGTCAGCGCCAGCGACAGCAGCAGCAGTGCGCTGGTGAGCGGCGACGGCCGCAGCAGCCCCAGCAGCACCGCCGCGCCGCACAGCGCGCCCGGCGCGAGCGCCCGCAACAGCACCGACTCACGGCCCAGCACCAGCAGGACGCAGGAGAAGGCCATCGAGCAGGACTGGGCCAGGCAGAACAGCAGCACCCCGGCACTGCCCCGCTCCCAGAGCAGCGCGGCCAGCACTGCGGCGCCCCAGCCGAGGATCACCCCGGTCCCGGTCCCGAGCAGCAGGCAGCGGGCGGCGGCGCGGCTGCCGCCCCGGCCCAGCCAGGTGTGGGTGCGATGGGCCAGCGCCTGGTTCCAGGCCCAGTGCACCAGCACGGACAGCGCCAGCGCGAAGGCACCGTGCGGCAGCCCGCAGGCGTCGGCCGGGCCGGCGAACAGCGGCCCGGCGAGCGGGAAGGCCAGGCCGGGCAGCGCGTACAGGACGCCGCGCAACAGGCTGCGGGACAGCGGCGCGGACCAGGGGGACGGCGCCTGCTCGGGCTCGGGGTAGCTGCGCGGAGTGTCCGCGTAGAGGTCCTCGGCGAGCTGGAAGGCGTCCACGCGCCCGTACCGGTGCTGGACCTGACGGTCGCTCATCCCCTCGGCCTCGATGGCGGCGGCGACCTCGAAGGGGTGCACCGCGGTCGCGGCCACCGCGCCGAAGCGCAGCGCCGCCTCCTCGACCGGATCCGCCGCCCGCTCGACCGGCACGGCCGCGAGCGGCGGTCGCGGCCGCCGCGGTGCCAGCGGGCTCAGCCGCAGGCCCGGAAGCAGTTCCAGGTGCGCGCTCATGCCGAGCACCTCGCCAGCGCCGGTTCGGCCGACGGGGACCAGGCGGCCGAGCGCGGATCGGCCGCCAGCGCCTCATAGACGCCGCGGAAGGTGGCGACCGTGCGTCCCAGGGTGAACCGGTCGATCACCCTGGTGCGGGCCGCCTCCCCCAGGGCGGCCCGCCGGGGCCGGTCCCGCAGTAACTCCAGCGCCGCCCGGGCCATCGCCTCCGGCTCGCGCGGCGGCACCACCAGGCCCGCGTCGGCGACCGCCTCGCGTACTCCGCCGACGTCGGTGGAGACGGTGGGGCGGCCGCAGGCCATCGCCTCGATCAGGCTGAACGGGAAGCCCTCGGAGACGCTGGACAGCATCACCACGCTGCCCGCCGCGTAGGCGTGCCGCACGGTGTCGATCCGCCCCTCGAAGACCACGGCCTCCTCCACGCCGAGCTCCACCGTCAGCTTCCGGCACCGCTCCAGGTAGACCTCGCCGCCGGCCGGCGCGGCGCCGAAGAGCCGCAGCCGGGCGTCCGGGAGCTCGGCCTGGACCAGGGCGAAGGCCTCGATCAGCGTCTCCAGGTCCTTGATCGGGTCGATCCGGCCGGCCCAGCTCAGGGTCGGTGCCTCGGGCTCGGGACCGGCGAAGGGGAACAGGTCCGGGTCGACGCCGTTGTAGACGGTGCGGATCCGCTGCGGATCGCAGCCGCCGCGCTCCTCCCAGCGCCGGTTGTAGCGGTTGCACGGCGTGATCAGGTCCGCACCCCGGTAGCCCTCGGTCGCGAGCAGCCGGAAGAAGCCGAGGATCAGCGCCTTGACCGGCCAGCGGTACGGCGCGCTGCGATAGCTCAGATAACGCTCCCGCAGGTAGATGCCGTGTTCGGAGAGCAGCAGCGGAACGCCGTGGAAGCGTCGGGCGGTCAGCCCCGGCAGCACCGCCAGGCCGCCGGTGACGGCGTGCGCCACACCCCGGCTCGGCGGCTGCACCGCCAGCGGCCGCAGCGCGTGCTCCAGCAGGTCGGTGGCCTGCAGCGCGTCGTGCACGGTGGGCCGGGCCTGATGGGTGGCCAGGAACGGCCGCCGCCACAGGGCCTGCAGCGAGCGCAGCGCGTCCTCGCCGCGCAGCGCGGCGGACAGGGAGCCGCCGGAGAGGGCGAACTCGGCGAGCTCGTACAGCTCGTCGGCGAAGTGGTGCTCGAAGTCGGCGTCGAGCAGCGACAGCAGGAAGCGCTCGTAGCCGGCCAGGAACCGGCGCAGCGCGCGCCCGCGCGGCGCCTTCCCCTGCGGGGTGCGCCCCCACAGCGGGACGGAGCTGACCGACGCGACGTTCGGCGGCAGCGCCCAGGCATGCGGTTCACTCCCGCTGCCGGTGATGCCGAGGACGTGGAACCGCACGTCGGGCATCCCGCGCACGAGCTGGTCGCACCAGACACTCACCCCGCCGTGCGCGTAGGGGTAGGTGCCCTCGGTGAGCAGGGTGACCTCGGGTGGTCCGTTCATGGTGCTGCAAGCCCCCTCGTGCCGCGGCGTGCTGAGTGGTCGGCAAGTCGTGGTGGTCGGCAAGTCGTGGTGGTCGGCAAGTCGTGGTGGTCGGCAGGTCGTGGTGGTCGGCGCGCTCCGGCGGTGCGCGGGCGGGCGGCAGCCACCGGGGGCGCCGGGGGCGCGCGACGCGCGCGGACCCCGGTGCCCCTCGGTGGTGCCACGGCTCGACGCCGGGCCGCCTACTTGCCAGTGAGCAGCTTGGCCACACCGGCCACGGTCAGCGGGACCAGTTGCAGCACGCCGTTCGGCACCAGCGGGGTGACCGTGCTGGGGGCCGGGGTCTTCCCGGTGCTGCCCGATGTGCCGCCGGCCGGTGCCGGGGCGGGGGTGGCGGGCGTGCCCGCCGTGCTGAGCCTCAGCGTCACCGCGCTCTGCAGCAGCCCGGGCTTCACCCAGCCGGACAGCTCACCGGCGTAGGCGCTGCCGACCGCGCTGCTGCCCAGCAACTGCTGCTGCACCGTCCCGGTGGGCACGGTGACCTCCGCGGCGACACCGCTCGGCGCGTTCACCGTGACGGTGCCGCCCACCCGGTAGGCACTCGCGGTGCCGGCCGCGACGGCGGCGGTCCAGGCGCTGCGCTGCTGCAGCTCCGCTCCGATGGCCGACTCACGCAGGTTGAGGATCGGCGTGTTGGCGGCGAACAGGTTGGCGTAGCTGCTGAAGATCTGGTCCAGCACCGGGTACAGCAGCCGGTCCTCGGTCAGGTTGGACTGGTGCGCGTAGGTCGGCAGCGGGCTGTTGTCGAGGATGTGCCCGAGGTCGATCCGGGCCTCCAGCGGGGTGATGTAGCTCGCGTATCCGGTGCTCTCGTCCAGTGGGGCGGGCAGGCAGGTGCTGGTCGCCGGGTTGGCCGTGCACAGGCCGCTGCCGCCCTGCGCGGTGCTGGTGTAGAGCCAGTTGTACTCGTCGACCTCGTCGGCGGTGTGACCGGCGTTGTAGAAGACGTTCATGGGGAAGCGGGGCACGGTCAGCGCCTGGCCCACCGCACGCTGGTTCGGCTCGCGGGAGTGGTCGCTGCCGGTCCACTTGACCCCGGTGGCGGCCAGTGCCGGGGCGAGGTTGGGGTTGTCCTGCGGCTGCTGCGGCAGGGTCGCCAGGCCGGAGTGCTCACCGGTGACCAGCTCGGTGGGGTCGATGGACAGGCCGTGGCTGTGGGCCCAGTCCTGGTTCTGCGTGATCGCGTCCTCGATGGTCTGCTCGCTGACCCAGGCGGTGCTGCCGTCCGGGTTGGCGGTGCAGGACCAGGGCACCGTGGCGGTGTTCTGCACGCAGCCCAGGAAGGGGTGGTCGTAGGTGTGGTTGACCCAGCGGAACGAGGACTGCGCGGACACCAGCGAGTCGGTCAGCGGGTCGTCCGCGCCGGTCGAGGTGATCTCGTCGCTGCCACCGCCGTTGAAGAGGAAGTCGAAGGTGAAGTTGTGCGCCTTCTCCCACTGCTGGGCATAGGTCACGTCGGCCGGGGTCATCCGGATCGTGGACTCGGCCGGGGTGCCGCTGCAGGCGGAGGCCGCGTCGCCGGGGGTGCACTTGGCGGTGCTGCTCCAGCGGTCGTCGCCGAGGAAGACGTCGTCCACGTGCTGCTCGTAGTAGTTGCGGTCGTAGCCGAGGTGGACGCCCTGGGTCATCCAGTCGACGATGCCGCGCGCCAGCAGCCGGTACTGCTGCTGGTACTGGTTGTAGGCGAAGGTCATGACCAGTTCGGAGACGCCGCCGTGGTCGTACTCCCCGGCCAGCACGCCCTGCGCGCCGCTGCCCGGGATGGGCTCGGTGACCAGCGGGGTGAAGCTGGCGCCGGGCGCCTGGGTGGCCAGCGGGGTGGCCAGGTAGCCCCAGCTCTCGATGACGCCGGGGTCGTTCTGCTCGAACGGCACACTGCCCTTGAGATAGCGGAAGTTCCCGGCCAGACCGGCCGCGGTGACCGTGCCGGTGGTGCCGTCCAGCGAACCGATGTAGCCGGGGTTGGCCGCGTAGTTGAGGCCGACGGCCGGCTGGGCGTAGGTGTAGGCGTCGACCTGGCGGATGCCGAAGGTCTGCTCGTAGCCGGTGATCGCCGCCATTTCGGCCGACGGAGCACCTGAGGGGCCTGCGGCGAACGGCGCGTTGTTGGGCAGCACCACGGCCTGGTACCTGGCCTCGGCCTGGCCGTTGGCGGCGGTGGTGCTGAGGAACGCCGCGTTGATCGTCGGCCGGTTGCCGTCGGACAGTTTCACCACCGTGTAGGGCATCCCGGTGATGTCCATCTCGTTCATGATCGCGGCGGTCGCCGGACCGCCGTCGTCCACCACCAGCACGCGCAGGTCGATGCGCTGTGTACTGGTGGCCGCCAGCGCCCCGGCGGCCGGTCCGATGGCTGCGATCAGTCCCGCCGCGGTGAACGCGGCGGCCCAACGGGTCGTACGACCCATGTCGTCCCCTCCTGCTGGCAGCGCCGCGATCGAATGCGGGCATGCCGAAGTACGGTGCGGCGCGGACCGGTGACGGCGCGCCTCGATGAATTGAGTGGATTTCCCCCGTCGCCCCCGCGACCTGCTCCCCGCGCCGCACATCCCCCCGCGTGAATCACCGGACGTACTCAAGTGACCGCAGTGCGTGGCGTCGTGACGCTCATCCTAGGAGCACGGTTCCGGGCTCCGCGGCGGTTCACCGTCCAGTGGGGGCAAACCTCACCCGTGCGGGTTGCCGATCGCGCAGTAGTTCCCCTGTGATCGCACGAAGGAGTGAACACGCAGGTCGGCATGGTTCACCGGGAGACCGGCCCGGACTGTCAGTGCCTGCTCCTAGGCTGGCCGTCATGACTGACGCATCAGCGGCCCCCGAGATCGGCACGGCCGACGCCCGCCGCATCGCCCTGCGCGCCCAGGGCCTGCTCGGCGCACCCGACCGGCGGGCGGGGGTGCGCGGAGTACTGCGACACCTCGGCGCGGTCCAGCTGGACACCATCTCGGTGCTGGCCCGCTCGCACGAACTGATCCCGTACGCCCGCCTGGGGGCCGTCGGGCGCGGCGCGGTGGAGTCCGCGTACTGGGGCGGCGGCACCTCCTTCGAGTACTGGTCGCACGCCGCGTGCGTGCTGCCGATCGAGGAGTGGCCGCTGTTCGCCTTCCGCCGCCGGGCGTTCCTGGCCCGCGGCCACCGCTGGCACCGGCTGGAGGACCCGGACCGCTCCTGCGCCGAAGTGCTGGCCCGGCTGCGTGCGGACGGCCCGCTGACCTCCACCGACCTCGGCGGGGCGAAGAAGGGCGGGGTCTGGTGGGACTGGTCCGAGACCAAGATCGCCGTGGAGTGGCTGCTGGACACCGGCCAGGTGGTCTGCACCGAGCGGCGCAGCTGGAAGCGCGTGTACGACCTCACCGAGCGGGCCGTGCCGGCCGGGCTGCTCGCCACCGAGCTCGACGACGCCTCCTGCCTACGGCAGTTGGTCCGCCAGTCCGGCATCGCGCTCGGCGTGGCCACCGCGAAGGACCTGGCCGACTACCACCGGCTGAAGGCCGAGCAGGTCGGCGCGGCACTGCCGGAGTCGGGGCTGGTCCCGGTCCGGGTGGCAGGCTGGGGCCGGAACGGCGCCGCGGCCGACGCCTGGGCCGACCCGGCCGCGCTCGCCGCCGAGCCGCGCGGACGGCACCGGACCACGCTGCTCTCCCCGTTCGACTCACTGGTCTGGGACCGGGCCCGGACCGAGCGGATCTTCGGACTGAGCCACCGGCTGGAGGCCTACACCCCGAAGGAGAAGCGGCAGCACGGCTACTTCGCCATGCCGCTGCTGGCCGGGGGCCGTCTGGTCGGCCGGGTCGACCCGGCCCGCGAGGGCCGTACCCTGGTCGCCCGCCAGGTCTCCCTGGACTCCGCCCGGGACCTGCCGGCCCTGGCCCTGGCCCTGCGCGAGGCGGCGGACTGGGTCGGCTGCACCGACGTGCGGGTGGAGCGGCTGCACGAGGAGGCGCTGCGCCCGGCCCTGCAGAAGCTGCTGGACGCCTGAGCAGCGGGGCGCCCGGCTCAGCCTATTTCCAGGATCTTCTCGCGCATCGCGTACACCACCGCCTCCATCCTGGAGTGCAGCTGCAGCTTCTCCAGGATGTTGCGGACGTGGTTCTTCACGGTGTTCTCGCTGATGAACAGCTGCTTGGCGATGTCCCGGTTGTTCAGGCCGGTGGCCACCAGCTTGAGCACCTCCAGCTCCCGGTCGGTCAGCCGGGGGGCCGGCAGCAGCCGGCGGTCGTCGGTCCGCTGCTGGATCATCGACTTGAACTCGGTGAGCAGCTTGGCCGCCATGGAGGGGCTGATCTGTGACTGCCCGTCAGCGACCGCGCGGATCGCGGTGGCCACCTCGTCGGTGGAGATCTCCTTCAGCAGGTAGCCGGTGGCGCCGGCCTTGATGGCCTCGTAGAGGTCGGCCTCCTCGTCGCTGATCGTCAGCATGATGATCTTCGTACTGGGGGCCACCTCCTTGATCGCGGTACAGGCCTCGATACCGCTGCGCCGCGGCATCCGCACATCCATGAGGATGATGTCGGGCAGCAGGTCGGCGGCCTTCTCCACGGCTTCGGCGCCGTCCCCGGCCTCCCCGACGACCTGGATGTCCTCCTCCTGGGCCAGCACGATCTCCAGGCCGCGCCGGAAGAGCGCGTGGTCGTCCACGACCAGGACCCGGATCGGCTCCACCGGGTGTCTCGGGCCGTCGAACTCCCGCGCCTCACCCCGCCGATCGTCCCATCGCTCCACCATCCGGTCCTCCCCCTCGGCTGGTCCGGCTCCTGCCGTAATGATTCCACGCCGAGCACCGCCCGCGATCACCTCGCCCGCACCGGTTCCCCCGGAAGTGTCACGGCGTGGCGCGGGGGCGCGGTGCCCGGTGGCACCGCGCCCCTGTTGCCGGACGGGTTGCGCCGTTCCGCGCCGTCCCGCGACCGCTCTCCGGACTACGACTGGCCCTCCAGCTTGAGGTGGATCACGCCGTAGTCGTAGCCGTGTCGCCGGTAGACGACGCTCGGCTGGCCGGTGTCGGTGTCCATGAACAGGTAGAAGTCGTGGCCGACCAGTTCCATCTCGTAGAAGGCCTGGTCCAGGGCCATCGGCACGGCGGCGTGGGTCTTCTCGCGCACGATCAGCGGCCCGTCGCCCTCGATCTCCAGGGAGCCGATCTTCGTGCGCTGCACGGGCTCGGCCAACTCCTCGGCGTCGGCCACGTCCGGTGCGGACAGGCGCGCGGTCGCCTCCGCGACGCTCATCGGCGAACGCGGGCCCTTGTGCACCCGCCTGCGGTCGGCCACCTTGCGCAGCTGGGCGTCCAACTTCGCCGTGGCCAGGTCCAGCGCGGCGTACGGGTCGGGCGCGCTGGCCTCGGCCCGGATCACCGGTCCCCGGCTGTGGAGCGTGATCTCCACCCGCTCGCAGCGTTCCGCCTGCCTCGGGTTCCGCTCCTTGGAGAGCTCCACGTCGAGGCTGATGACCTTGCCGTCGAGCTTCTGGATGTGCTCCAGCTTCTCGCCCACGTGCTTGCGGAACCGCTCGGGCACCTCGGTCTTGCGACCCTTGACGACGATGTCCACGCAGATCTCCGATCCCTTGGCCTGACGCCTGCGGACGCGCAGGTCCGCACGGCCCATCGAGTACGCAGCGCCGCCCGCTCGGGATGGGCGGGACCGCCCCTCACAACCCTTCCTCCCCACTGGATGCGGTGGGAACCCCATGGAACAACGGTTCCCGCCAATCCGCCCGCCCGGAGCGGGGGAGGTCGGCGTGATCGGGACGACTGTGACGTTCCACAACGCACTGACCTCCCAAATTCGCGGCACGGCGCCGGCTTGTACAGTCCTGGCGTCATTCCTACCCCCGTACGGATGAACGCACGGTAAAACTCAGCCAACCTGCGTCCCACTACGCGACTGTGGTGCCCCACCCTGCCCCGGTTCCCGCCCGACTCCCAGGAGGCCCGGTGACCAGCCTCTCGGTCCAGTTGTTCGACGCCGCCCTGGACCTGCTGGTCCCCGCCCGCTGCGTCGGCTGCCAGGCCCCGCACACCCAGCTCTGCGCCCTGTGCCGGGCCGATCTGGAGGACGCCCGGCCCGCCCCGGCGCGCCCCCGGGCCGCGCCGCCGGGGCTGCCCGAGGTCTTCGCGGCGGTGCACTACGAGGGCGCGGCCCGGCAGGTGCTGCTGGCGCACAAGGAACGCGGCGCGCTGCGGCTGGCCCGCCCGCTCGGGCTGGCCCTGGCCGGGGCCGTCACCGCCGCCGTGCCCGGGTCGGCCGCCAGCCGCGCCGCCCCGCTGCTGCTGGTGCCCATGCCCTCGACCCGCGCCACGGTACGGGCCCGCGGGCACGACCCGACCCGTCGGCTCACCCTCGCCGCGACCGGCGCGCTGCGCCGCGCGGGGATCCCGGCCCGATTGCTGCCCGCGCTCCGGCACGGGCGCGCCGTCGCGGACCAGTCCGACCTGGGCGCGGCCGAGCGGCTCCGCAACCTGCACGGCGCGCTGACGGTCCGCTCCCGGCACCGCGCGCAGCTCGGCCACGGCCGGATCATCCTGGTCGACGACCTGGTGACGACCGGAGCCACGCTGGCCGAGGGCGCCCGCGCGCTGGCGGCGGCCGGCGGCGACGTGCTGGCCGCCGCGGTGGTCGCCGCCACCGTGCTGCGCGCGCGGACGGACCGGTCGGGCGCCCACCTGCCCGCGCCGGAGGAGTCACCGGCGGACCGGCCCCCGGGCGGGGCGCCCCCACCGGACCGGCCCGCGTCCGCCCGGGCTCAGCCCGGGTAGCTGGGCATCGGCGTGGTTCCGGCGCCGGTCTGCGGCAGCAGCACCCAGGTGTTGCTGCTCGGCTGCCAGCGCATGATCTTCCCGCCGTCGGCGGGGGTGTTGGCGTAGGCCAGCAGCGGCGCGGTCGGATCCTGCTGCAGCGCGGAGATGCTCTGGATGCCGTCCGTCGCCGACGGCGGCTGCGGGCCGGGGATCAGCGCCGAGGAGCCGTCGATCTGCTGCACCGTCAGCCCCTCGGCGGACAGTTCGGACCGGCCCAGCACGATGACGCTGTCACCGTCCACCCAGGACACCGCGTTGATGGTGGACAGCGACGGCGCGATGGACTGCAGAGCCTCGATCGTCAGCTGCGGCTGCTGCGGGGTCCCGGTGTAGTGGACCCGGCCGATCTGGACGCTGCTCCGGCCGTCACTGCTGACGGTCAGGGCGATCCGGGCACCGTCCGTCGCCACCCGTACCCCGGTGACCTGGCCGTGCAGGCCCTCGACCGCGACCGGCAGCAGCATCTGCCCCACCAGCGCCTTGACCGAGCCGGCCCCGGAGCCCTTGTCGACCATCCACAGTGTGCCGGTGCTGTCCCAACTCGGTGATCCCAGCTGCACGTTGCCGGGCACCGCCTGCCTGGTCGGCTCGGTCGCCGAGTTCAGGTTGCCGAGATACAGCCGGCGGCCGTCCTGGGTCAGCAGCGCCACATCGCCACTGACGCCCGGCGAGACCGCGAATCCGCTCACCACCCCGGCGGCGGTCGGCAGTTGCGCGCCCGCAACGGCCCGGGCCGCATTGCCGGACCCCATGTCCAGGCTCTTCAGGTGCCCGCCGGCGTCCAGGTAGTAGCTGGTGTCGCCGGCCGGCGGAAAGGCCGACGAGTTCCTCGACGAGCCCTGGCAGCGGGCGGAACCGTCCTTGCCGTCGTAGAGCGTGACCGACTTGACCGGCTGCGGCGCCTGGTCCAGCTGCTGGGTCGGCACCTGCGAGAGCGTGGCGAAGAACTGGGAGGCCATCAGCACACAGTCGGGATGGTTGGTCCTGATCACGTCCGCGGCCGGGCCCTGCAGATGGATGTCGACGTTGCCCTGGTCGCCGGAGGCCAGCGACTGCGGCCCGTCGATGCTGCTGCCCGCGGGGAAGTCCTGCTGCACCACATGCTGCAGCCAGTCGCTGGGGCCCGTCAGCAGCGCGTTGGCCGCCGAGGTCAACGGGTCGATCCGGCCGCGCAGATAGACCGGCTCCGGCACCAGCGGGTACGTGACGGCGTCCACGCCCTGCCGGGCCGCGGGGTAGTAGAGGTCGACCGACTCGTATATCCGCTGGAAGTCCGACTGGTTGATGATCACACCGGGCTGCAGGCTGTCGATCCGCCAGCGCTTGTCCTTGCCCCGGACGAACTCGAACTTCCGGCTGATCGGCTGCCCGTTGCCGGGCGCGTAGGCGTTCTTGGCGTCGAGGGTCCCCAGCTCGCGACCCTCGACCTGCAGGGTCACCCGGCCACCGGCCACGCTCCCGGCCACCAGGGTGGGCTGGGAGACGCTGTCCACGATGGCCACCTGGTCCTGCGGGCTCCAGGCGGTTCCGGGGTCGAGGTACTCCTTCGCCGTGTGGTAGTCGGCCTCGTCCGCCACCAGTCCGTCGAGAAAACCGGACAGCAGCTGGTCCGGACTGGCGTCCGGCGACGGGGGCACCGCCACCACCACGACCTGTGAGTTCTGCCCGCCGGTCTGCTCGCCGCCGGTGGGACGCGGCGGCGCGCCGGAGTCCGGCATGGTGGCGCAGCCGGCCAGCAGCAGCGCGACACCCAGCGCCCCCCACCCCGTCGCGCTAGACCTCCTGCTGCCCCGCACCCTCATCCCGCCCCTCCTTCGACACCACGACCTGTGCGCCGGTGGCGCCGTACCCGGAAGCCGCCCTGACATCCGAGGGATCGCTGGCCGGCCCCCGGCCGGGCACGCCGGGAAGCACCGAACCGTAGCCGAGCACCCCGCCCAGCCCCGAGCCGAGACCCGCCCCCAGCACCGGCTCGGCGGAGCCCGCGTCGTGCGGCGCGCCGTCCAGGGCGGTGGCCCCGGCCGGACGCACCATCCGCCGGTACGGCATCCCCGGCAGCGCCAGTCCCCGGTTGCCCAGCGAGTCCTCCGGCTCCAGCGGGATCGGCGAGCGGACCAGCTCCGCGCCCGCGTTGCGCGGCACGGTGAGCCGGAACTGCGAGCCACCGCCCGGTTCGCCCCAGGCATGCAGCCAGCCGCCGTGCAGCGCGGCATCCTCGAGCGCGATCGACAGACCCAGTCCGGTGCCGCCGGTGGTCCTGGCCCGCGCCGGATCGGCCCGCCAGAACCGGTTGAACACCCGGGACGCCTCGCCGGGCTTGAGCCCGATCCCGTGGTCCCGCACCGCCACCGCCACCGCGCCGCCGCTGGCCGCGAGGCGCACCTCGATGTCCCGTCCCTCGCCGTGCTCCAGGGCGTTGACCACCAGGTTGCGCAGGATCCGCTCGATCCGGCGCGGGTCCACCTCGGCCACCACCGGCTCGTCCGCGCCGCGCACCACGACGGCGCTGCCCTTGGTACGCGCCAGCGGCTCGGCCGAGTCGATCACCCGGCCCACCACGTCGCGCAGGTCGGCGGGCTCGGCGTCCAGGATCGCCGCACCGGCGTCGAAGCGGCTGATCTCCAGCAGGTCCGCGAGCAGCGACTCAAAGCGGTCCAGCTGGTTCTGCAGCAGCTCGGCGGAACGTTCCGCCGCCGGGTCACCGAAGTCCTCGCGGGACTCGTAGAGCAGGTCCGCGGCCATGCGCACGGTCGTCAGCGGTGTCCGCAGTTCGTGCGAGACGTCCGAGACGAACCGCCGCTGCACCCGGGAGAGCTCCTCCAACTGCCGGATCTGCGCCTGCAGCGCCGCGCCCATCCGGTTGAAGGACTCCCCGAGCCGGGCGATGTCGTCGGTACCGGAGACCTTCATCCGCTCGTCCAGCCGCCCGTCGGCCAGGCGCTCGGAGATCTCCGCAGCCATCCGCACCGGCGTCACCACCTCGCGGACCACCAGCCAGGAGATCGCACCCATCAGGATCACCACGAACACCCCGGCTATCGCCAGGGTCTCGGTCACCAGGTTGAGGGTGTTGGTCTCCAGGTTGAACGGAAACAGGTAGTACAGCTGGTAGGACTGGGGCTGGCCGCCGACGGTGGTCTGCACCGTCAGCTGCTTGCCGATCACCAGCCCCGGAACTCCCTCGCTGGAGTTGAACGGGTAGATCGTCCCGTACTCGACATGCTGGGTACTGGGGTCGGACTGGACCTGCTGCCGGAACTGCGGGCTGATGCTGCGGTCGGGACTGACGTCCCCGGCGCGCCAGAAGCCACGGAAGCCCGGGGGCGGCACCATGCCCACCACGTCGTACTGGCCGGCGCCACTGCTGGCCAGGAAGTGGACCTGCTCGGTCAGCAGCGTCCCCATGTCCAACGGCGTCCCCCCGGTGCCGGTAACGCCCTGGCCGCCGACCGCGGCGCCGATGGAGTGCGTGAGGCTGTCGGACGGACCCACCTGGAGCTGCGCGGCCGCGAAGCCGCTGCGGGCCTGGTTCTCGGCGGCCTCCTGCTTGGCCAGCAGCAGCCCGTTGCGCACCGCGCTCATCACCACGACGCCGAGGACGATCACCACGGCGATGGTCAGCAGCAGCGTGGTCGCGACCACGCGCAGCTGGATCGACCGCCGGTAGACGCTGGTCAGCCGGCGCAGGGGCTGCCGCAGACGGCGGGGCAGCAGCAACGGCAGCAGCGGCCGCCGGCGGCCGGCCGCGGCAGGGGTCCGGCCGCTCATCTCAGCTCGGTCCCGCCTTGTAGCCGACGCCGCGAACCGTCACCACGATCTCCGGACGCTCCGGGTCCCGCTCGACCTTGGAGCGCAGACGCTGGACGTGCACGTTGACCAGCCGGGTGTCGGCGGCGTGGCGGTAGCCCCAGACCTGCTCCAGCAGGACCTCGCGGGTGAACACCTGCCAGGGCTTCCGGGCCAGCGCGACCAGCAGGTCGAACTCCAGCGGGGTCAGCGGGATGCTGCGGCCCTCGCGCTTCACCGAGTGCCCCGCCACGTCGATGACCAGGTCACCTATGGCCAGCTGCTCGGGGCTCGGCTCCTCGGCCCGGCGCAGTCGCGCCCGCACCCGTGCCACCAGCTCCTTCGGCTTGAAGGGCTTGGTCATGTAGTCGTCCGCACCCGACTCAAGACCGACCACCACGTCCACGGTGTCGGTCTTGGCGGTGAGCATGACAATTGGTACGCCCGACTCAGCACGGATCTGACGGCACACGTCGATCCCGTCCCGGCCCGGCAACATCAGGTCGAGCAACACCAGATCCGGCTTCACCTCGCGGAAGACGGCCAGAGCCTTGTCGCCGTCAGCGACAAAAGACGGCTCAAAACCCTCCCCCCGCAGCACGATGCCAAGCATCTCAGCCAGAGCAGTGTCGTCATCGACGATCAAGACGCGTCCCTTCATGTCTCCCATGGTCTCATTCCGGAAACGTGACCTGGGGCACAGCGACAGGAGACATCCGCCACTCGCCCGAGTTTCTCTCCCATCAACATGGACATATCGCACCAAATCGTGATGTTCATCTCGATCACCGCACTGCCGGATCGGGACGTGGATCATCATCGGGACACCGAAATGGCGAAAAAGCACCCACCGGACCCCATCCCGGCCGCACCCCGGTGTCCGTCGATCAGCGCCCGCCACCGCTCTTGACCGCTCTTGTCCACGGCCCGCGCCACCGTGAAACGATGGCTGGCGCACCACTCCACACCTCATCGGCTGCGCCGTGCAACAGAGATGGACCTACAAATGACCGACACTCCGAGCGAGCGTCCCGACGAGCCCGCCGCTCCCGAGTCGGCCACCCCCCAGGAGGCCCCCGCACCCCCGAAGCGCGCCTACGCGCGCGTCGCCGGGAGTGCCCCGACTCCGGCCACCGCACCCGGCTGGGGACAGGCGCCCGCACCGGCTCCGGGCTGGGCCTGGGCCGGCGGCTGGTTCCCGCAACCCGGCATCATCCCGCTGCGTCCGCTGCTCGTCGGCGACATCCTCACCGCCAGCTTCGGCTTCCTGCGGCGCTACTGGCGGGTCGCGCTCGTCATCTCCGGCTGCGTCGCCCTGGTCTCCCAGGCCGGACTGACCGCCGCCGGCTACGCCCTGGGCCAGGACGGCAGTTCCTTCACCGTCCCGTTGTCCTCGGGCGACTCCACCGAAAATCTGCGCCAAGCCGTCTCTGTGCTGTCCAGCGCGGGCTCGTTCCTCGCCGTGACCGCGGCCATCGGTCTGGTCTGCGGCGCCGTGGCCTCAGGGCTGCTGACCGTCGTGGTGCGCAGGGCGGTCCTGGGGCGGCCGGCGAGCCCGGGCGAGGCCTGGCGGGAAGCCCGGCCTCAACTGCCGAAGGTGTTCGCGGTCGGCGTCGTCACCGCCGTCATCAGCGGCGGCATCGTCGCACTGTCCGTCACACCGGCCATGATCGCCTCCGCCGCGGGCAGTTCGACGGCGACCGTGGCCAACCTGACCACCCTGGTCATCCCCGGCCTGGTGGTCGCGCTGTGGGCCTACGTCAGCCTGAGCCTCGCCGCACCGGCGCTGATGCTGGAGCGCCAGAGCATCCGCGAGGCCTTCGCCCGCTCCATCCGCCTGGTCCGGGGGGCCTGGTGGCGGATCTTCGGCATCACCATCGCGGTGGGGCTGCTGACCCTGATCATCAGCGGGTTCATCAGCCTTCCGTTCTCCATGGCCGGCACCCTCCTCTCCGACGCGACCGGTGCGGCGAACCCCGCCGACACCCTGGCCACCGCACTGACCAGCGGCATCGCCGGCTTCGTGGCCTCGACGCTGACCGTGCCGGTGTCCGCCGCCGCGTCGGTGCTGCTCTACATCGACCAGCGCATCCGGCGTGAAGCCCTGGACATCGACCTGGCGGCTGCTGCGGGCGTCCCCAACTACGGTTCCCCTGCTGCCGTGTAGGGACTTCGCACGACTCATCGCCCCGGTGTCACGGACAACGTCACCGGGGCGGTTCCATGGGGCGGTTCCCTTGCCCAGGAGAACACCGGAACACCGCCGAAGCGCATGCCCAGGTAGTCGGCAGCCCCGGCAAGCATGTCGACCAGGGCAACCGCATCGTCCAGCCCTGGGGCCCTGGGCCGTTGAGGACACCGGTCCCCCGCAGGTCCCCGTGCGACGGACATCGCACAACGCAGAAAGGCCCCCTGACCTATGGTCAGGGGGCCTTCTGTTAATGGTTGTTCGGCGGTGTCCTACTCTCCCACAGGGTCCCCCCTGCAGTAC
>NZ_JBGCCS010000028.1:0-103195 GCF_041262645.1 Streptacidiphilus sp. EB129
GTTCGGTGGGCGGTGAAGTCGTTCGGTGGGCGGTGAAGTCGTTCGGTGGGCGGTGAAGTCGTTCGGTGGGCGGTGAAGTCGTTCGGTGGGCGGTGAAGTCGTTCGGTGGGCGGTGGTGCCGCCCGGTGGGTCACCCGGGGTCAGGGCCGGTGACCCACCAGGCGGCGGTCTCGGCGGGCAGGGTGCCGGGCGGGCAGGGCCCACTGGCCAGCAGCGGGGTGCCGGCGACCGGCGCGGGGACCGGTCCGTCGGCGAAGTTCACCGCGCAGACGAAGCGCTCTCCGCGCTCGAAGGCGAGCACCCCGTCCGGCGCCTCCAGCCAGCGCAGCGTCCCCTCGCCCAACTGCGGCAGGCCGCGCCGCAGTTGGAGGGCCTCCCGGTAGAGGTGCCAGACCGATCCGGGGTCCGCGAGGGCCCGTTCCGCGGTGTGCGCGGCGAAGTAGGCCGGCTGCGGCAGCCAGGGCGCACCCGCGGCGTCCGTCGGGCTGAAGCCGAACGGGCTCTCGCCGCCGGACCAGGGCAGTGGGATCCGGCAGCCGTCGCGCACCCGGGCCCGGCTGCCGGTTCGCCGGAAGATCGGGTCGGTGATCTGCTCGTCGGTCAGGTCGAGCACCTCGGGCAGCCCCAACTCCTCCCCCTGGTACAGGTACGCGGCACCGGGCAGGGCCAGCATCAGCAGCGCGGCGGCCCCGGCCCTGGCCGCGCCGGCCAGCGGGTCCGGCCCGGCGAACCGGGTCGGGGTGCGCACCTGGTCGTGGTTGTTGAGCACCCAGGTGACGGTCGATCCGGAGCCGGCCAGGTCGCGCAGCGCCTCCTGGACCACCTGCCGGATCCGCCCCGGTTCCCAGGGTGCGGTCAGCAGGTGGAAGAAGAACGCCTGGTGCAGTTCGTCCGGGCGCAGATAGGCGGCCTGCTCCGCCGCGGTGGGCACCGAGACCTCACCAACCAGCAGCCGCTCCCGGCCGTCCCGCGCGGCATAGGAGTCGCACAGCGCCCGCCAGGAACGCCACACCCCGTGTACCTCGGGCTGGTTCCAGGCCAGCGGGTTGACCGAGTCGCGGCTGCGCTCGTCCGCCTCCGGGTCGGTGGAGTCCGGCAGTTCGGGATGCTTGAACAGTCCGGCGGCGACATCGACCCGGAAGCCGTCCACGCCCCGGTCCAGCCAGAACCGGAGCACCCGCTGGAACTCCTCGGCCACGGCCGGCTCGCGCCAGTTGAAGTCGGGCTGCTCCGGGGTGAACAGGTGCAGGTACCACTGGCCCGGGGTGCCGTCCGGGTCGACGGTCCGGGTCCAGGCCGGGCCGCCGAACATGGCCCGCCAGTTGTTGGGCGGCATCGCCCCGCCGGGGCCGCGGCCGTCGGCGAAGTGGAACCTGGCCCGCTCCGGACCGCCGGGGCCGGCCGCCAGCGCCTGCCGGAACCACGGGTGGCTGCTGGAGCAGTGGTTGGGCACCATGTCCAGCACCAGCTTCAGCCCCAGCAGCCGGCAGTCGGTGACCAGCCGGTCGAACTGCGCCAGGTCCCCGTAGAGCGGGTCGACGTCGCAGTAGTCGCTGATGTCGTAGCCGTGGTCGTGGTGCGGCGACGGATAGAAGGGGTTGAGCCACAGCCCGTCCACGCCGAGCCGTTTGAGGTAGGGCAGCCGCGCGCGGACCCCGGCCAGGTCGCCGACACCGTCGCCGTCCGCGTCCTGGAAGCTGCGGACGTACACCTGGTAGATCACGGCGTCGCGCCACCAACTGTGCGCGGGGCCCGGGGCGTTACTCGGGAGGGGGAGCTCGCCGAGGGTGCCGCCGGGGTCCGTGGACATCCGCATCATGCCTCGCTTCCGCGCGGAACGAAACATCCGCGCCTGCCTGACCGTCATACATTCGTGTTATGTATAGCAGTGGCCGCAAGGCTTGATAAGGCATGGATCACAGGGATCTTCAGGCAGCATCAGGACATGGCCGATGAGCTGCATAGATACATGTTAGGTACTGAGAATGGCTCTCAGCCGACGATCGCGCGCAGATCCCCGGCCAGCCGGTCCAGCCCGGCGGCCGTGGTCCGCCGCCCCCGCAGCACCTCGTACACGGCCTCGCTGAAGGCCAGGCTCACCTGCTGGTACTGCGGGATCGCCGGACGCGCGCCCGCCGCCAGCACCGCCTGGCGCAGCACCGGCAGATACGGGAACCGCGCCACCAGGTCCGGCTGCTGGTAGAGGTCCGCCCACACCGGCGGCAGCCCACCCTCGGCGAGCACCCTCGTCTGGGCCTGACGGCTGGTCAGGAAGGCGATCAGGGCACGTGCGCTGCGCTGCCGTCGCGAGTACGCGCTGACCGCCAGGCAGGAGCCGCCCAGCACCTCGCTGCCGGGCCCGTTCGGTCCGGGCAGCGGGACCACGCCGAACCGCCCGGCCACCGGCGAGTCCGCCGCCTCCGCCTCCGGGAACACATACGGCCAGTTCCGCAGGAACAGCAGCTTCCCGCTCTGGAACGCCTCCCGGGACTCCTCCTCCTGGTACCCGAGCGCGGCCTGCGGGATCCAGCCCGCGCGCAGTCCGCCCGCCAGGAAGTCCAGGCCGGACCGGGCCTGCGGACTGTCCACCACTACCCGGCCGCCGGCGTCCAGGATGTCGCCCCCGGCCGAGCGGATCGCCTCCAGCGCGTTCACGGTCAGGCCCTCGTACGGCCAGAACTGGCCCGCGTAGCCGCTCAGTCCGTGCGCCGGGGCGAGCGTCGAGGCCTGCCGCTCCAGTGCCGCCCAGGTCGTCGGCGGCTGGACCCCGACGGCGCCCAGCACGTCGCTGCGGTAGTAGAGGATGGCGGCGTTGGTGACATAGGGCACGGAGTACAGCCGCCCGGCGTAGCGGGCCGCGGCGAGCACCGGCGGCAGGAAGGAGCCGAGCGCGAACTCCTGCTCGCGCAGCGCCGCGATCCAGCCCCGGGCCGCGAACTCCGCCGTCCACACCACGTCCAGGTTGAGCACGTCGAAGCCGCTGCCCCGGCCCGACAGCTCGTCCACCATCTCGGCGTGCACCTCGTCCGCCGCCTCCGGCAGCTCCACCAGGGTGGCCGGCTCGCCGGGATGCGCGGCGCTCCAGTCGGCCAGCAGGCCGTGCAGATACGAGGTGGTGTCCTTGCCGGTGGCCAGGGTCAGCGGACCGGTCCCGTCCGGGTCGCCGCCCCCGCCCGCGCCACCCCGCTCGTCGGCGAAGGCGCGCCAGGACAGCAGCCCGCCGGCCGCGATCAGCGAACCGCCGAGCGCGGCCCGGCCGAACTGCCGCCGGCTGGGCCCGGGCACGCCGGCTTCCCGGTTCTCCATCGAACCTCCCGCGCTCCCCCGGAGACGCCGGGATTCCTGTGACAGCTGTACACCCAGGAAACCTGTCAGGAACCACTTGGCCGTACTGTGTGACCGAGGTGTGACCCGTGAACCGTGAGGAGGCGTCCAGGTGCGCCATCAGCTGCTGGCGCTGCTGGCCAAGCAGCCCGCCTACGGCTACGAGCTGAAGCAGGCCCTTGAACAGACTTTCGGTGCAGCGTACCCTCAGCCGAACATCGGGCAGATCTACGTCACCCTGGGTCGGCTGGAGAAGGGCGGGCAGATCCGGGGCGAGGAGGTCAGCCAGGACGGGAAGCCGGACAAGAAGGTCTACGAGATCACCGAGTCCGGCCGCGCCGAGGTGGTCACCTGGATCAACGCGCCGACCGACGGTCCGCACGTGCGCGACGAGTTCTTCATGAAACTGGTGCTGGCACCCGGCACCGAACTCGCCGACCGGCTGACGCTGATCAACAACCAGCGGCGGCACTGCCTGACGGTGATGCGCGGACTGAACCGGCTCGCCGCGCAGGAGCGGGACAACCGGGTGTCCCAACTGCTCATCGAGGGCGCCGTACTGCATCTGCAGGCGGATCTGGACTGGCTGGAACGCTGTCAGGAGGAACTTGCGTGAGCGCTGCGGAGCCGCCGCCCCTGCTCCGGGCCGAGGGCCTGGTCAAGTCGCACCGCAACGGCGCCGTCAGCATCCCCGCGGTACGCGGCGTCGACCTGGAGGTCGCCCGGGGCGAGTTCACAGCCGTCACCGGTCCCTCGGGGGCCGGGAAGTCGACCCTGCTGCACCTGCTCGGCGGACTGCAGCGCCCGGACCAGGGCACCCTGGCCCTCGACGGAGCGCGGGTCGACGGCTGCAGCGAGTCGCAGTGGGCCGTGCTGCGCCGCCGCCGCTACGGCATCGTGTTCCAGAGCGGCAATCTGCTCTCCGACCTGACCGTGGCCGACAACGTGGAACTCCCGGCCCTGCTCTGCGGCATGACCGCCCGCACCGCCCGGTCCCGTCGCACCGAACTGCTGGAGCAGCTCGGACTCGAGGGCACGTCCGACCGCGGCCCCAGCGAACTCTCCGGCGGCGAACGCCAACGCGTGGCCCTGGCCCGGGCCCTGGTCAACGAACCGGACCTGCTGCTCGCCGACGAGCCCACCGGCAACCTCGACAGCCGCAGCGCCCGCGAGGTACTCGCCCTGCTCACCCGCTTCCACGGCCAGGGCCGCACCATCGTGCTGGTCACCCATGACGCCCGGGTCGCCGGCAGCGCCGACCGGGTGATCAGCCTCTTCGACGGCCGGATCGCCGACGACGCCCGGCTCAGCGACCCGCCCGCCGGGCCGCACCCGTACGGCGTCCGCCCGGTCCTCGAGCTCGGGGACTGACCGGCATGCGCGCGCTGCTCCGCTGGACCCGCGCCGACCTGCGCTCGCACCGGGTGCCCTCGCTGCTGGTGGTGCTCGCCACGGCCGGCACGGTCGCGGCGCTGCTGCTGGCCGGAACCCTGCTCGGCGCCGCCTTCGACCCCTGGCAGCGGGACTTCGCCGCCTCCGGGGCGCCCCAGGTACGGATCGACGCCGGGCCGGCCGCCCCCGGTCCCGGCGACCCGGCGGCCACCGGGCCGGACCTCGGCTCGCTGGCCCGACTGCCCGGTGTCACCGCGGTCACCGTGCAGCAGCGCACCGCCGACACCACCCTGATCGGCCGACTCGGCCCGGCTGCGGGAACCACCGGCAGCGGCGACCGCATCCCCCTGGTGCTGCGCGCCGACGCCCCCGACGCGGCACGGCCCAGGCTGCTGTCCGGAACCTGGCTGAGCCCGGCGAACGGCTCCGCCCCCGGCCCCGCCGCCGGCGCGCTGCCCGGACTCGTGCTGGAACGCTCCGCCGCCGAGGCCGCCTGGGCCCGACCCGGCGACCGGCTCACCCTGCAGATCACCCAGGGCAGGCTGCTCGACGTGGTGGTCACCGGCGTCGCCGACAGTCCGGACCAGGTCAGCTACCCCGCTGCCGGGTACGCCCTCGGCTGGGTGCTGCCGGCCACCCTGGACCGGGTGCAACCGGACCCGGTCGGCCAGGGCCGCACCATCGGGCTGAAGCTGGCCGACCCGGGCAACGCCGACTACGTGGCCCAGAGCGCCGTCAACGCCATCGGCAGCGACCAGGTGGTACGGATCTCCACCTGGCTGGAGGCCCGCGCCTCACAGGAACAGGACAGCCGCCTCACCGGCCTGCTGCTCGGCCTCAGCGGCCTCGCCGCCCTGCTCGCCGCCGCGCTGGCTGTCGCCGGGGCGGCGGCCGGGCGAATCCGTGCCAGGACCGGCGACATCGCCCTGCTGAAGGCACTCGGCTTCACCCCGCGCCAGGTGGTGCGGATGTTCGTGATCGAGCACCTGCTGCTGGCCGGCACCGGAACCCTGCTGGGCGCGGGCCTGGCAGTGCTGCTGGCTCCCGGCATCGGCGGCGAGTCGGGGCCGCTGCCGCTGGGGCCGACCGTGCTGGGCGTCGTCACCGGCATCGCCCTCGGTGTGATCGGGGTGTCCGTCGCGCTGCCCGCCTACCGGGCAGCCCGGGTACTGCCGATCCCGCCCGGCGACGGCATCCCCGGCGCCCGGTCACCCCGCCCGGCCCGGCTCGGCGCGCTCCGCCGCTTTCCGCCCGCCGTGGTCCTGGGCCTCAGCACGGTGCTGCGGCACCGTGGCAGCAGCAGCGTCACCGTGCTGCGACTGGCCGTCCCGGTATTCGCCTGCACCCTGGCGCTGAGCACCTGGGCCACCCTCGACGCCGTCGGCCGCGGTGGCCAGGGCAGCGCCACCCACAGTGTCCTGACGGTCCGGCTGGACGCCGGCGCCGCCCCGCAGCAGAGCGCCGAACTCCCCGAGCGGCTCGGCACCGTCCCCGGAGTCGCCGGGGTCTACCCCAGCGCCGAGCTCCAGGCGCTGGCCCCCGGCCAGTCGGCCACCCTCACCCTGCGGGCGCTGGGCACCACCGCGCACCCGTTCCCCTTCACCATCGCCGAGGGGCGCGGCATCGAGGCCACCGACGAGGCGGTGGCCGGGCAGGCCGCGCTCGACCTGCTGAACGTCAGGGTCGGCCAGTGGGTGCGGATCACCACCGGCAGCACCCCGCGCATCCTGCACATCGTCGGCCGCAACCTGGAACCCGACCTCGACGGCCGGATCATCTCCACCAGCTGGGACACCCTGGACCGTCCCGACGACGGGACCGCGCCGGCCTTCTACAGCCTGGTGCTGCGCCCGGGCAGCGACCCGGACCGGATCCGGGCCGCGCTCCCCGCCGTCACCGGCCTCGGCAGCGCCCTCGACGTCCGCCCCAGCCCCGACGCCGCCGCCGGGCTGACCGGCCTGCGCGGCTCGGTGATCGGCCTGGTCGCACTGCTCGCGCTGATCGCGACCGCAGAACTGCTCACCACGGCGGCCAGCGGCATCCGCGACCACCGGCACGACCTGGGCCTGCTCCGCGCCATCGGGCTGACCCCCCGACAGGCGGGCGCCACCATGGGCGTCCGCGGAGCCGCGCTCGCGCTCTGCGGTGTGCTGCTGGGCGTCGTCCTCGGCATCCCGCTGGCCCAGCACCTGATCAACCTCCAGGGCCGCGACGACGGCATCGGCTCCGGCATCGCCCACGCACCCAGCCTGACCGCGGTCCTGATCCTCGCCGCCGTCACCACGCTCGCGGCCGGTACCACCTCAGCCGTCCCCGCCCTGCGCACCGCCCGGACGGCCACCGCCACGGAGCCCAGGTGATCCGACGCCGGACACCCCCGCAGGCGGGAGTCCTGAACGCCGCCGCCGTGGGAGGGCGGCAGGGTCAGAGGCCCGGGAACACCTGCAGCAGTTCGGGGACCACCTCGTGGCCGGGCAGTTCTGCCGAGGTCTGGTCCGGGTCCAGCCGCCCGTAGACGAGTCGCAGCAGCTCCTCGGCAGGCAGGACCAGGTCCACCGACCCGGTGCCCGAGGCGGAGGCGAGCTCGACGTCGGGCCCGGTGGTCAGGGTGAACCGGCGCTCCGGGTCGGCCGTCTCTACCGCGAGGACACGGGGTTGAGCGGCGGCCCGGCCGGCCCGCGCCGCGGTGCCGGGCAGCACGTCGATCAGCAGGTGGACCGCGTCACGGGACACCACGGCCGAGGAGTCCAGGGCCACGGCGATGTCCCAGGTGTGCAGTGCGTGCTCGCCCAGGCGCATGGCCAGGAGGCCGGCCAGGTCGATGTCCCGCCCGAACAGGGACACCCGGAACCGGGCCCGGTCGGCACCGGACAGGCCCTCGATCCGGGAGACGAGGGCCTCGTTGACCTTCACGCTGTCGACCGCCTGGGCCTGCGGGGACCTGCCGTTCCAGGCGTCCCACAGGGGCTGGAACTGCTCCATGCCCGGAGTCGGGGATCCGTTCAGGCCCGCGTCCAGGGCCAGGCCGAAGATCTCGGACTGGCTGCCCAGGTGCGAGGCGACCTGGGCGATGGACCAGTCGTCCGCGTAGGACGGGTGCTGCACCTGCTCGGCGTCGAGCGGCGCCAGCAGGGCGGCGAAGCGGTTCTGCGAGCTGCGTACTGCCGAGATCCAGGCGTCAAGGTCAGGCATGGGGGTTCCGATCAGTCGCCGGCTCGATCCGAGCCGGAGGAGGTGCGTACCGGCCTACCGCGTCCACTGTAATGAAGGACACGCTGTCGCATCGTCAGTCCTGGCCGGGCGCCGGCCTCGACCATCCGCTTGGCCCCGGTCAGGTTCACATCCTGTCGTCCCGACAGAAGCGAGAGGGCCGCCGGCCGGAGGAAACTGCCAACTTCGGTGAACGACTTCCGCGGACACAACGGTTCGCGGCAGTACCAGCGCCTTTGCGCCGCACCAGCTCCAGACCGCTGCGCGTGATCAGGGCCTGACTGCGAACACCATGCCGATGTCGCCGGCCTGCTGCACCGGGTCCTGCTCGGCGCTGACCGTGAAGCCGTGCGCGAGGAAGACCTCGCGGACTGTGTCGCGGTTCTGCTGCCAGCGCTCCACCTCGACGACGGCCTGGCGGACCAGCGGCCAATGCCGTTCCTCGATGCCCGTGAGCACATCAAGTTCGGCGCCTTCCACATCGACCTTGAGCAGGTCGATACGGTCGATGCCCTGCTCGTCGAGCACTGATGACAGGGGCCTGACCTTCACCCGGTGCGTCTCAAGCCGCCGCATCACCCGCAGCTTGCGGCCGACAAGAAGAGTGAGGAGGGGAGCAGGTACGCGGCGCAGGACCGGTCCCAAACCACCCTGGCGGACCATCTCGACAACGCTGGCGGTTACCCGCCGCCGCTCGGCCTCGATGTTCCCCTGATCCCGCAAGGCGGACGAGAAGATCGTGGCGGCCGGAACGTAGCTGAAATCGAGCTCGTCTTCACGCGCGGCCAGGCCGTAAGGGAGCACGGTCAGACGTCCGTTGAAGAACTCGCGAGCATTGCGTTCGAGCGTCGTATGGAGTGGCGGCACCGGCTCGAAGGCGTAGATCCGCACATCCCCGTCCAGCCGCTCATAGACGGCTGCCGAGAACACACCGATGTTGGCGCCCACATCGAGTACCGTCGCGCCCGGTGGGCACTCGACGCCATGGGTGAAGTAGCCACCCACCTCCCCGCGCAGGAAGGCCGCCTCCCAACGATTGATGCTGTGCAGTTCAATCGCATCCATGGCCATGACAAGGAGATATACCAAGGTTGGAGCCAACAATCCAGCCCTGAGGCGTTCCCATACACCGACACGGTTGCGGGCACACCATCACCGGCTGCCGCCAAGGACGTTGTCGATATGTCGCTGCTGGTCGCCTGGGCGGTGTCGTGGCCACTCTCAGGCTGCCTTGGCCGCGAGGGCGTTCGTTCAGCGCGGGGACAGGGAGAGGTTCAGCTGTGCGTGCATCGCGTCGGCGAGCCGGGTCAGCATCTCCACGGTCGGGTTGACCCTGCCTTGCTCGATGCGGGAGATCAGTGATTGGCCGGTGCCCGAGGCCTGGGCGAGTCGGGACTGTGACCAGCCCAGTTCTTCCCGACGGCGGCGGACCAGTTCGCCTGGGGTCATGCGCCTTCGCCTCCGTAGCGGGGAAGCCCTGCCGTGTCGACGGTCCAGCTGCCGACGGGGATCTTGTCCCCGAAAGCGTAGGCGACGTGGTTGTCGTAGGCGGGGCGTCCGTCCTTGGTGACGATACGCCAGTGGTGATGCGCGGTCCCGTTGCGTGGATCGATGATCAGGTAGTGGGGGATGCCCATGGCCGGGTAGTCGCGGATCTTGTCCTGGTAGTCGTTCTCGGGATTCGACGGGGAGACGATCTCCACCGCGAGCTCGACGGCGTCGGCCGGAAAGGCGTCGTCGGTGTCCGTGGCGGCGAAAGGCAGGACGACGAGATCGGGGCGACGCAGGATGCCGAGGGAGGCGTCTTCCACGTCCCCGCCGGTGTGGGCGATGACCCCGTCCGGGAGCTGGGGCTGGAGCTGGTGGGCCAGCATCCAGGCGGCGCGTTCGTGTCGGCCCGCCGGGCTCATCATCATGACGATGGTGTTGCCGCTGATCTCGAACCGGTGGGAGAAGGGCGGCGGAGGCGTGAGGTGAGCCGCGTACTCACGCAGATGGCGATAGATCTCTTCCCTTGTCGTCACACCCCCACCATACATGTCATATCTGTCATATGCGGGCAGTTCGCGGCCTGTGGAGACCCCTGCAGGCGGGGGGCTGACTGCCGGCGGTGGCACCGGCCCGCGGTCAGACGCCGAGGGCGAGGCCGAAGCCGGAGACCGCGCCATGCTGGATCTGCCGGCCGGCAAGTGGTCCGCTTCAGGTCGAAGGGCATCTCCTTCCTCACCTCCGGGCCTGTCCTGCGTAAAAACCCGCGTGCGGTTTGTTGACCAGCTCGAAGGATGCCGGTATCCAGGCCGTCTTCACCTCCGAACTGCTCCGCGCTCAGCAGACAGCCGACATCCTTGGCACCCGTCACGCCGTTCCACATCAGAGGACCTGCGCACTGTCGCGGTCCGACCACAGCGTTGGTCACTCGCTCCGCGTGGGTCTCGCGGTACCGGCCGATCGGCGGACGATGACTCGCCGGCGTCGGCGAACACTTCGAGTGGATCGCAGGCGATTCCCCGCCTTTCACACCATCGGATGGTCCGGGCGATGCGGTGCTCTGCCCGACCGCCGCGCTGGACAGGCTGCCTGTGCACGCGGTGGCCGACACCCGGCCGCCCCCCAGACAGAGCGGAGCGCACCACCGTGGAAGACCCCACCTCGCCGACGGACACCCTGCGCGGCGAAGGCGACCCGTTGGCCGACCGTGTCGTGGCCGAACTGCTGGACACCGGCGAGATCGCCCACGCCAACCAGGTGCTGCACGGCCTGCGCCGCAACGACCAGTCCGTCGCAGAGGACCTGCCGCAGGTACTGCGCGACTACCTGACCGCCACCAACCCGGTCCCCGCCTGGGTGGACCCGGAACGGATCACGCGCGTCCACCAGTTCTTCCGCCACGACGGCGTGCACGTGGCCTCCGCCCTGTCACTGGGAGGCATGGTCGCCAGCTACGCCTCCCCGCTGGGCGCAAAGCTGCTCCACACCACGCACCGCCTCGACCATCCGCACCGCAGGCTCTCCGAGACCACCCAGTTCCTCCTGCACATGATGGCCAAGGACCCCCTGGGCCCGCACGGGCAGCTGATCCCGGCGATCCAGAAGGTCCGGCTCATCCACGCGGCGGTCCGCCAACTCCTCCTGCGCGGGGGCCACTGGGACGTGGCCCGGCACGGGGTCCCCATCTGCCAGGAGGACCTGCTCGGGGCCACCCTGATCTTCTCCGTCACCGTCCTCGACGGCATGGAGCGACTCGGAGTGCGCTGCACCGCACAGGAGGCCGAGGACTACTACTACACCTGGCGCGTGGTCGGCGTGATGCTCGGCCTGCGCCCGGAGGCCATCCCCGAAACCCTGGACCAGGCCAGGCAGACGTGGGCGCGGATGGCACCGCAACACCTCGGCCCCTCGCCCGAAGGCATCGCCCTGACCGGCTCCCTGCTGGACTTCTACCACCAGATCACCCCACCGGGAGCCCACGGCGCGATCCCGGCGCTGGCACGCGCCATGGTCGGCCCCCGCACCGCCGACTGGATGCAGGTACCACCCAGCCGCTGGGACAAGACCCTGGCCAAGGCCGCCCGGTGGGAGGAACGCGCCAACCGGGCCGAGGACCACCACGCCCTCGCCCGCACCGTCCTCGACCACGTCGGACAGATCATGCTGAACCGCGAGGTCCGCCGCGTCACCCACGGCCAGAGCACCGAGTTCGACATCCCCCAGGACCTCGACACCACCACCGACATTCCCACCCCTCGCGACAACACCAGCAGGACCGCACCAACACCCTGACCACCCCCGAAACCGCCAGAAACCCGCCAGCAGGCACCAGCCGATCGGGTCACCGCCGTGAAGCCGCTGCACCACCACGGGCTGCCACTCCGCCATGCGCAGGTCCAGGTCCACCGCGCCGATGCGCAGCGGCCGGCACCGGCCCGCCCGATGACACTCCTCGAAGATGCGGTTGCGCTTGCGGTCGTCGATCGACCAGCCCATCAGGCGCGTGGAGTGCAAGTCCAACACCGTTGCCAGACAATCGTGTTTCCGAGCAGGACAGGAGTAGTCTCGAATGTGCCGGGAGAACTTACCGGAATGCCGATCACGAGGAGGTACATATGCAGCTCAGTAGAAGCAGGAGCCCTGATTCTGCGACTCGTGATCACGCAATTCAGCCCAGCCTTACGGTTGGGAGCTAGCGGGGCCACGTAGGGGCCGGGCGCAGAGTGCAAATCCTGTTGCTCAGACGAGAGTTTATGCAGGGCGCAGGCCGTTTCCGCAGAGATGCGGGGGCGGCCTTTTTGTCGATCCATCAAGTAGGCAGCCGTAGTGAGTGCGCCTGCCGGCAATGTCGTCCGGGACAGGTCAGGCAACTTGACGGTACTCGCGGATCCACTCCACCCGGCCGAGCCCCGGTGGTCACCCCGCGTGCCCCTTGCCGCCCGGGACGCGCACCAGCTGCCACCCGTCCGGCGGAACGGGGACTCCGCTGACGGCGGTGACGACTCTCCAGGATCCTACGCACCGTCAGGAGTTGGTGAGTGGCAGACCGGGCGGGTTGACCTGCGAGGTGCTGACCGCCTCGTTGGACAGGTTCCAGGAGGCCAGCCACTTCGCGTACTGCCCGTTCTCGATCAGGTAGTTGACCGCGTCCGCGATCGGCTTGACCAGCCCGCTGTCCTTCTTCGTGGTCGCGGCGATCAGCCCCTGAAGCGTTGCGCCCGCCCCGGAGTAGGTGCCCGCGTTGCGGGTCGGGTTGGGGGTCCTGGCGTCCTGGGTGATCTGGTAGGCGATGCCGGGGTTGGGGCCGAAGTAGGCGTCGATCTTCCCGCCGGTCAGCGCCAGGTGGGTGCTGTTGTTGTCGGGGAAGTACTTGATGGTGAGCTGTTTGCCCGCCGCCTTCAGCTTGGTCTGCCACTCCAGGAGGATCTTCTCCTGGTTGGTCCCGGAGCTGACCGCGACGGTCCTGCCTGCCAGGTTCGTGTAGTCGCCGTCGAAGTTCCAGGTGCTGCTCTTCAGCACCTCGAAGGCCAGGTTGTCCTGGCGGTAGGAGGCGAAGTCGTACTTCTTCTTGCGCTCCTCGGTGTCGGTGATGTTGGCGAAGCCGACATCGGTCCTGCCGCTGTCGATGCCGACGAAGAGGTTCTCCCACGTCGAGTTCTGCACGACGGGCTTGAGCCCGAGGACGGCCGCGACCAGACGGCCGAAGTCGGGCTCGGATCCGGTGAGGGTCTGCTGGTCGCTGCCCACGTAGGCCAGCGGCGGGAAGCCGGCAGGCAGCGCCCCCACCCCGATGACCAGTTGTCCGCTCTTCGCGACCGACGCGGGCAGCTCGGCGTGCAGCGCGGCGACCTCGGAGACCTTGATGTCGGTCTGCGTGCCGGCACCGTTGGACAGCGCGGCCACGGTGACGGCACCGGATGCGGCGTTGTCGGCGGAAGTGGCGGCGGTGCTGGTAGAGGTGGCGCCTCCGCAGGCGGCGAGGCCCACGGTCAGCGTGGCGGCGGCGGTGCCTGCGGACAGGCTGAGGAGGACTCTGTTGCGGATGCTGGGCATGGCTTTTCCTTGCTCGTTCGACGGTTCGACGGTGCCCGGGTGTCGGGCCCTGCGGGTCAGAGCACCTTGCTCAGGAACTCTCTGGTGCGCGGGTGTTGCGGGTGGTCCAGCACCTGGTCGGGCGGGCCCTGTTCGAGGATCCGGCCGCCGTCCATGAAGACGACCTGGTCCGCGACCTCGCGGGCGAAGCCGATCTCGTGGGTGACGACGACGAGGGTGGTGCCGCTGGTCGCGAGGTCCTTGATGACGGCCAGCACCTCCCCGACGAGTTCCGGGTCGAGCGCGGAGGTCGGCTCGTCGAAGAGGATGACACCCGGGCCCAGTGCCAGGGCGCGGGCGATCGCCACCCGCTGCTGCTGTCCGCCGGACAACTGTCGCGGATAGGCGCCGGTCTTCTCGGCCAGCCCCACCCGGCCGAGCAGGGTGCGCGCCACCTGCTGCGCCTCCGGCTTGCGCAGCAGGCCGGTGGCCACGGGAGCGGCGGCCACGTTGTCCAGCACGGTCAGGTGCGGGAAGAGGTTGAAGTTCTGGAAGACGAAACCGATCCGGCTGCGCTGAACCAGGATCTGGCGTTCGCTCAGTTCCTTCAGCCGCCCACGGTGTCGGCGGACACCGATCAGTTCGCCGTTGAGACTGACCTGGCCGATCTCGGGCTTCTCCAGGTGGTTGATCACGCGGAGCAGCGTGGACTTGCCGGAGCCGGACGGACCGACGACGACCGTGACTTCACCCGCGGGCACCGTCAGGTCGATCCCGTCGAGGACCCGGTGGGCTCCGTACCACTTGTGCACGTCGCGGACCTCGACCGCGGCCGGCCGGACGTCTGTCCGCGTGGGAGTCGCCGGCTCCGACAGGGCCGTCTTCACAGTGCTCATAGCGCCGTCTCCCTCTGGACACGCGCCCGCAGGGCGGACAGGCCGCTGCGCAACCGCTGCAGCGGGGTCGGTGGAAGGGTCCGCAGCGCGCCGCGTGAGTAGTGGCGCTCCACGTAGAACTGGACGACGGAGATCACGCTGGTGAGGATCACGTACCAGACGGTGGCGACCAGCAGCAGCGGCACGATGTCGCCGGGATAGGTGCTGCCCATGCTCTGGACGGATCCGAACAGGTCCAGCAGTGAGACGTAGAAGACCAGTGAGGTGCTCTTCACCAGGCCGATCAGCTGGTTGACGTAGGAGGGAACGATGGCCCGCAGCGCCTGCGGGAAGACGATCCGGGCGAACTGGTAGTGCCTGGGCAGTCCGAGGGCGGCGGACGCCTCGTGCTGGCCCTGGTCGACGGAGAGGATGCCGGCCCGGACCACCTCGGCGGCGTAGGCGGCCTCGTTGAGACTCAGTCCCACGACCGCGACCACGATGTCGGTGGCCAGCTTCGACTCGTCGACGTGCAGGAACGCGGGCCCGAACGGCACACCGACACTCACCGTGCGGTACAGCGCGCTGAAGTTGTAGAGGAAGAGCAGGACCACGATCAGTGGCACCGACCGGAACAGCCAGATGTAGATCCAACTGGTCACGCGTAGCACGGGGCTGCGGGAGAGCCGGGCGAGCGCCAGCAGCACGCCGCCCACCAGCCCGAGCACGGCGCTGTAGGCCGTCACTTCCAGGGTGACGACCAGGCCGTGGGTGATCACCGGGCGCACGAACCAGTACTGGAAGCGGTCCCACTGGTAGAAGGGATTGGTGGCCAGTCCGTGCGTGATCTGGGCGACCAGGACCAGGGCGAGTGCGCTGGTGATCCAGCGCCCCGGGCGTCGGAGCGGGATCACCCGCTGTGCCGACAGCGGACGGTCGGCCCGCCCGGGGTCAACCGGCACAGCGGTGAGGGGCTGCGGGGACGGCTCCGCCCTGGGCGGATCCGTGGTACCTGACGGCACGGCAGGAACGAGAGACTCATTCATACATGGACTCCGGCGAAGGTGCACTGCGTTCGCGCCAAGGGGGTTGTCGCACAGTGCGGTGAACACACCCGGGGCGTGTCGGAGCACGCCGCGTCGCGGGTGGAAGGGGGAGGTGGCACGCCGCAGGAGGCGTGCGTACTGCAGGAAGCTGTCAGCCCTGACAGCGACAGCGGGCGCTGCCGGAGGCCCTACACAGGGCGCTGCTGACACGGAGAAGGTCGATGTGGCGGCTCAGGTACGCGGCCGCACGACCGTGGCGCCGCCATGCGGCCATCCCCGGACCTGCGTACATCGCCGTCACCATCGCCATTCCGCCCACCGGGCCTCGCGCTTACCGATCGTCATTCGGTCCGGTCGTCACCTGGAGCACCCCACCGCGTCGGAGGGTTGCCGGTCAGCAAGCCAGGGCTTCGTCGCTGACGCTCATGACCGTTCTGATCCACGAACGTAGGTGCGCTCCGCAAGGAGTGTCAACACCCGACCAGGAGTTGAGACCAGGTGGCAGGCGCGCCGCAGGCCTTCAGGCTGGGAACGCCTTCGGCATGACCGGCGTTCGACCGTACAGGATTGTGGTCGACACCGGTGCCGGGTTACGGTGCAGCCAGGTCATGAGTGTCAGCGACAAGCCCTGGCTTGCTGACCGGCAACCCTCCCACGCGGTGGGGTGCTCCAGGTGACGACCCGGCGGAGCCGAAAACGGTGCCGCAAGCGCGAGTTCGAACCGATGCGAGCCGATCGGGACAGGAGGTGACGACAGTGCGGGGAGCCCCTCAGCGGTCCGCGGTCGTCACTGTCAAGGCCCAGTGCCGGGTCGCCACCAGGTCGTCGCGGCGCCACATCGATCTGCAGCGCGTCACCACCGCGCTGTGTCCGGCGTAACGACGCACGCCCTCGCGCGGCGCGCCTCCACGCCGCTCGCAGCCGTCTGACCCGCGCAGCCGCACCCGCTCGTCCTGCCCAGCCCGCCTTCGGCGTCGGCTGCCGCGTTCGAGGCGCCGCGTCCCGCGCCCTTTCAGCAGTGAAGCACTCCGCACAGGAAGCGGTCCCCCATGCCTGAACCTCACTCAGCCCTGCACCTGTCCGTCGCCCTCGACGGATCCGGCTGGCATCCAGCGGCCTGGCGCGAGCACGACGCCCGGCCCGAGGCCCTGTTCACCGCCCGGTACTGGGCCGACCTGGTCGCCGAGGCCGAGCGCGGCCTGTTGGACCTGGTCACCGTCGAGGACTCGCTGAGCCTGCAGTCCGCCCATCCCACCGAACCAGACGAGCGGACCGACCAGGTGCGGGGCCGACTGGACGCGGTGCTGATCGCCGCCCGCATCGCGCCGCTGACCCGGAACATCGGGCTGATCCCGACCGCGGTCGTCACGCACACCGAGCCGTTCCACCTCTCCAAGGCGATCGCCACCCTCGACTTCGTGAGCAACGGCCGCGCCGGGATCCGCGTGAAGGTGTCCGGACGCGCTGACGAGACCGCACACTTCGGGCGGCGCCCGCTGCCGCAACTGCGGCTCGGGGAGCTCGACTCACCGGCAGGACGGGAACTGCTTCGGGATCTCCTCGCCGAGGCCGAGGACTACGTCGAGGTCCTGCGCCGGCTGTGGGACAGCTGGGAGGACGACGCCGAGATCCGCGACATCGCCACCGGCCGGTTCATCGACCGCGGCAAGCTGCACTACATCGACTTCGAGGGCAGCAGGTTCAGCGTGCGTGGGCCGTCCATCACGCCGCGACCGCCGCAGGGCCGGCCCGTCGTCGCCGCGCTGGCACACCGGGGCGAGCCCTACCGCCTGGTCGGCCGCTCGGCCGACCTCGGCTTCGTCACCCCGCGCGACACCGGGGAAGCCCGCTCGATCGTCGCCGAGATCCGCGACGCACAGGCGGCAGCAGGCCGCACCGAGGAGACCGTGCACATCTTCGGCGACCTGGTGGTCTTCCTCGACGGCGACCCCGGCGCCGCCGCCGACCGCAGGGCCCGCCTGGACCAGCGCGCCGGCGGCCCGTACACCAGCGACGCCCACGTCTTCACCGGGACGCCCGCGGAACTCGCCGACCTGCTCCAGGAGTGGCAGCAGGCCGGGCTCGCCGGCTTCCGGCTGCGGCCCGGCACCATCCCCCACGACCTGGAGCAGATCACCCGCCGCCTGGTGCCCGAACTCCAGCGCCGCAGCGTCTTCCGCACCGCCTATGAGGCGACCACCCTGCGCGGACTGCTCGGCCTGCCGCGTCCCGCCAACCGCTACGCCACCAGCGCCGCCGGCGCCCTCGCCTGAGCCGGAAGGACCGCACCAGCCGTGAGCAAACCCGTCAAGCAGATCCACCTCGCCGCGCACTTCCCCGGCGTCAACAACACCACCGTCTGGAGCGACCCGGCCGCCGGCAGCCAGATCGATTTCAGCTCCTTCGTCCACCTCGCCCGGACGGCGGAACGCGCCAAGTTCGACTTCCTGTTCCTCGCCGAGGGGCTCCGGCTGCGCGAGCAGAACGGGGAGATCTACGACCTGGATGTCGTGGGCCGGCCCGACACCTTCACCGTCCTGGCCGCGCTCGCCGCCGTCACCGACAGGCTCGGCCTGGCCGGCACCATCAACTCCACGTTCAACGAACCCTACGAAGTAGCCCGGCAGTTCGCCTCCCTGGACCACCTGTCGGCCGGACGTGCGGCCTGGAACGTGGTCACCTCCTGGGACGAGTTCACCGGCGAGAACTTCCGACGCGGCGGGTTCCTGGCACAGGAGGACCGCTACGAGCGCGCCAGGCAGTTCCTGACGGCGACCTGGGAGCTGTTCGACTCCTGGCGGGGCGACGAGATCGTGGCGGACAAGGAGTCCGGGGTTTTCCTCAGTACGCCGACGCCCGGCCGGTTCGACCACCACGTCAGCCAGTTCGACATCGCCGGACAGTTCAACGTGCCGCGCAGCCCGCAGGGCCGCCCGGTGATCTTCCAGGCGGGCGACTCCGAGGAGGGCCGCGAGTTCGCCGCCTCGGCCGCCGACGCCATCTTCACCCGGCACGGCACCCTGGAGGCGGGCCGGGCCTTCTACGCCGACGTCAAGCGACGGCTGTCCCGCTACGGCCGCTCCCAGGACGAGCTGAAGATCCTGCCCGGGGTCACCTTCGTCCTGGCCGACACCGCCGCCGAGGCCCAGGAGAAGGCGGACCTGATCCGCCACCAGCAGGTCAGCGGCCAGACCGCGATCAAGCTCCTGGAACAGCTGTGGAACCGCGACCTCAGCCGCTACGACCCCGACGGGCCGCTCCCGGACCTGGACCCGCTCGTCGGCGAGAACACCGTCGCCCGGGGCCGGGCCTCCGTACGGATGCACCGCGACCCACTGGCGATCGCCGCGCAGTGGCGCGCGCTGGCCGAAGCCAAGAACCTCTCGATCCGCGAGCTGATCATCGAGGTGACCGGGCGTCAGTCGTTCATCGGCACGCCGGCCCAGGTCGCCGACGCGCTCAACGAGTTCGTGCAGACCGACGCGAGCGACGGGTTCATCCTCGCGCCGCATCTGACCCCGGGCGGCCTGGACGAGTTCGCCGACAGCGTCGTCCCGCTGCTCCAGGAGCGCGGGGTGTTCCGCACCGAGTACGAGGGCGAGACGCTCCGCGACCACCTCGGGCTCGGCGAACCCCGCGCGGCACGCGGCGACACGGCGGTGGCGTCGTGAAGTTCCTGGCCATCACCCTGATCGTGCACGCCCCGGATCCGGTGACGGGCGTGCAGAAGTCGACCCAGGACCGTTTCCGGGAGGTGATCGAGAAGGTGCACCGCTGCCACGAGCAGTTCGGCCACAGCGTGCTGCACCTGCACGCCGACGCCGGCGGCCTCACCGACGCCCAGCACCGGAACAGCCTGGAGCTGTTCCAGTCCGACATCGCCCCCACGCTGCGCCGGGAGATCCCCGACCCGCCGTGGCCGTGGGGCCCGGTCACCCCGGTCCACCCCGGTCAGCGAAGCACCCGCCCCGGCCCCGTCCGCGGCGCACTGACGCACCGCCGCCCCGACGAAGGACACCCTGATGGCCAACACCCCGCTCACCGTCCTCGACCTCGTCCCGATCTCCTCCGGCTCCGACGCGACCCAGGCCCTGCGCAACAGCATCGACCTGGCCCAGCAGGCCGAGAACCTCGGCTACGCGCGCTACTGGTTCGCCGAGCACCACCTCAACCCCGGCGTGGCTGGCACCTCCCCCGCGGTCGTGCTCGCCCTCACCGCGGCCGCGACCTCGACCATCCGGCTCGGGGCCGGCGCGGTCCAGCTCGGACACCGCACCGCCCTGTCCACGGTCGAGGAGTTCGGTCTGCTCGACGCGCTGCACCCCGGCCGGTTCGACCTGGGCCTGGGCCGCTCCGGCGGCCGGTCCGCGCCGACCGCCCGTCAGCCCGCCCTGATCGGTGCGACGACCGTCGTCGACGGCCGTACCCCGGGGGGCCTGCGGATCCCGGCCCGGTTCTCCTACGAGGAGCTGCTGCGTCACCCGCGTTTCGCCCTGCACCGGAAGCTGCTCCAACTGCCGGGCGCCGAATCCCAGCCCTACGACGAGCAGACAGCCGACATCCTCGCCCTGCTCGCCGGCACCTACACCACGGTGGACGGGGTCGAGGCACATGTCGTGCCGGGCGAGGGCGCCGACCTCCAGGTCTGGATCCTGGGCAGCAGCGCCGGGATCAGTGCCGAGATCGCCGGCGCACGCGGCCTGCGTTTCGCCGCGAACTACCACGTCAGCCCGGCCACCGTGCTGGAGGCCGCCGAGAGCTACCGCGCGGCCTTCCAGCCCTCCGCCGAACTGGACCGCCCCTACGTCGGCGTCTCCGCCGACGTCGTGGTCGCCGAGGACGAGGCCACCGCCCGGGAGCTGGCAACCGGCTACGGCCCGTGGGTGCGCAGCATCCGCAGCGGTGACGGTGCCATCCCGTTCCCCACCCCCGACGAGGCCCGCGCACACGTCTGGACCGAGCAGGACCAGGCGCTGGTGGCGGACCGCACCGAGACCCAGTTCGTCGGCTCACCACCGCAGGTCGCCGACCAGCTGGAGACGCTCCGGGAGGCCACCGGCGCGGACGAACTGATCATCACCACCATCACCCACCAGCACAAGGACCGGGTCCGGTCCTACGCGCTGCTGGCCGAGGAATGGGAGGGACGCTGACCACGGCCCACGCGGTCACGGCCCTCGCCGCGCCGGCCGACGTCCCACGCGTCAGCGGTGCCGGAGCCAGGGCTGAACGCTGACACTCATGTTTTCCGCTGACCGTTGGGGGCAGGCGCGAAGCATGGGTGCTCTCGTACGCGTCATCGGATTGGCCGCCTATCTTGCGGCGCTCCTGCTGGTTGTCTGGATCCTGCTCTTCCTCTTCGACGCCGACACCGGGAACTCGATCGTCCACTTGATCCAGCAGGCCGCTGACTGGCTCGCCGGCTGGACTCGCGGCATCTTCGGCTCCGTCATGAACACCAAGCTGCACGCGGTCCTGGTCTTCGGCCTGCCGGCTGTCGTGTACGCCGCGGTCGGCAGCGCGATGAGCAGGTTCGGGGGCGCATCCGCCCGGTAGCGGATGCGGGCAGGTCGGCGACCAGCACGGTGGGCCGGGCCGGCCCTGACCGCGATGGTGCACAGGGACCCTGCGCAGAGCCTGCCGTACCGTCATTCCGCCTGCCGCTTCTCGGCGGATGCCCTTGCCCGGATCCATGCCGCGAGTTCGCGGGCGGTCTGCACGGTGCAGTCGATGCCCACGGACGCACCGAGCAGGCTGTGCATCGACGGCGCGGCCTTGAACCCGGCGGTCTTCAATGCGTCGATGAGCGCCTGTTGCGCCGCGCTGGCCTCGCCCTCGTGCCGGCGCCGGTCGTCCGACTCCTGCCTGAACATCTCCGGCGACTGCGTCATGGCGTGGGTGCTCGCAGCATTCGACGGCGTCGGGCGGCGCCCGTCAGCCTGTTCATCCATCGCGATCACGGCCTCGGAGACTCGGAGTCGACATTCGCGTCAGCAGTCGGTGGCGGGCCGAGCGGAGGGTTGTGCCGTGAACAGGCGCAGCCGCTCCTCGGTGATGATGCCGAGTGCGAAGCCGTCGTCGTCGACGACCGGCCAGGCGTTCAGGGCGCGCGCCCGCATCGCGGCGGCGGCGGAGTGTGCGGACATGTCGGGCCGGGCGAACGGGCCGCTGTCGTGGTCGACGTCGCGCAGCCGGGAATGCTGGCCGTACCAGGGCTGGGACCGGTACCTGTCGAGCTGGGCGCCGGTGACCAGGCCGACGCATCGGCCGTCGTCGCCCCGGATCAGCAGATGCTCGACGTGGGCGCTGTGCAGGATCGCCATTGCCTTGTCGACGGCAGTGTGATCACTGACCTGCAGGTCCGCCGGGGTCATGACTTCGGCGGCGCTGGGATCGTGGGTGGGAGTTCGAAGCGAGGTCATGGAACTTTCCCTTCGGGTCAGTGACTGTTCCCCGCCCTGGAGATGGTGCGGCGCTAGTTGTCCACCGGGCTCGGCAGAGGACGTGATCCGTTGGTGGTGAAGGCCGCCGTGGGTGACTTCCTGAGCGCGTCGAGGATGGCCAGTCCCTGGCCGACGATGCCGGCGGCGACCTGGTTGACGCCCTCGGTTCCGTTCAGGATGGTCAGATTCGAACCGGCCAGGCTTCGGGCGGCGGCGTCGACCAGGGCGGGAAGGTTCTCCACGATCCGGTTGGCGGCGATGAGTTCCTGGTTTCCGCCCTCCAGCGACCGGGCTCGGACGCTGTTCGCCGCAGCCTGTGCCTCCGCGATGGCCCGCTCCGCGTAAGCGGTGCCGTCTGCTTGGACCCGCACCGACTGGGCCTCGGCGGTCGCCAGTGTGGTGCGCCGGTAGGCGTCACCCTCCGCGACGAACTTCGCCTGGTCGCGGGCGGCTTCGGCCAGGGTGCGCTGACGGTAGGCCTCGGCGTCGGCGGGACGGCGCACCTCGGCTTCCAGCCGCTGCGCGGCCAGGTCGGCCTGGCGTTGAGCGAGAGCTGTCTGCTCCTCGATGACCTCCTGGGACGCCCGGGCCTCGGCGAGCGGACCTGCCTGCGCCGCCCTGGCGTTGGCCTGCTGGGTCTCGGCCTCGAAGCCGGCCCGCTTGATGGCCGTGTCGCGGTCGTACTGCGCCTTGAGCGCGCTGGCCTGCTGCTCGCGTTCGGCGGCCTGCTGGTCGGACAGGGCCTGGGCGATTCGGGCCTGGCTTGCCACGGCGGCGGCGTGCGGGGCGGCGAGATTGGTGATGTAGCCGGTTGTGTCCCCGATCTCCTGGATCTGCAGGGCGTCGACCACGATGCCCAGCTTCTCCATCTCGCTGTGGCTGCCCTCCTTCACCTCCTGGGCGACCCGGTCCCGCTCCCGGATGATCTGCTCCACCGTCAGGCCGCCGATGATGGACCGCAGATGGCCCGCGAAGATCCGTCCGACCAGTTCCTCCATCCGGTCCTGCTCGGCCAGGAAGCGCCGGGCGGCGTTGGCGATGGACACCGAGTCGTCGCCGACCTTGAAGACGGTGACGGCCCTGACATTGAGGCGGATGCCCTGCTGGGTGACGCAGTCCTCGGTGATCTCCGCCTCGCGCAGGGCCAGTGACAGCATCCGGGCCTTCTGCTTGATGGGGAGCACGAAGGACCCGTGGCCGGTGACGATACGGAACTGGGTGTCCTGAGCCTGGCGCTTGGAACCGGAGATCAGGAGCGCCTCGTTCGGCGCCGGAACATGCCAGAACAACATGGTGACTCCTGGTGAGACTGGAGACCGACTGCAGAAGTAGATGAAGTTTGAACTAATCGACTTTGAACTAATCGACGGGGAGCGGAACGACGATCACCGAACGTGCCGAAGGGCATTCCACAACCAGGACACGGGTGCGCCGCGCGATCGGCTGGTCGGCCCAGGCGGCGAAGGCCTCCGTGCCCCCGCGCAGCGGCAGTAGCACCTCACCCAGCCCGCCGGAGGGGATAGAGACCGTCACCTGCCCGATCATCCCGATCGGACTCTGATCCGCGTCGCCCGGCACATCCATGCGCATCACCGACCTTTCCCGACGTGCGGGACTCCGGCTTCGGGACGCTCGCCCCGCTTCGTGCCGGTGCCCGTTCATGGCCCCGACCCGGACGGTCAGCAGCATGGCCGCGATCCACACGATCGGTAAGGAGGAACCAGCCGCCACGATCAGGGCGAGACAGAGAATCCAGAGGATCATCACCGGGCCTCCAGGAGAACACACGGGATTTGGGGGTTCGCAGGGGCCGGGCGAACACGGGGGCGAACATGCGGGTGAGCATCGGGCGGACATGCTCCGGAACGCTCTGATCGTGCGTTTTCCCTCGCCACCAGCGTACGACGGCCCCGCCCCGCGCGATGGGGCCGATGGGCCCCGCCGGGAGGGCCGAGCGGCCCCGATGCCGTCAACACGTCCGGGTGGACCGGGGAAGGATGGGTAGGACTCCGGTGGACCCCCGGTGGATGACCGAAGCGGCCGGACCGCCGCCGGAGCGGCCCGGGGTGCCCCTGCCATGGGACTGATCTCGATGTCAGTGGCGATCGGGTGTGCAGCAGTGCCAGGGAGGCCCGCGTGACCGGAATCGGCAAGGCAGACGACATTCCCACCGACCTGAAGCTGGACGACCTGCTGGAGGAGCTGCAGGGCCGTCTGGAGCTGGCCAGGGATGCCCGTGACAGGGTGCACGGCCTGCTGGAGGCGGTGCTGGCGGTCGGCCGGGAGCTGGAGCTGGACCAGGTGCTGCGGCACATCGTGGAGGCGGCGGTGGTACTGGTCGATGCGCGCTACGGGGCTCTGGGGGTGATCGGCCAGCACGCCCGGCTGTCCCAGTTCATCACCGTGGGCCTGGACGACGAGCGGGTGGCGGCGATCGGGCCGCTGCCGCAAGGTCACGGCCTGCTGGGCGAGCTGATCCGCCATCCCACCCCGCTGCGACTGCCGGAACTGGCGGCGCACCCCGCCTCGTACGGCTTCCCGCCCCACCATCCGCCGATGCACTCCTTCCTGGGGGTACCCATCCGCGTGCGTGGCGAGGTGTTCGGCAACATCTATCTCACCGAGAAGCGGGCCGGTGGTCAGTTCGGAGGCCAGGACGAGTCGGTGCTGTCCGCGCTCGCGGTGGCAGCCGGCGTCGCGATCGACAACGCCCGCCTCTACCGGGCGTCCCGTACGCGGGAGCGCTGGCTGACCGCGAGCGCGGAGGTCACCAACGGCCTGCTGTCCGGGGTCCCGCATGCTGATGTGCTGCGCCTGCTGGCCGACCGTGCCCGGGAGATCGCCGAGGCCGATCTGGCCGTGATCGCCCTCCCGGTGGGCGAGGCCGGGGAACTGGTGGTGGAACTGGCCCTCGGTGAGACGGCAGAGGCGCACCGGGGGCTGGTGCTGCCTGGCGAGGGGTCCTTCGTGGGGGCCGCGCTGCGCTCCGGGCAGCCGCTGATCAGCGCTGACGTCAACGAGGACGCGCGGATCTCGGCAGGGCCGCTGCGCTGGGAAGGCATCGGACCCGCCGTGGCGGTGCGGATGGGCACCGACGAGGGAGGGGTGCGCGGGGTGCTGATGCTCGCCCGTGCGATGGGATGTCCCGAGTTCACCCCGCAGGACGCGGGGCCGTTGCTGGGCTTCGCCGGACAGGCCGCACTGGCGCTGGAGCTGGCCGAGCGGCGCCGCGACACCGAGCAGATCCTGCTGCTCGAGGACCGTGACCGGATCGCCCGCGACCTGCACGACCTGGCCATCCAGCGCCTCTTCGCCACCGGCATGACCCTGCAGAGCGCGGAGCGCTTCATCGACCACCCCGAGGCCGTCGAACGCGTTCAGCGCGCCGTGGACGATCTCGACGCCACCGTGAAGATCATCCGCTCGACCATCTTCGGGCTGCGGGTCCGGGACGGTGGGCCCAGCGGCCACGGTCTGCGCACGCGCGTGGTCGACACGGTCGAACAGGCGGTCGCCGGCCTCGGTTGCACGCCTGGTCTGCGGATGGAGGGCCTCCTGGACACCGAGGTGTCGGGCGAGGTGGCGGAGCACCTCCTCGCGGTGCTCGCCGAGGCGCTGAGCAACGTCGCCCGCCACGCCCGGGCACATGCCGTCGAGGTGATCGTGTCGGCGTCCCGGACGGATCTCACGCTGACCGTCACCGACGACGGGGCGGGAATGCCGGCGGCGGGGATGTCCGACGGGGGCATGTCCGATGGGGGCACGTCGGACCGGGTCACCCGCAGCGGCCTGGCCAATCTGGCGGAACGCGCGGAGCGGTGCGGCGGGACCTTCGCCGTGGCGCCCGCGGTCCCGCGCGGTACCCGACTGCTCTGGCAGGTTCCACTGAAGCAGAACTGACAGTCCGTCAACTTTGGTCCGCGGGCGAGGCGGATCAGCGTCCGGACGCGTCCGAGGGCACGGTGCGGGTCGCGCGGGTCGTCGGGGCGGAGGGGGTCGGCCGTGGCCGTTCGAGGTCCCTGTCATGACTGTTGCCCACGAGCACCGCGGCCTGGATGCGGCGCTCGACGCCGAGCTTGGCCAGGATCCGGGAGATGTGGTTCTTGACGGTCTTCTCGGACAGGAAGAGCCGACGGCCGATCTCCCGGTTGGTCATTCCCTCGCCGATCAGGTCCAGGATGCCCACCTCCCGCTCGGAGAGCTGGGCCAGGACCGGATTGTCCGCAGCCGGCGGTTCCTGTCCACCCCGCAGCGAGGCCAGCAGATGCGAGGTGGTCTCGGGATCGAGCATGGAGCGGCCGGAGGCGACCGTGCGTACGGCAGTGACCAGGTCGGATCCCTTGATCTGCTTCAGTACGTAGCCGGCGGCCCCAGCCATGATCGAATCCAGCAGCGCGTCGTCGTCGTCGAACGAGGTCAGGATGAGGCAGGCCAGTTCCGGCATCCGCGAGCGCAGCTCCCGGCACACACCGACGCCGTCGCCGTCCGGCAGACGCATGTCCAGCACGGCGACCTGCGGACGCAGCGCGGGGATGCGGACCAGCGCCTCGGCACAGGTCTCGGCCTCGCCCACGACCACGATCCCGTCCTCGGCCTCCAGCAGGTCGCGTACTCCTCGCCGGACCACCTCGTGGTCGTCCAGCAGGAACACCCGGATCGGCTGCGACGGGTCGAGTGCTGCGGCGGAGCCGGCTTCGTTCATGGGCTTCCTCGCAGGGTTCTGCCGCAGCGGGCACCGGGTGGGACGCACAGCCCGATGGCTTCAGCATGGCCCTGCGGCCCATGGTCCGGACAGGGCCGATCGGCCCTTTCGGCCTCTTCGGCCCCTTCGGGCCTTTCGGCCGGTGGTGCGTGCTCCGGGTCCGACGTCATAGGGCCATGAGTTCTTCGAGGTCCTGGACCACGGCGTCGGCCCCGTGCCCTCGCAGGTCCTCGGCCTGTCCGACCCGATCCACCCCGACGACGAACCCGAAGCCGCCGGCCCGCCCGGCGTCCACACCCGCGAGAGCGTCCTCGAAGACGGCCGCCCCTCGGGGTACCACCCCCAGGGCGTGGGCCGCGGCAAGGTAGGTGTCCGGTGCGGGTTTGCCCGGCAGTTTCTGTTCGGCGGCGACCACCCCGTCGATCCGGACCTCGAAGAGGTCCGCGATACCTGCGGCGACCAGCACGTCGCGGCAGTTGGCGCTGGAGGAGACCACGGCACGCCGCAGTCCGGCCGCTCTGGCGGCCTCGACGTAGCGGACCGAGCCCGCGTACGCCTGGACCCCCTGCTCCTTGATCATCCTCAGTACCAGTGCGTTCTTCCGCGCGCCGAGGCCCTGGACCGTCTCCCGCTCCGGTTCGTCGTGCGGGTCGCCCTCGGGCAGGCGGATCTCCCGGGAGGCGAGGAACGCCCGCACTCCGTCAGCCCTGGGCAGCCCGTCGACGTATGCGTCGTAGTCGGCGACGGGGTCGAAGGGCCGGAAGCCCTCGCCCTGCCGTCGGCGCAGGAAGTCGTCGAACATCGACTTCCAGGCTGCCGCGTGGACGGTCGCCGTGCGCGTGAGCACGCCGTCGAGGTCGAACAGGCAGGCGCGGATACCGTCGGGAAGTCCAAGATTCGTCATGCTGTCCACCTTGCCCGCGATCGAGGTGTTCGGCGCGGGGTCGGCAGCCTCGCGGTGCAGGGCCGATCGGCCACTTCCCGGTCCCGCATGGCCCACGACACGGCCGGCGCCCGCAGGAAGAGTGGACTGCGAGGGCCGCCCACAACTCGGCGCACCGGCGTGGTCACCGTCGCCGGCAGCACCGCCGCACTGCTGGCCGGCAGCGACGGGTCGCAGCTGTACCTGCGGTCCGTCGGCCCACGCGCGCCCCACGTCGTGGGCGGTATCGGCGTCCAGTGCGTGATCTGGACCGCTACGAGCTTGCCCGAACTGCGGCGCTGCGAAGAGAGCCTGAAGCGCCGGGACGCCCACACCGCCACGCGGTCGGCCGAAGACTTCGAGTGGGTCGAGGGCCGCGATCCCAACGGCGTGCCGGTCATGGTCAGCTATCCGGGGCCGGAGCAGGCCATCCGCCATCAGATCATCTCGCGGGTCTACGCCTGGTAGCCGGGCTCCGCGCCCGGCGCCCGGGCGCGGTCTCAGTCCCGCTGGTCGGCGGCCCAGCCACGGCGGGCCGGGCTTCGGCCGCAGGGCTGGGACGGCTCCGCTCCCGGGAGTGCCTCCGGCACCGGTGCTCGGCAGGGGGCGTCCTTGGTCACCCTCAGGGGCGTGCCGTGGTGCTGAATCTCCAGCTCGGTGCCCTCCAGGAGCGTGTACTCGGCCTCCCGATGGGTGATGTCCACCCGTACGCAGCGCTGCTGGAACTGCACGGCGAAGGCCAGCCTGCTCAACTGTTCGGGCAGCCGTGGGGAGAAGGCCAGCGCGTCCCCGTGGTGCCGCATGCCGCCGAAGCCGGCCACCAGTGCGAACCAGGTGCCGGCCAGTGAGGCGATGTGGATGCCGTCCTGGGTGTTGTGCTCCAGGTCGGCGAGGTCCATCAGCGCCGCCTCGCCCAGATAGTCGTAGGCCAGCCGCAGTTGGCCGGTCTCGGCCGCGAGCACCGCCTGACTGCCTGCGGAGAGCGAGGAGTCGCGCACGGTGAGCGCCTCGTAGTAGGCGAAGTTGCGCGACTTCTGCTCCGCGGTGAACGCGTCACCGCGCCGCTCCATGGCCAGGACCAGGTCGGCCTGCTTGACCACCTGCTTGCGGTAGAGCTGCACATACGGGAAGTGCAGCAGCAACGGGTAGCGGTCCTGCCCGGTTCCGGCGAAGTCCCAGACCTGGTGGGTGGTGAAACCGGCCGACTGCTCGTGCACCCCGAGGTCCTCGTTGAAAGGCAGCGCGATCCGGTCGGCGGCCTCCCGCCAGGTGGTGGTCTCCTCGTCGTCCACGCCGAGCCGTGCCGCCAGATCCGGATGACGCACCGTCACTTCAGCTGCTGCGCGCAGATTCTGCTGGGCCATCAGATTGGTGTAGATGTTGTCATCAGCGATCGCACTGTACTCGTCGGGCCCGGTGACGCCGTCCAGGTGGAACACCCCGTGCTTGTCGTGGTGGCCGAGCGAGCGCCACAGCCGGGCGGTGTGCACCAGCAACTCCACCCCCACCTCCCGCTCGAAGACCAGGTCGCCGGTCGCCGAGGTGTAGTGCCGCACCGCATCCGCGATGTCCGCGTTGATGTGGAAGGCCGCGGTACTGGCCGGCCAGTACGCCGAGCACTCCTCACCGTTGATGGTCCGCCAGGGGAACGCCGCCCCCGCAAGACCCAGTTGCCCGGCCCGCTCCAGCGCGGCGGGCAGGGTGGAGTGCCGCCAGCGCAGCGCGTGCCCCACCGCATGGGGTGCGGTGTAGGTGAGCATCGGCAGCACGTACGTCTCGGTGTCCCAGAAGCAGTGACCGTCGTAGCCCGAACCGGTCAGCCCCTTGGCCGGGATCGCCCGCTCCTCGGCGCGGGCGCCCGCCTGCAACACGTGGAACAGCGCGAACCGGACAGCCTGCTGGATCTCCGCGTCGCCCTCCACCTCGACGTCCGCCCGCGCCCAGAAGTCCTCCAGGTACCGGCGCTGCTGAGCGAGCAGGCCCTCCCAGCCGATCTCGGCCGCGTCGGCCAGCGCGGCCTCCACCTGATCGTGGACGGCGGGCAGTGATCTGACCGCGGACCACCCGTAGGCGACCGTCTTCCGCACGACCAGGCGCTCTCCGGGCCGGAGCAGCGAGGTGACGGTCAGACGGCTCACGTCGGGGCTGCTCTCCGCGGAAGCAGCGGTACCGTCCGGTCCCTCGACCAGATGGTCCGCGGCCGCCGCGACCCGCAGTCCGCTGCGGGCCGTGCAGTGCACCAGCCGCAGCCGGTTGCCCACCGCGTGGTGCTCCTCGGGCTGCAGCACCGAGTCCAGGGCGGCGGCCACCCGGGGGTCGCCCTCCCGTACCGGCAGTTGCTCGTTGGCGACCAGTTCGGACTGCAGCACCACCCGGATCTCCGCGTCGACCGCCTCGACCTCGTAGGTGATCGCGGCGATCGCCCGCTGGGTGAGTGACACCAGCCGGGTCGAGCGAATCCTGACGGTACGGCCCGAGGGGGCGGTCCACTCGACGGTACGCAGGAGGACCCCGGCCCGGAAGTCCAGGACCCGCTCGTGACCGAGGAGCCGGCCGTAGCGCAAGTCCAGCGGCTCACCGTCGACCAGCAGCCGGATCACCTTGCCATTGGTCACATTGATGATCGTCTGGCCGGACTCCGGATTGCCGTAGCCAGCCTCCGCGTACGGCAGCGGCCGGAACTCGAAGACCCCGTTGAGATAGCTGCCCGGCAGCCCGTGCGGCTCACCCTCCTCCAGGTTGCCGCGCCAGCCGACATGCCCGTTCGAGAGGGTGAACACCGACTCGCTCTGCGCCAGCACCTCCAGGTCCAGCTCGCGCTCCCGCAGGCACCAGGGTTCGACGGTGTACGCCGGATGGCTGATCATCACAGGCCTCCGATGAGGTGGTCGCCATGGGTGCCCAGGTGCGGCCTGCGTGGTCCGCACAGGGCTGCGGGTTCTTTTCGTCCGCAACCCGGTTGGCTTCGGACGGTCCTGTGCCGGCCCCGGAGGCGGTCACCGCTCAAGGGCGGCGGCCCGATCGGGGCTGCGCCCCGCCGGGGCCACGACGTCCGGTGCCGCCAGGGCGTCTTCCACCGGCCTACGGGGTGTTGCCGCGCCTTCCGGGCCGTAGCCGATGCGCAGGAGCATCTGGGGTTCGCAGCATCCGGAGGACGAGGGGTCGCGCAGCAGCCAGCGCAGATCGGACCACTCCAGCGCCTGGTACATCATCGAGGCCCGCAGGCCGTGGAGGGTCAGCACCAGCAGCACATGCTGCAGGGCCTGTCCGGCGCTCAGCCAGTCCGCCGGACGGTCGTCACGCGTCGACAGCAGTAGCAGCCTGGGGTGCTCCTCGAACTGTGCCGACGGCTGCCAGTGGCGGAGATCCAGACCGGTGAAGTCCCGCATCGGTACCCGGGCCTCGGCGTCGCGCGGGCCAAGTGCCGTGTAGGGGAGGCCGAAGGGTCCCTCGTCCGAGTCCCTGAGCCAGGACCGGGTCTCGGCGAGCCGCGCACTGTCCCCGGTGGCGCGCAGTTCGGCGTCCGCCGTCAGCGACAGCAGCCGCGAGGACTCCACCTTGCCGGGCAGCCGCAGCTCGGCTCCGTCCGCGCGGGCAGCCGCGACCAGCTTCTCCAGCACGGCTTCGGAAACCGGTTCGCCGGTGAACGGCAGACGGCTGCTGTGCCGTTGCCAGATGGCCTTGTACAGATCAGGCCGGGGCGGCGGAGCGGTGTACGCCGGGCCGACCAGTCGCACCGTGGCCAGCAGGCCCGGCTCGCCGGGCCGGGGCAGCAGTCGCACCATCGGCTCCCAGCCCAAGTGGGCGGCGGCGACCCGCAGGTTGAAGACCGCAGCGCCCACGGACAGGTGCAGAGCCCGCCCGTCGGGGTCGGCCAGCGGCAGCGCACGTTCGGGGGCGGCACGGACCTCGATGGTGCGGATGTGCGGCGCCAGACGGAACCGCCACGGCTGGGTGTTGTGGATCGACGGTGCCATGATCGCGGCGGAGACCAGGGTCTCCAGCGCGGCTGCGTTCAGGACCGGCTGCCGTTGCACAGGGATCCCCTCCTCACATGGGGCATCGACGTGTACCTCGAGCCTCAGCGGCGCGGGGCTCCACCGGCAGAGGCCGAAGGTCCCGGACCGGCGGCCGATGGTCGCGCGTTCGCGCCCCATGCGGCCCGGCCACGAAGGTCACCCCGCCGGCAGCACGGCGACCGGGCAGTGCGTGTGCTGCACTGGCACGACCCAGTGTCCACACGTAGCCGGCCAGGGCGCCGCGAGAGTACTGGGTCTGTGCCTGATGGGCGGCCACCACTACGCCGGAGACCACCATGACCGATCCCGACGCGACACGTTCAGAGCTTCATGCGTTGCTGCATGCGCCTCTCATCGATGAGCGCCTGCTGCTCGGCAAATGGTGCCCGTCAAGGGACGTGACCCATGCGGGCCCGCGTCGCAGGGACAGCACGGGACGCTGGTGCGATCGAAGAATCTGCAGGTCAGGATGGCAATCGTGGATCCGAGCGGGGGAGGCATGCCCCCACCCGGAGCGTGCCGTTGACCGAGCTCAATGGAGAGCGCTATCTTGAATGTAAGATTCAATCTAAGTTAGATCTAGTCTATGTAAATAGGACGCTCATGCAATTCAAGGGCAGGGTCTCCGACCTTGAGCTGCTCGACGGGCAACTGCTGCAGATCACCCAGGGTCGCGGCAGCACCCGCGGTCGCGCGGTGATCGTGACCGGGCGGCGACGGGTAGGCAAGTCCCGGTTGGTCCAGGAGTTCTGCGACCGCTCGGGAGCACCGTATGTGGTCTTCCAGGCCACACGGGGGCGCAACCCGGTGGCGGAGCGCGCCGAGTTCGCTGCGACCCTGGCACAGTCAGGCCTGAGCGGGGCCGATACAGTGGCCGGCCTGCACAGTTCGGACTGGAACCAGGCGCTACGCACTCTGGCCTTGGCGGTTCCCGACGACACGCCCAGTATCGCGGTCATCGACGAGGTGCCCTGGCTGGTCGAGCAGGACCGCGAGTTCGAGGGCGCGCTGCAGACCGTGTGGGACCGGCACCTGTCCGCCAAGCCGGTCCTGCTGATCCTGGTGGGCAGCGACATGTCGGTCATGGAGGCCCTGCAGTCGCACGGCCGACCCTTCTTCGGACGGGCCGCGAAGATGACGGTCCAGCCACTGCACCTGGCTGACGTGGCGCAGATGACCGGCCTGGACGCCGCCGACGCGGTGGACGCGCTGCTGATCACCGGCGGCTTTCCCGAGGTCGTCCAGGCATGGCAGCCCGGAATGAACCGCACCGACTACCTCAAGGCGTCCGTCGCCAACCCGCTCTCACCGCTGCTGATCGCCGGCGAACTGTCACTGCTCGGAGAGTTCCCCGAGGCCTCCCACTCCCGCGCCGTCCTGGAAGCGGTCGGCAGCGGGGAGCGCACCTTCACCGCGATCGCCACCCAGGCGGGCGGGGCTTCCCCGCTCGCCTCGGGCACACTGTCGCCGATCCTCAACACCCTGCTCGACAAAAGGGTCCTGGCCGCCGACAGTCCGCTGTCCACCAAGCCCGACACCAAGAACAAGCGCTACCGTGTGGCCGACCCCTACCTGCGCTTCTGGCTCGCCTTCCTCCAACGCGGCATCCCCCTGATCGAACGAGGCCGCGGCGACATCGCCCTGCGCCGGATCGAGGCATCGTGGACAAGTTGGCGCGGACGCGCGGTCGAGCCCGTCGTCCGCGACGCCCTGCTGCGCCTGCTGCCCGATGACCGGTGGCCGCAGACCGAGGCCATCGGCGGCTGGTGGAACCGCCAGAACAACCCCGAGATCGACCTTGTCGGAGCCGACCGCGACCCGGTCGCCCAGCAGATCCACTTCCTCGGATCGGTCAAGTGGCTTGAGACCCAGCCTTTCGGACGGCGCGAGTACGACGCACTGGTCCGCGACCTTTCCGCCGTCCCCGGCGCCGACCCGGACACACCCCTGGTCGCGGTCTCCCGCTGCGGAGTCACCGACAACGTCCCACTTGCCGCCCACTGGGGGCCACAGGATCTCCTCGCCGCCTGGCAGACCTGACCAGTCCACAGACAGCAGACTGGCACTCACGCGGGCTGGTCCAAGCTGGAGTGGATGAACGTCTGCAGCGGGAGCACCTGATGCTGAACTGCGCTCGTTAGCCTCGAACGGAACCGAACGATTGGGAGCGCGCCCCGGCGAGCGTCGCACGGTCTTCCGCAAGACCCGGTCGCACGAGGAGGCGCAGATCAACCGGGCGGTGCTGGCGAAGAAGGAGCGCGAGGCCTCGCACCGGCCGGCGCACACGGTGTTCAGCCGTAGGGAAGGGGAGTAGTGATGGAGCACAGCCGCTGGAAACTGGCACGCGAGCGCAAGCTCACCGAGGGCTGCACCGAGTCCCCCGAGGTCGACCTGGAACGCCAGGAGCACCGCCTGTCGATGGCCCTGGCCAAGGTGGTTTACGACCGCCGAGTGGAGCTGGGACTCTCGCAGTCCGAGCTGGCCATGCGGGCCGGCCTGACCCAGGGCAAGATTTCCCGGATCGAAGGCTCCGACGCCGTCCCCACCCTGCCGCTGCTGGCGAAGCTCGCCAAGGGCCTGGATGCCTCCTTGAACATCGCCATCGACGTCCACGACGCCCAGGTCACGCTCTCCGCCCACAAGGCCGCGTGACCACACGGGGGGGGTTCTCCGACTCCTGCTGAGCGGTGCTGCTGACTGGGGGCAGCGACAGCGGCGGCCGGAATCGCGCCGATCGTGCCAGACCGGAGCGGCTCAACGTCGGAGTTGGGAGCAACTCGCGCCGAACTGCACCCGAGGTGCCCCGAGCGGCAGCGAACGAGCAGCCGCCAGCGGTTTGACAAGGTCAAAGGGCAGACTGTGGTGGTTCAACGCCTCGCTGACCGCGTTCAGATCTCACAGCAGGGCCTCGAGCACTGGCTGCCCGCTGCCCGTCAGCTGGCGGAGTCGGCGGCTCGCAGCTCCCGCACCAGGGCGCGCACGACGGCGGAGCCGGCGAGCTCCGGGGTGGTCACGTAGCCGACACGGCGCGTCGGGCGCTCTGGACCGAGATCGGTGATCTCGATCGAGTCCGGCGCTCCAAGCAGGGAGAGTGCGGGCATGATCGCCATTCCGTGCCCCCCGCCCACAAGCGAGAGCACTGCTCCGTCGTCCTCGGCCTCGATCGTGGCCCTCGGGATCCAGTCCTGCGCGCCCCACCAGGCGCGGGTGTACGAGCCGCAGTTCTCGGCCCAGTCGACGAGCGGCAGCGAGCGCGGAGCCGGGTGTCCGGCCGGATGTACCAGGGAGTAGCTCTCCTGGAAGAGTCCGCTCGCGACCAGCCCCGCCGGCAGCTGCGCGCCGTCCAGGGTGGCGATGGCGAGATCCGCCCTCCCGTCGGCCACCTCGCCCGCCGTGCCGCGTCCGAGCTCGCGGACGATCCGCACCTGCGGTTGGATCCCGGGATACCGCGCGCGCAGCCGCTGCAGGACCGGTGGCAGCAGGTGCAGCGCGGTGCTGCGGAAGGCCGCGATCCGCAGCGGCCCCTCGGGCCCCTGCGACGCCTCGGACCGGTGGGCTCCCCGCGCCTCGGCGACGAGCACGTCCAGCAGCCGCAGGATGCGGCGCGCATGCGCCACAGCCTGCTCCCCCGCCGCAGTGGGTCTCGCACCGCTGCGACCGCGTTCGAACAGAACGGCGCCGATCTTGCGCTCGCTGCCGCGCACCGAGTGGGAGACCGCAGACTGTGTCAGGCCGAGCACCTCGGCCCCGGCCGAGAAGCCGCCGGCCTCCGCGACCGCCACCAGAATGCGCAGTTCGTGCGGAGCGAGATCGGCGTCGGTCGTGCGGGCCACAGCGCGCTCACCTCAGGATATGAGAACTGCTCATGGAACGGGGCGTCATATGAGCCGAACAGTCTGCCCGAGGGCTCCATTCCCGTCCTACGGTCCCGTCATGACCGAGAAGGCGATCACCGTCCAGCAGACATCCCGCCCCCATGGCTTCCCCACCGCCGAGAATTTCACCTTCATCGAGTCCACGATTCCCGATCCTGCGGTCGGCACCGCGCTCGTGGAGAACCTCTACTGGTCCGTCGACCCCTACCACCGCGAGATGATGGACGACGTGCCCGGCGGCTTCGCGCTCCACACACCGCTCGAGGGCCGGACCCTCGGGCGCGTCGTCGCCTCGCGGACGCCGGAGCTGACCAAGGGCGAGATCGTGTTCCACCGGCGGGGCTGGCGCACGCACTCCGTGGTCCGGCCCGAGGAGGTCCGCACACTCCCCCGCTTCGACGGGGTCCCCCTGACGGCCTACCTGAGCGTCCTCGGCGGCACCGGACTGACCGCCTACGTGGGCCTCACCCGCATCGCCCGGCTCCACGAGGGCGACGACCTCTTCATCTCCGCCGCAGCCGGCGGCGTCGGCACGGCCACCGCCCGGTTCGCCCGGCTGCTGGGCGCCGGTCGGCTTGTGGGCAGCGCGGGCTCGGCGGCAAAGGTCGACCACCTGACCCGGGAGGTGGGCTACGACGCGGCGTTCGACTACCACGACGGCCTCGCCGCTGAACTGCTCGCCAAGGCTGCACCGGACGGCATCGACGTCTTCGTCGACAACGTCGGCGGCGAGCAACTGGCCGCCGCGGTGGGCGCACTGCGCGAGTTCGGGCGCATCGTCCGGATCGGCACCATCAGCCGATACAACACCCCGGACGCGCCCCCGCCGCACTTCAACTACTCGGACATCGTGGAGAAGAGCCTCCGCATGGAGGGCTTCCTGGTCAGCAACTACCGCGACCTGCAGGACGAGCTGTACGAGTTCGCGGTCCCCCATCTGCAGAGCGGCCGACTCGCGCTGGACCAGACCGTGGTGGACGGGTTCGAGCACATCGTGGACGCGTTCCTGGGCATGCTGCGCGGCGAGAACACCGGAAAGATCATCGTGCGGGACCACGCTTCTGCAGGGAGGTCGGCCGGGTGGCGAGCAGTGCGGTGATCTCGTCGGCGAGGTGCGGGCCGAGCTCGCCCCAGCCGTCCTTGTATCCGTAGACGCCGGCCAGGGTGCGGGCCTCGTAGTCTCCGTTCATGATCTCGATGTCGTTGGCGGTGATGAGTGCCGGGTGGGCGACGCCGACGGCGGCCGAGACCTTCATCAGTTCCTTGCGCAGGGTGCGCAGGTAGACGGCGGCCCGGGTGGACTTCGAGGCCGGGTCGAGGCCGCGGGCCAGCCACGGGTTCTGGGTGGCGATGCCGGTGGGGCACTTGTCGGTGTGGCACTTCTGCGACTGGATGCAGCCGATCGACAGCATCGCCTCGCGGGCCACGTTGATCATGTCGGCACCCAGGGCGAAGGCGACCGCGGCGTTCTCGGGCAGGCCGAGCTTGCCGGAGGCGATGAAGGTCAGGTCGTCGGTCAGCCCCAGCTCGGCGAAGGTGCCGTAGACCCGGGAGAAGCCCATCCGGAACGGCAGCGCCACCGAGTCGGCGAACATCCGCGGCGCCGCCCCGGTGCCGCCCTCGCCACCGTCGATCGTCACGAAGTCGACACCACGGTCGCCACGCGCCATCAGCGTGGCCAGCTCCTGCCAGAAGCTCATCTCTCCCACCGCGCTCTTGATCCCGACCGGCAGACCGTTCTCGGCGGCGAGCAGCTCGACGAAGTCGAGCATCGAGTCGACGTCGCTGAACGCGGTGTGCCGGGACGGGGAGGCGCAGTCCTCGCCGACCGGGATGCCGCGGATCCCGGCGATCTCCGCGGTCACCTTCGCCCCCGGCAGCATCCCGCCCAGCCCCGGCTTGGCGCCCTGGGAGAGCTTGATCTCTATCGCCCTGACCGGAGCGCCGGCGACCACCTCCTTGAGCTTGTCGAGGTTGAAGCTGCCGTCCTCGTTGCGGCAGCCGAAGTACGACGTGCCGATCTGGAGGACGAGGTCGCCGCCGTTGCGGTGGTAGGGCGAGAGGCCGCCCTCGCCCGTGTTGTGCAGCGTGCCCGCCAGCGCCGCCCCCTTGTTGAGCGCCGTGATGGCCGCACCGGAGAGCGATCCGAAGCTCATCGCCGAGATGTTCACCACGCTCGCCGGCCGGAACGCCTTGGCGCGACCGCGCGGCCCGCCCAGCACCTTGGCCGAGGGCAGTGGCGCCTGCGGGTCGTGCAGGTCGTGCGCGTCGGGCAGGGCGCCGGCGAACGTGCGCTGCTTCAGGTAGGCGTGCCCCTGCACATGCTCGACGTCGACTTCGGTTCCGAACCCGAAGTAGTTGTTCTCCTCCTTCGCCGACGCGTAGATCCAGGTGCGCTGGTCACGACTGAACGGGCGCTCCTCCTCGTTGGAGGTGACGATGTACTGCCGCAGCTCAGGGCCGATCGTCTCCAACAGGTACCGGGCGTGCCCGATCACCGGGAAGTTCCGAAGCAGTGCGTGCCTCTTCTGGACAAGGTCGCGGGCAGCCACCAGCGCCACTGCTGTTGCGGCGACCGCGGCGATCCTCCGAGCCTGCATGAACGTGCCTCCTGGATGCACGACTCCATCGCTGTGCGGTGGACATCGTTGTGTCGGTCGGTCTGGCGTTGGGCGACGGGCACGGCCAAGGGGGCTTCAGCGTCCGTCGGGGAATGCCAGATGATATTAGGAGGCCGCGCAGACAGGCGTGTGGCCAGGGTGGAACTCAGCTCGGCGTCGGTGAGGGCAGAAGGGCAGGACCGCGCAGGGCGGGAGCGGCGACGAGTGAGGGCCAGACATCCACCCCGGCGGTGGCGGACCACACCACGTCGCCGTGCCCGTAGCCGGGGACGACGGTGAAGCGCACCGGGGATCCGCTCCGCTCCCGGATCAGCCGGGCACCGCGGTCGTGGTCACCGCGGCCGAGCCCGGCGTTGACCCAGATCACCTCCGCCCGGACCGCGGACCAGTCGATACGGTGCACGTCCTCGCGGCCGGCCCAGACCGCGGCCAGATCGCGGAGCAGTGCGGTGGGCTGCACCCCGCTGCCGAGTTGGTCCACGGCCGCCGACCACACACCGATCGGCGTGTGGTCGAGCGCGAAGCGGTCCTCCTCGGCGCGGGCCCTGAAGCGGTAGCTCCCGCTGCTGAACCCCTGGTGGTAGATCCAGTTGGCAGGTCCCGGCAGTCGACGGGTGTGCGTGAGCGCGTAGTGCAGAAGCCCGGCGTTGGTGAAGCAGGACGCAGGGCCCTCGACCGGCCGGGGCACGGGACTGCTGCCCAGAGGGTCGGCCGCGGCACGGGCGAAGAGGGCCTTCAGGCCCGGATCGACGACGAGGGTTCCCTGCGCGAGCAGTTCCCGGGTGGCCGCGAGCAGCGCCTCGGCGCGCGCCACCAGTTCGGGCTCGGTCCGCGGGTCGTAGGGCCCGGTCGTGTCCATCACCAGGACCCGTACCGGGCCCGGAACCGGCACGTCCCCGGCGGGGGCAGACCCGGCGGGGGCAGCCCCGGCGGCGGCAGCTCCGGCACCGGCAGACCCGGCTTCGGCTGCGGCGGCCGCAGCGGCCACGTCCAGGGCCAGGACGGCTCCGGCGGAGTGCCCGAGCAGGTCGTAGGGCATCGGCAGGACCGAGTGCACCGCGCCCACCACCCGCAGGACGTCCTGCCGGTGCCGGACCAGCCCCCAGTCCCGGACGTCCGGCCGCACCGAGGTCAGACCGTCCTCGCGGGGCGAGACCCCGATCACCAGGAAGCCGTTGGCGCAGAGGAAGTGGGCCAGACCGCGACCGCGCGGGGTGAGGAAGTCCGCTGCGGTGTTGAGGCCGCCGCCGGGCAGCAGGTACACGGTTCGGGTCGCGGCGCGGTCCGTGGCGGCCAGGATGTCGACGTTCAGCGGAACCGGTCCGTCCTGGAGCCGGATCCGGTGGTGGTTCCAGTCGTCATGACTGTCGATCAGCACCGGTGCCGGAGGCGGGATCGGATCCCGGGTCCGGCCCAGTGCGTTCGCCAGCCGCTGCACCAGATCAGCCATGTGCTCCCCCATACCGACACGCCGCCCTTCCGTCCGCCGCCGGGCGGCCCGCGCTCCCGTGGCGCTTCGCCATTATCGCCGCCACCGCCGATCCGGCCTCCGGCCCGCCGCCACTCCGGCAGGCGGCGCGCCCCGCTGACGTGGGCCAGCCTGAGCGACAGAACGGCCCGCCCAACGCGTCTATTGATCTGACAGTCGATCAAGATGCTTGGGAGAAAGCCTTGAAGCAGACCACAGGGGGAAGCCGCGCCCGTCGAGGGCACCTGCGCCGACTGCGGCCCCTTGCGACCGTCCTGGTAGCTGCGGCGGGGATGATCGGGGCCGCCGCGGCCCCGGCAGCGACAGCCCCGACCGCCGGCACGACGTCAGCCGCACCGGCGACCGGTGCGAGCAGCAGCACCGGCACGAACACCCGGACCGTCACCCTCGCGACCGGCGACCGGGTGATCGTCACCACCGTGGCGGGGCGGACCCGCTACACCATCGACCCGGCCGTCCCCGGCGACGCCGCCTTCCAGAGCTACCGGGACGCCCAGGGCGACTACCACGTCGTCCCCGCCCTGGCCGAGCCCTTCCTCGGCGGCGCGCTCGACCCCTCGCTCTTCGATGTCACGGCGCAACTGCGCAGCCACGCCGGGACCGGCGCCACGGCCGACGCAGAGACCGGCACCGTCGCCGAGGTCAGCCCCGGAACGGCCACCCAACTGGTGGCAGCGCTGCGCCAGGCCGTCGGCGCCGACGTCCGGGCCGGCCGGCGCCCCGGCACGACCGTGCCGCACCTCACCGGTGTCCCGGCCGCGCCCGGGAACGCCGGCCCGGCTCCGGTGCGCGCGGCGGCGGGATACCCGCAGCGCATCCTGCAGGTGGACGTGACGGACCGGTCCGGCCGTCCCGCCGACGGCCAGGCGATGCTGATGAACACCGACTCCAGCCTCAGGTTCATGAACATGATCCCGATCAACGGCGGAGTGGACCGGGTCGCGGTTCCCGCGGGCAACTACAGCATCGACTTCGGCGTCGAGACGTACGACGCCCAGGGCAACGTCACCTCCGCCTACGCGGTCACCAGGACGGACTTCACCGTTCCGGCGACCGGGACCGTACCGGACCTGGTCCTCAACGGCCGTTCGGCGGCCCCGGTCCGCGTCGCCACCCCGCTGCCCACCGTCCCTCAACTGGTCAATGTGGGCTGGTTCCGCACTGACGCGTCCTCACCGGATCCCGCGTCCAACCAGGACTCGGCCATGGGCTTCGACTACACGGTGCTGGGGAGCATCCCCTTCGCCATGAACGCCCAGCCGGCCGCCAGGGTCGGCACGGTCAGCTCCGAGGTGCAGTGGATCGGCGGCAACACCAAGGGCGGCTACCGCTACGACACGGTCTTCTCCGCCGCGGACGTGCCCGACGTCACGGCCTACCGGGTGACCTCGGCGCAGCTCGCGACGGAGCACAACCACTACTACACGGACCCGGCCGCCCCCGGCCGGGGCGCCGTGTACGACATGCCGTACGACTACGCGAATCCGGGGCCCATGGGCCCGTCCGCGCTGATCCCGCAGTCCATGCCGGCGGACGTCACCGAGTACCTCAGCGTCGTCCCGCACACCGACTGGATCCAGCAGGCCTTCGAGGGCTCCGGCATCGTGCTCACCGACGATCCGGCCGCGTTCGGGGCCGGCACCACGACCTCGGTCGACTGGGGCCGGGGACCGCTGGCACCCGGCGTCGGCCGGCACACGATCCTCCCGGGCACCGGCGCTACCTGCCAGGCGTGCCTCGCCGGAACAGACCTTCGGCTGAACCTCGACGACTTCGACGACAGCACCCCCGGCCAGCAGGGCTGGCCCGGCTATCAGGCCAACGGGACCCCGATGCAGGTGACCTCCTCGCTGAGCGCCTACCAGAACGGTCAGCTGCTCGGGACCACCCCGGGCGGTTCCAGCCTCTCGATCGGCAACGCGCCCGCCACGGGGGCGACGTACACGGTGGTGTACGGCACGAACACCACCACGCCACTGGTCAGTCAGTCCACGTCCACCGACACCACGCTGGTCTTCTCCACCACTCCCGCCGCGGAGTCCGGGGCGGCACTCACCCCGCTGGGCAACTGCGCCGGCCAGAGCACGGCCACCCCGTGCCTGGTGCTGCCGCTGCTGAACATCGGCACCCGCCTCGCCACCAGCGAGGAGGGCACGGCCACTCCGGGCACCGAGACCATGGGTCTGAGCATCGGTCACGTGTCCTACAACGACACCGGGTCACACGCGGCCATCACTTCGGCCACCGTGCAGGTCTCCTTCGACGGCGGCAGGACCTGGCAGGCCGCGCACCTGACCGGCACCGGAGCGGCGTCGGCCGGGGACTACACCGCCAGCTGGACCAACCCGGTCACGGACACCGGGACCTACCCGTCGATCCGGATCACCGCCACCGACGCCGTGGGCGGATCCATCAGCCAGACCGTCAACCACGCCTACGAGATCGTCAAGGGGGCCTGACCATGCGACCGTCACCTGCCAACAGGGCTTTCGGGATCACCGCCGGATTCGGCGCGCTGGTCGTCGCACTGATGCTGCCCCTCGGCGGCAGCGCTCAGGCACAGGCACAGGCGATGCCCGCCGCAGCCGCGGCGACCGCACACGACGCCTGCGGCCCCGTGCCCCTGGGCGAGGCGCGCTGCCTCGTCTCGGTCCGCAACGACGTGCACGGCGGCCTGGGCGTCCGCGGACCCGCCGCCGTCGGGCGGAACGCGGCGGCGACCGGCCTGCCGACCGGCTACGGACCGGCGGATCTGCGTGCGGCGTACCGGCTGCCGGCCACCGGCGGCAAGGGCCAGACCATCGCGCTGATCGACGCGTTCGGCGACCCGACGGCCGAGGCCGACCTCGCCGTCTACCGCGCCAGCTACGGGCTGCCGGCCTGCACCACGGCCAACGGCTGCTTCCGCGAGGTCAATCAGAAGGGCAAGCCCTCGCCGCTGCCGCCCGCGCCGGCGACGAAAATCGCCGCCGGCTGGCAGAGCGAGACCTCGTTGGACCTGGACATGGCCTCGGCGATCTGCTCGACCTGCCACCTCCTGCTGGTCGAGGCCGATGACCAGACCGAGGCCGACCTCGGCGCGGCGGCCGCCGTCGCGCCCTCGCTCGGTGCGACCGAGGTGTCCAACAGCTACGGCGGCGAGGAGGGCAACGGGATCTCCGGCTATGCGAAGGACTACCGGCACCCCGGCGTCGCCTATGTGGCCTCCTCGGGTGACTACGGCTACACGGTGCCCTCGGCGCCCGCCGTCTACGCCGGTGTGATCGCCGTCGGCGGCACCTCGCTGACCAGGTCGACGACCGCGCGCGGCTGGACCGAGACCGCCTGGTCCCGGTCCGGCAGCGGCTGCTCGGCCTGGATAGCCAAGCCGGCCTGGCAGCACGACTCCGACTGCCCCGGACGCGGGGTCGCCGATGTCTCCGCCGACGCCGACCCGGCCACCGGCGTGGCCGTCTACGCGACCGTCGACGGGGGTTGGGTGGAGGTCGGCGGCACCAGCGCGTCAGCACCCGTCATCGCGGGCGTCATAGCGCTGGCCGGCAACCCCGGCAAGCTGACCGACGCCGCCTACCTCTACGCCCGCAGCAAGGACCTGTACGACGTCACCTCCGGCAGCAACGGCTACTGCGGCGGCGGATACCTCTGCACCGCGGGCACGGGCTACGACGCACCGACCGGAAACGGCACCCCCGACGGACTCGGCGCCTTCTGAACCCCGGCCTGCACCGCTAGCCTGCACCGCTGCCTGCACCAATGCCTGCACCACCCGTCCGGTGGCGACCGCCGCCGGACGGGTCCGGAGGCACGGCTCGACCCTCACCGGAGTTCAGCGGCTCCAGCTGCAACAGAACCGTACGGTCGTGGCGTCTGTTGGGCATGGAGCACATTTCAGCCACCGGTACAGCGGCAGGATTCCGAGGCCGGGCGCAGGAGCCTGTCGACTTCCAGGCGTTCGCTGTGGGGCGGGGCGGGCAGTTGTTCCGGACGGCGTTCCTGCTGACGGCGGGCGACTCGCACCTGGCCGAGGATCTGGTACAGGAGACCCTGGGCCGGATGTTCGCCCGCTGGGGACGGGTGCGGCTCGACAATCCCTCCGGCTACGCGCACACCGTGCTGGTCAACGTCTTCATATCGCAGCGCCGCAAGCGAAGCAGCGGCGAGCTGCCGACCGGGGTCCTGTCGGAGCGGGCCGTGGGCGCGGCGGAGGACGAGGATCCGGCGCTGCGGGTGACCCTGCTGGCCGCGCTGCGGCAGCTCGCGCCGCAGGACCGGGCGGTGCTGGTGCTGCGCTACTGGGAGGACCGGAGCGTGGAGGAGACCGCGGCAGCCCTGCGGCTGACGTCCACGGCGGTCCGCTCGCGCAGCAGTCGGGCGCTGCAGCGGTTGCGCGGGGTGCTGGGCAACAGCCTTGCCGAGATCGCCGAGTTTTGATCATCCCTGAACGCAGAACCTTCACCAACCAAGAAAACAGAGGTATGTGGCATGTCATCGGACATTGAGGTCGATTTCGCGCAGGAGCTCAGAGCAGTGGCCGAGTCGGCGGTGCAGCCGAATCCGGCGGATCTGTACGCGGGTGCGGTGCAGCGGGGTGGCCGGATCCGGCGCAGGACCAGGGTCAGGCGGTCGCTGGTGGGTGCGGCCACGCTCGGGGTGGTCGCCGCCGTGGGGATTCCGCTGCTGGGCGGTACCGCCAGCACGGCCTCGGTCGGGGCCGCGGCCTCGTCCACGGTGATGGGCGGTACGACGCCCGGCGCCAAGGGCACGGAGCAGACCGCGGGGACGCCGGGCAGTACGGCCTGGATGCCGGCCTACATGGTGCAGACCCTGCGGTCCCTGCTCCCGGCCGGGTCCAGCACGGCGGTCGAGGACGACGTCAAGGACACCACCGTCAAGGCCTACGGACCCTGGCTGGGGATGGCGGGGAACAACTGGGGAGGGATGGTGCAGTCAGGACTCGCGACCTCCAACGGCACTTCCTCGATCGAGTTGTCGACGTTCGGCTTCGCCGGGAAGCACCCGTGCCCCACCCGTGCGCAGGCACCCCACGAGGACTGCACCTCCACCTCCCTCGACGGTGGCACCCTCGTCGTGGACAAGGGCTTCAAGAACCCCGTGAACGGGGAGGGCGCCACGCTCTGGGACGTGTACTGGTACGGGCCCGAGGGTGGGACGGTCCACGTGGGCCAGGTGACGGATGCCTCGCATCCGGCGACACAGGCCGCGCCTCAGGCCCTGACGGCGGAGCAGATGGTGACGATGGCCATGGCACCGGCCTGGGACCGGGTGTGGAAGTCGCTCCCGGAGCCCTGCCGGTTCGGTTTGATGGTCGGCACGCCCAGCACGCCGACCCCGCCCTGGCACGGGCTGGGGCTTGTCTGCGCCACGAGTCAGGCCGCCGCCCTGCCCATGCACGGTTCCGACGGTGGAATCGCCGTCGCGGGATAGGACCCCCGCTGGGACGTAAGGGGGATGGCCCCGTTCACCCCCAATCCGGCGGACAGCAGCCGCCACTGAGCCGCCCGCGGGTGCCTTTCGGGCCGGGGCCGGGCCGTGCCTCGTCAGCGGCGGAACAGACGGCTGCTGATCGCGGCGACCATGAGCAGGATCGCCGCCGCGAAGCCGAGCAGGGCCACCTTGGCGGAGATGAACTGGGTGGCGATGCCGACGCCCAGGACCGGGACGGTCAGCCCGGCGTAGCCGATCAGGAACAGTCCGGCCAGGGCCTCGCCCCGCGCCCCGGGAGCGGCCAGCGCGGCGACGGTGGAGATGGCGCCCTTGAGCAGGACGCCCGCACCGGCTCCGGCGACCGCCCCGCCGGCCAGGAACAGGGCCAGGTCGGGCTGCCAGACCGCGACCGTGAGCGGGACCAGACCGGCCGTCATCAGGCTGACGCCCGCCGCGAGCTGACGCCGGACGGTGGTCCGGGCCAGCACCGACTGGGCGGTCGCGGCGGCGCCGAAGACCAGGAAGGCGACCAGACCGGCCAGCGCCCGGGACGGGTGGTGCAGGGTTCCGGCGACCAGTCCCGGGGCGAGCGAGGTGAACAGCCCCAGGATCGAGAAGGAGGCGAAGGCGGCACCCGCGGCGGCGAAGTAGCGGGCCCGGGCGGCGGCCGGGACCGCTATCCGCTGCGGGCGGTAGGCCGGGCGCTCCTCGGCGGGCTGCACCGTCTCCGGGACCAGGGCCACGGCCATCGCGCCGACCAGCAGCAGTGCCATGAAGACCAGGTACGGGGTGCGCAGCGGCCCGGAGACGTACTGCGCCAGCGCGCCGGAGACCAGCGGGCCGACGCCCAGCCCGCCGAGGTTGGCGGCGGTGGACATCAGCTCGGGCCGGGTGCGGTCGGCTCCGGGGCGGTCGACGGCGTGCAGCTCGGACAGGTGGGCTGTGGCGGTCGCGGTGATCAGGCCGATCCCGAGCCCGCTGAGCAGCCGGGCCAGCAGCAGACCGGGCAGTGCCGGCCAGACGAGGAACACCAGCGCGGAGACCGCCTCGACCAGCAGCGCGGGAACCAGCACCCGACGCCGGCCGAGCCAGTCGGAGGCGTGTCCGGCGAGGAAGAGGCTGATGATCACACCCACCGCGTAGGCGGCGAAGACGACCGTGGTCATAAAGGAGGAGAAGCCGTCGCGGTGCTGGTAGAGGACATAGAGAGGGGTGGGGACGGCGGAGAAGGCCATCGCGGTCAGGAAGGCGAACGCGATCACCCAGAATCCGGCGCCGTGGCCGAGGACGCTGCGGCCGGCGGCCGGGCGGCCGGCGATCGTTCCGCTGTGGACCGGGGTGCCCGTCGGCGGTGCGGTGTCGTTGCGGACGGGTGAAGGCGGGAACTGGGTCGACATGCTCATGCTGGCTGGCTCCTGATCCTCTGGTGGGTCGGCACCCAGAATCCGCCCCGAGAAGCATCACGTCCAACGACAGTTGATGCTGACCTCGATCACCATATGCGATAGTTCTGCGATGGAGCTCAGACATCTGGAGTACTTCGTCGCGGTCGCCGAGGAACTCAGCTTCACCCGGGCCGCGCTGCGGCTGCACGTGGTGCAGTCCGGAGTCTCCGCCGCGATCAAGGCGCTGGAGCACGAGCTCGGCGCGCCACTGCTGGAACGAAGCTCGCAGCGGGTGGCCCTGACCGACGCGGGGGCGGCCCTCCTGCCGGAGGCTCGGGCGACCCTGGACGCCGCGCTGGCCGCGCGCGACGCGGTCGACCAGGTACGCGGCGGCCTGCGCGGCACGGTGCGGGTGGGAACGCTGATCTCGGTCGGCATCCTGGACCTGCCCGCCCTGCTGGGCCGGTTCCACGCCACGCATCCGGCGGTGAACATCAGGCTGCGTACCAATCCGACCGGCTCGGCCGGGCTCTGCCAGGCGCTGCTCGACGGCGAGCTCGACGTGGCCTTCCTCTCGCTCGCCGGCCGGCCGCCGGCGGGGCTCCGGGTCCGCGATCTGACCACGATCCCGCTCGTGCTGATCGTCCCGCAGGACCATCGACTGGCCGGGCAGCAGAGTGTGACGCTGAATCAGCTGGCGGGCGAGCGCTTCATCGACTTCCCGGCCGGCTACGGCAACCGCAATGTCGTCGACCGGGCGTTCGCGGCCGGCGGGCTGGAACGGGAGGTGGCGATCGAGGTCGTGGACATCCAGACGGCGGCCGAGTTCGTCCGGCACGGGTTCGGCATCGCGTTCGTGCCCTCGTTCAGTGCGCCGAAGGCCGCCGACGTACGGGTGCTGCCGGTCTCCGATCCGGACCTGCGCTGGGCGCTGTCCGTGGGCACCGCGTCCGCCCGTCGCGCCAACGCGGCCGTCCGCGCCCTGCTGGAGCTGACCGGCCAGTACGTCCACGTGCCCGATGACGCCGCCCCCGACGACGCCGGCTGACACGACGGTCCTACCGGTCGCCTCCGCCGCGTTCTTCGGGCACCGGGGCCCGCTCGCCCGGTGGCGCCATGCGTATGATCTTCGTCCATCATGAGTATAGAAACCGCTAAGAGCGCGCCCGACGGCCCGACCGCCCCTGAACCCGGCGGCGCGCCCGACGGCAACAGACCCGACCGCCACCGCGCCGGAATCGCAGCCCTGACGCTCGGCGCGCTGGGCGTCGTCTTCGGCGACATCGGCACCAGTCCGCTGTACGCGATCCAGACCGTGTTCACTGCCGACAACAACGCGGTCGGCACGGCGCCGGACGAGGTGTACGGGGTCATCTCCCTGGTCTTCTGGGCGATCACGCTGATCGTGTCGGTCAAGTACGTGACGTTCATCCTGCGCGCCGACAACGGCGGCGAGGGCGGCATCATGGCGCTGACCGCCCTGGTCCAGAAGCTGTCCTTCACCTCCACGCGCACCAAGGTGATCCTGGTGGCGCTCGGGATATTCGGGGCGTCGCTGTTCTACGGCGACGGGATGATCACGCCGGCGATCTCGGTGCTGTCCGCCGTCGAAGGCCTGAAGGTCGCGGCTCCGAGCATGAGCGCGTTCGTGGTCCCGGTGACGATCGCGGTGCTGGTACTGCTCTTCGCGATCCAGCGCTACGGCACCAATCTCGTGGGTAACCTGTTCGGCCCGGTCATGGCGGTGTGGTTCCTCATCCTGGCCGCCTCCGGAGGGATCGAGGTCGCGAAGCACCCCGCGATCTTCCGGGCCCTCTCGCCGGTCTACGGTCTGCGCTTCATCACGGACCACGGGCTGATCGCCTTCGTGGCGCTGGCATCCGTCGTCCTGGCCGTGACCGGCGCGGAGGCGCTCTACGCGGACATGGGCCACTTCGGCAGGTCACCGATCCACCGGGCCTGGTTCTACCTGGTCTTCCCGTCACTGACGCTCAACTACCTCGGCCAGGGCTCTCTCATCCTGCGCTCGCCGGCCTCGGTGACGAATCCGTTCTTCCTGATGCTGCCCGGCTGGGCGCAGATCCCGATGGTGGTGCTGGCGACCGTCGCCACCGTCATCGCCTCGCAGGCGGTCATCTCCGGCGCGTTCAGCGTCACCCGCCAGGCGGTACAGCTCGGCTTCCTGCCCCATCTGACGATTCGCCACACCTCGAAGCACGAGGTCGGCCAGGTGTACGCACCCGCGATCAACTGGGGTCTGTTCGGCGCGGTCGTGGCCCTGGTGGTGGGCTTCGGCTCCTCCGCGGCGCTCGCCTCCGCGTACGGCGTCGCGGTCACCGCCACCTTCGTGCTCAACACCGTCCTTTTCCTGGCCGTGGCACGCAACCTGATGGGCAAGCCGATCTGGATGGTCGCGCTCGGCGCGGTCGTGTTCCTGACGACCGAGATCGCGTTCTTCGCGGCGAACCTGACCAAGGTGGTCCACGGCGGCTGGCTGCCGCTGCTGGTCGCGTTCACGATCTTCACGATCCTGATCACCTGGCAGCGGGGCCGACAGATCGTCACCCCGAACCGGACGGCGCTGGAAGGCCCGTTGCGCGCGTTCGTCGACAAGGTCGACGCGATGGAACCGCCGGTGCACCGGGTCGACGGCACCGCGGTGTTCCTCAACGCCAACATCGAGACCACCCCGCTGGCGCTGCGAGCCAACGTCGAGCACAACCACACGCTGCACAAGAGCGTGGTCATCCTGTCGGTCGTCGTGGAACGGGTACCCACCATCCCCGAGGCGGAGCGGTGCGTCTTCGACGACCTCGGCCACAGCGACGACGGCATCACGCACCTCACCGCGCGCTTCGGCTTCCAGGACCAGCCGAACATCCCGGAGGTGCTGCGGCTCGCCGCACAGCATCCTGACGCGGGTGAGATCCACGGGCTGCGGGTGGACGAGGTGTCCTACTTCCTGTCGCGGATGACGATCATCAGGACCGACGCGCCGGGGATGCGGCAGTGGCGCAAGAAACTCTTCCTGGCGATCTCCAACAACGCGAGCAGCCCCGTCGTCTACTTCGGGCTTCCCAGCGACCGGTGCGTCATCATGGGCGCCCAGGTCTCGGTCTGAGGCGGTAGAGCCGCCGGCCCGGGCCCGCGGGGCGGCGCCGGCTGAGCCGACGGTGTGGTTCTCCGCTTCGGAACCGTCGCCGGCAGCCGGTCCGCCGGCTCCGGCGGCGGTGTCTCCGGCAAGCTGCTGGGCAGCGGACCGACCGCCGTACCCACTCACACGACGCCGAGGACGCCCTCCCGTGACGTGCGCGCGCCACCGCACAGCGCGCTGGGCGGTATCGCCACGATGGAGAACCATGGCTTCCGCCAGCTCTCAACGCTCCTCACGCATCACCGCCCACGCGTCCGCGCTGCTGCGGCGTCCGAAGCTGTGGCTCCTCCCCACCGTGATCAGCGGGCTGCTCGCGCTGCTGCTGTCCCTGCTCTACATGGGCGGCATCCTCAATCCGAGCAGCGACCTGCACCGGCTGCCGATCGCCGTCGTCGACGCGGACCGGGGCCGGCCGCTGCCCGGGCAGCAGCAGAACCTCGGCGCGCAGGTCACCCAGGGCATCACCTCCGCGCGGACGGCGGGCAACCCGGTCGAGTGGCGGGTACTGACCGCCGGTCAGGCAAGTGACGAGCTCGACTCCGGCAAGGTCTACGGAGCGCTGGAGATCCCCGCCGACTTCACCGCTTCCGTCGCGGCCCTCACCACGGCGAACGCCGCGGCCCGGCCCGTGATCACGGTGCTGACCAACCCCGGCGTGGGCAGCCTCGGCTCCTCGCTGGCGAGTCAGATCACCCAGAACACCGCCCACCAGGCCTCGCTGACCATCGGCGGGCAGTTGACCGCCTCCCCCGCCACCGCGCAGGCCACCGGCACCACGCACCTGCTGCTGGCGGACCCGGTCGCCGTCACCGTCCAGGTCGGACACCCCCTGGGCAACCACAGCGGTCTGGGCCTGAGCGCGTTCTACTACACCCTGCTGCTGGTGCTGGCCGGCTTCCTCGGCGGCAACATCATCAGCAACGGCGTCGACACCGCCCTCGGCTACGCCGACAACGAGATCGGCCCCTGGCACACCCGCCGCCCCACGGTGCCGATCAGCCGCACCCAGACGCTGCTGCTGAAGATGGCCATGAGCGCCGGCATCACCGTCCTCACCACCACCCTGGTCATGCTCGCCACCATCGCCGTTCTCGGGATGGACGCGTCGCACCTGCCGCTGCTCTGGTTCTACTCGTACTGCGCCAGCCTCGCGGTCGGCCTGGGCGTCCAGGCGATCAACGCCGCCTTCGGCGGGATCGGCCAGCTGGTGTCGATGTTCGTGTTCATCGTCCTGGGTCTGCCCTCGTCCGGTGCGACCATCCCGTTGCAGGCCATTCCCTCCTTCTACCGGTTCCTGGCCGTGTTCGAGCCGATGCGCCAGCTCAGCGGAGGGGTCCGCGCCATCCTCTACTTCGACGCCCGCGCCGACGCGGGGCTCGGCCGCGCCTGGATCATGATCTCGATCGGCTCCGCCGCCGCCCTGCTCTTCGGCTTCGCGATGACCCGCTACTACGACCGCAGGGGACTGCACCGGCTGACCCCGCAACCCGCCTGACCCGAAGCGCCCCGGGTTCAGGACAGCGCCTGGGTGCGCCACTTCTGGTTGCCGCCGCCGTTGCAGTCCCACAGCTGCAGCCTGGTCCCGTTGCCGGTTCCGGTGTTCGTCGCGTCCACGCACTTGTTGGCCAGGATGCTCACCAGATCGCCCGTCTGCGTGTTCAGCGTCCACACCTGGGCCTGGTCGCCGCTGCAGTTCGCCAGCTGGACGGTGGTTCCGTCGGCCGTCGAGGCCCCTGCCACGTCCATGCACAGGCCCAGCGAATGGATGGTCCCCCGGTAGTCCGGCGCCCCGTCCAGCACAAAGGTCCACTGCTGCCAGACGGCCTTGCCGCAGTCCCACAACTCCAGCGGTTCGCCGTCCTTGCCGCCCGGCGCCACGCCGTTGGTCACCGTGATGCACCGGCCCGAGGCCAGACCCACGATCTCGACGGCCGGGTTGGGCGGTGCCGCAGGCGTCGTCGCCGGTGCGCCGCCGCCCCCGGGGTGCGGCGGGGGCGGAGCCGGCGCCCCGCCACCCCCGCCCCCGGATGTCCGGGGCGGGGCCGACGCGGCGGGGGCGGGCGGCGCGGCAGCCTGGGTCTGGCCCGCCGCGGGGCTCGGGGGCGAGCCGGGAAGCGAGACGGGTGCCGAGGGCGCGATCACGGACGGGGACGGCTGCGCGACGAGTGCGGTGGCCTCGCTGGCCACCGTCGGCCGGTGTCCGAACCAGAGCACGAGGAAGGCGGTCAGCAGCGCCAGGCCGATGCTGACCACGGTGGCGAGCCAGCGGGGCAGCACCCCGCGCTGGATGTACATGCCGTCCACCGCGAGCGGGGTGTGACCGGAGCGCCGCACCGCCACGCTGAACGGCCGGTTCTGCTTGCGGCCGAACCAGATGATCTGGCGGGGCTTCAGCCGCGCGTCGACGAAGGCCGCGCGACCGGGTTCGATCTGGACGTTGGCGGGATGGATCTCGTACCCGAGCTGGTCGCCGCTGTCGTTGCCGGCGAGGGAGGCGGTGAGCCCGGTGTTGCCGAGGTTGTCGATGGCCAGCTTGGGCTTGCCCCGGAAGCGGCCCTTGACGGTGTGCGGGACGAGTTCGGCCCGCACCTCGGTGAACGGCGTGATGGTGACATTGCCCTCAGGGACGGTGGTCGCCCCGGGGTGCTCGGTGGGGATGATCTGCACCGCGTAGGGGTTCGGCCCGGCGGTCGCGTCCGGGGTACGCGGCGGCGCGAAGGTCAGTTGGACGGACCCGGTGGTCCCCGGGTAGAGCCGGAGGGTCGGCGGCTCGACGGTGGTGTACGGGGCGAGCTCGCCGACCGGTACGAACCGGTACTCGTCGACGACGTCACCGGTGTTGCGCAGTCGTAACCGCACGGTGGCGGTGCTGCCCGCGTCAACGGTCACGGACGCTGGTTCCAGGGAAGTCCAAAGGCTCACATGTCAACGGTAGAGCACCTGGTGGCGAACGGGAGCCCCTCCGTCCGGTCCCGGCAGCGGCATCGCCCCTACTGGCTGGAACCGACCGGTCGCCTGCTGCCGCCCCTCTCACACCACCGCCCGGCTCTCCGGGACGTCCTCGACGAACACGATGCCGTCGGTTCCGGTCAGGGTCCGCCGCAGGAGGCGGCGGGGCAGCTGGACCCCTCGTGCTGCAGGTTGTCCACGACGACGAAGGCGATGAAGCCGAGGATGATGATCACGATGAGAACGCCGACGGCTACAGCCATGGCGTGACCCGACCTGCTTGGCGGAGCTTGCGGCATCACATCCCCCAGGTCCGTACGAGACTGACGGACTCTCAGGTTCCCGGACAACCCGCCCGTCCGAAAGGGCGCGAGCCGTCCTGTCCGTGCGAGGCGCGGATGATGCGGCAGCGCCGGAGCCACGCACGGTGGCCGGCACCGGCCGCAGCCGGGGGTAAACCCCACTCCCGGGAGGCCGGGTACCGGCATGGCCGCTCCGCCCCTTCTCTTTCTAGCGTGGACACCGTTGATGACCAGCGCTGGAGGGGAACACATGGGACCGCGTGCCAAACACCCGCAGGCCGAGCAGTGGCAGCAGCAAACCGAGCCGCCGGCGGTCGAGTTGCGGGGGGTGCGGCGCCTGTACGGGCGCGGCGAGGGCGCGGTGCAGGCGCTACGGGGTATCGACCTGGTGCTGCCCGGGGGCAGCTTCACCGCGGTGATGGGACCCTCCGGGTCCGGCAAGAGCACCTTCCTGCAGTGCGCGGCGGGCCTGGACCGGCCCACCTCGGGCGAGGTGCTGCTGGGCGGGGAGGCGATCACCCGCTTGAACGAGAACCGGCTGACCGAGCTGCGCCGCAGCCGGATCGGCTTCGTCTTCCAGTCCTTCAACCTGCTGCCCTCGCTGACCGTGCAGCAGAACGTGCTGCTGCCGCAGCGGCTCGCGGGCCGGCGCCAGGATCGTCGGCGGGCCAAGGAACTGCTCTGCCAGGTCGGGCTGGGTGAGCACGGCGGCCGGCGGCCCGGTCAGCTCTCCGGCGGTCAGCAGCAGCGGGTGGCCATCGCCCGGGCGCTGATCACCCGGCCCGAAGTGGTCTTCGCCGACGAGCCGACCGGCGCCCTGGACACCCGCACCGCGCAGGAGGTGCTGGGGCTGCTGCGCAGGGCGGTGGACACCCTGGGCGCCACCATCGTGATGGTCACCCACGACCCGGTGGCCGCCTCGCACGCCGACCGGGTGCTCTTCCTGGCCGACGGCGCCCTGGCCGGTGCCCTGGAGCGCCCCGACCCGCAGACCGTGGCCGACCGGATGGTCCGGCTCACCTCGGCTGCCACCGCGGCCGGACGCGGCCCGGGCTACGGTACGGGCCGCGGCACCGGCCACGGTACGGCGGGTCACGACGCGGCGGTGGCATCGTGACCAACGGACTCGCGCGCGCCTCGGTGCGCTTCCGCCCCGCCTCGTTCGCCGGCAGCTTCGTGGCGCTGCTCTTCGCGGCCTCGATCATCACCGCCTGCGGCACGCTGCTGCAGACCGGACTGACCGCCCACCTCGCGCCGGTCCGCTACGCGCAGACCCCGGTGGTGGTGGCCGCCGACCAGAGCGTCCGGATCTCCGTCAGGAACGGCAAGGACTCCGAGACGAATTCCGCCGCCCTGCCGGAGCAGGCCCGGGTGGATGACGCGCTGGCCCAGCGCATCGCCGCCGAACCGGGCGTCGCGCGCGCCGCGGCGGACTTCGGCTTCCCGCTGCTGCTCTCCTCGGCCGGCTCGTCAACCGCCGCGGCCCCCTCGGCCCCGGCCGGCGGCCCCGCCACCGCGCAGCCGGCCCTCACCGGCCGCCCCTTCCCGGCTGCCGCCGCGACGGTCCCGAGCGGCACCGCAGTCCTCACCGAGGGCCGAGCCCCCGGTGCCGGCGAGGTGGCACTGGACGCCCGCGCCGCACAAGCCCGGCACCTCGCGGTCGGCGACCGGATCACCGTGACCGCACCCGGCGGGGACGCCACCGCCTACCGCGTCTCAGGTCTGACGTCGGAGCAGGCCGCACAGGGCGCCGGCGGCACCGCCTGGTTCGCCGACGACGTCGCGGGCCGACTCTCCGGACACCCCGGCCGGGCCGATGCGATCGCCGTCCAGCCGCGGGCCGGCGTCAGCACGGCGGAACTGGCCCGGCAGGTCCGCCAGGCCGTCGGGCCCGGCCCGCAGGTACTGACCGGGGACGCGCGAGCCGGCGTCGAGCAGCCCCTGCTCGGTGCGGCCGGGGTGATGCTCACCGCGCTGGGCGGCTCCTTCGGGGGCATCGCCACGATGACCGCGATCTTCGTCGTGATGGGCACCGTCGCGCTCGCCGCCGGCCAGCGCGGGCGCGAGTTCGCCCTGCTGCGCGCGATCGGCGCCACTCCGCGGCAGATCCGGCGCACCATCGCCACCGAGGCGATGCTGCTGGCGCCGGTCGCGGGGGCGGTCGGCGTGCTGCCCGGCCTGGCGCTGGCGCACTGGTGGCTCGGCCAGCTCCTGTCGCGCGGCGCGGTCCCACCGGGGCTGGCGCTGTCGGTGGGGCCGATTCCGATGCTGGCCGCGGTGGGCACGGGTCTGCTGGCCGCGCTGAGCGCCGGCTACCTGGCAGCGCGCCGCCCGGCCCGCATGCGTCCCAGCCAGGCGCTGGGCGAGGCCGCGGTGGAGCGGGTCCACCCCGGGGCGGTGCGGACCGTGCTCGGTGCGCTGGCCCTGGTCGGCGGCGTGGTGCTGAGCGCGGTTGCCGCGCACCTGTCGGGCGCCGACGCCGCGAACACCGCCCTCGGCGTGGTGATGTGCTTCCTGCTGGCGGTGGCGCTGCTCGGCCCGCTGCTGGCCCGCCTGGCCGCGACCCTGCTCGGCCTGCCGCTGCGCAGTGGCGGCGCGGGTCCGGCCGGCTCGCTGGCCGCCGACAACACCCGGGCCAACGCCCGCCGGCTGGCCTCCGCGATCACCCCGATCGTCATGGTCACCGCGTTCTGCGGCACACTGCTCTTTCTGCAGACCACCCTCAGCCACGTCTCCGCCCAGCAGGTGCGCGACGGCATCGTCGCCGACCAGGTGCTCGGTTCGGCCGGTCCGGGTCTGCCGGCCGGCACCGCCGAGCAGGCTGCTCACGTACCGGGCGTGGACGCGGCGGTCGGGGTACTGCGCAGCACGGCCCTCTACCGGGTCGGCAACACGCTGGGCTCCGCGAGCATGCTGGGTCTGTCGGGCACCCCGGCACAGCTGCCCCGGGTGCTCGACCTGGGGGTGAGCAGCGGCTCGCTCGCCGCTCTGGAGGGCGCGGCCGACGGCACTTCGGCAGCTGACGGTGGGTCGGCGGCGGTGCGCACGGTCGCGCTCGACACCCAACTGGCCGACACCCTGGAGGTGAAGGTCGGGGACCGGGTCCCGCTCTGGCTGGGCGACGGCACCCAGGTACGGCCCACCGTGGTCGCCCTCTACCGGCGCGGCCTCGGACTGGGCCAGGTACTGCTGCCCAGGGCGGCACTGGCCGGCCATGTCTCGGCCGGCTTCGACAGCCAGGTGCTGGTCAGCGATGCGCCGGGCGCCGACCGGAGCGCGGTGGCGGCCGCACTGGGCCGACTGGGCACCCCCGCGCCGACCGTCACCGACGCCGCCGGCTTCGGTGCGCAGACCGACCACGACCAGGAGATCAACAGCTGGTCCAACACCGTGATGGCGGCGGTGCTGGGCGGCTTCGCCGCCATCGCCTCGGCCAACACCCTGATGATGACCGTGCTGGATCGCCGCCGGGAGGTGGGCCTGCTGCGGCTGGCGGGCACCACGCGCCGCCAGGTGCGCGGGATGCTCCGCTGGGAGGCGCTGCTGGTGGCCACCACCGGCCTGCTGCTGGGCGGCGCGATCGCCTGGACCACCCTGGTCCCGGTCGCCCGCGGCATCGCCGGCGCCGCACCGTACATCCCGGTCGGCACTGCCGTGCCGCTGGCCGTCGCGGTGGTCGGGCTCGCCGTGGCCGCCACCGCGCTGCCGGGCCGCGTGCTGCTGCGCATCCGTCCCATAGAGGCCGGCGCGGGCAAGCAGTGACCGCCGGCGCGGCGGTGCGGACCTGCGGGAACAGGTCGCGAGCCGCCATCCGGGTCGGATCACACCGCCGAACGGTCAGAGATGACCGTTCGGCGGGCTGGTGACGGCTTCGTCGACGGCATGCCTTCAAGCGGCACACCGCCTTCGCCTTCAGTAAGGAGTTCCCGTGAACGAGCCGGACGAAGGGCGCTACGGTGCGGACCTCTTCTCCCCCGAGCACACCGGGGAGGGAGCGCGCATCGACTATGGCGCACTGGCCTATGACGCGGGGACCCGCGCTCGGCTGACGGCCCTGGGGGTCGGTCCGGGGTGGCGCTGCCTCGACGTGGGCGCGGGAACCGGGACGATCAGCCGCTGGCTGGTTGACGAAGCCGGAGTCGACGAGGTCGTGGCCCTCGACCGTGACCCGCGTTTCGTGACCGCCCGCACGGGCGGCCGGCTGCGCACGATGGCCGCCGACCTCACCGACCCGACGCTGACGCCGGGCCGGTTCGACCTGGTCCACTCCCGGTTCGTGCTCATGCACCTGCGCAGCCACGCCGACGTGCTGGCCCGCCTGGCCGACTGGGTGGCACCCGGAGGCTGGCTGGTGGTCGGAGACGCCGTCGACCTGACCACGCCGGGCTCATCGCAGGCCGCCTACCGGCGGACCATGGCGGCCATGTGGCAGGTGCTGCGCGACCGGATCGGAACGGACATCGGCTGGGTCACCCGCTATCCGCAGCTGCTGCGCGATCTGGGGCTGGTCGAGGTCGGCGCGGAGGTCCTGATGCCGCCGCTGACCGTCGACGCGCCCGTCACCGCCTTCTGGAAGGGCACCTGGCTCAGCATGCGCGACGCGCTCGAATCCGGCTCCGCGCTGGAACCCGGCGAGCTCGACACGGCGCTGGACTATCTGTCCTCGCCCGCCCTCGCCGACCTCTCCCCGGGCATGATCACCGCTTGGGGCCGCCGCCCCGGGCCGTGAACGGCGTGAAGGCCATATGACGGTCAGTCAATCATGGGATCCGCAGGTCAAGCCCGATGGGGGGCGGGACTACGCGCAGATCAACTTATGTATGATCAGCTGATCGCAGTTGCACGGGGGAGGAACAGCGGTGGGTCTGCTCGGAGACGCCTTGAATGTGGCAAAGGACGCCGTACTGGCGCCCGCAGAGGTCGCGCACGCAGCGCTGACCGAGATGTTCGGCGGCAGCGACGCCGACCTGCAGAAGATCGCGAAGCAGCTGAGCGAACTCAGCCAGCAGATGGACACACTGAGCGGGAACATCACCGCGGCGGTGGAGAAGCTCACCTGGCGCGGCCCGGCCGCGGACGCGTTCATCAGCTACGCGCAGGCCAGGGTCAAGGAGACCAAGGGCGTGGCCGACGACCTCGCCGCGCTCAGCAAGTCCGTGACCCGCTTGGCCGACGTCTACTGATGCCGACCCGGCACACACCTGGCGCGACCCGCACGTTCTCGATGCCCTCCGCGCCTTCCACAAGCTCCACCAAGCAGACGATTCAGGGGGATTCGGCTCGGCATGAGTAGCGACGAGTACGAGGTTGAGCTGGGCGAGCTCACGGTGATCTCGCAGGACTTCCAGTCGATCAGCAGCCAGATGGGGCAGCTCAACAAGCAGCTCAGCCAGATCGCCGGCACGATCGCGAAGGCCGCGGCCTTCGATCTCGAATCGAGCACTCTGCTCGGCCTCCCCGGCGTACTGATCGCCGGCCAGGTGCTTGAGGACGTCAAGCAGATCTCCGCCGAGTCCGCGCGGCTGCACTCGGACCAGCAGAAGCTGGTCAAGGGCCTCGCCGATGACGCCGAGAAGCTCAAGGCCGTGCAGGCCGAGTACGCGGCGACGGAGGAGAAGATCAAGGCCTCGTTGCCCAAACCCCCACCCGAGAAGCCCGTCCAGGGCCCCACCGGCGGCGGCACGGGCGGCGGTGGCGGCGGCACGGGCGGTAGCGGGGGCGGCGGGACCAGCGGCGGCGGGAGCACGGGCGGCAGCGGCGGGGCTCCGAACGGGACGACGAGCAGCGCTCATGCGATCCCGGTCTCGCAGGTGACCTTCGGCGGCAAGGGCTCCTACCCGGGCGGCCAGGCGGCGTGTGAACAGTCCATCAACGAGGCCCTGGACAGGATGGGCATCACCGATCCGACCGCGCGGGCGAACTGGATGCGCGGCATGCTCACCATCGCGTCCCGCGAGTCCGCATACAACTCGCCGATGTACCAGGTCAATACGACCGACGTCAACGCCCATGGAGCGCTGATGCCGGACGGCGCACCCGCCGACTGTTCCCGCGGTGGCTGGCAGTGCATCCCCAGCACTTTCGCGGCCTATCACCAGCCGGGCACCTCGACCGACATCTACGACCCGGTGTCCAACTGCTGCGCGTCCATGAACTACATCATGTCCCGCTATCACGTCTCCGCTGACGGCTCGAACCTCGCTTCGAACGTCCAGCAGGCCGACCCCGGTCGGCGTCCGCGCGGGTACTGAGAGCACGGACTGCCGCGGCGCGGCACGGAGACCACCCATCCCCGAACCCCCCGAACCCCACCAGACGAGGAAGAGTCGACTCCGTGCCGCGTTCCCTCCCCCGCACCTGCGCTGCCGCAGCCACAGCCGCCGTGGCACTGATCGCGCTCGGCTCGCTGACCGGCTGCGGTCCCACCACCAGCCAGTCGGGTTCGGCGGCGGCTTCGGCGGGCCCCAGCGGCTCACCGAGCCTGCCGGCATCGAGCACCGCGCAGCCGGGAGTGAGCACGTCCACCACCACCGACTCGCCCTCCCCGACCTCAGCCGCCGCGTCCCCCGGCCCCGCCGGGGGGCGGGCCACCGGGCTTCCGGCTTCCGTCTGGATGGCGGCCCGCAGCATTCCGCTGGACCCGGACTACCACTGGACCGCCCCGGCCGGCATCGCACAGGGCGTCAGCAACCCGACGTTCGCGTTCGAGCGGCTCTGCCACGCGACCCGCGACCCCTCCAACGACCTCTCCGACTGGCACGGGCCCGCCGCTCAGGCCCAGTTCGGCACCGGCAACAGCAGCGGCGGCGACTGGCAGGGCCAGCAGACCGTCATCCGCTTCCCCGGCACCAGCAGTGCGGCAGCGCAGCTCTCCTGGTCGCTGTACCAGGGGCTCCAGCAGGAACTCAACGCCTGCGGCAGCAGCGCGTCCGGGGCGAAGGTGAAGCTGACCAGCAGCGGCACCCAGGACCTCGCCGCAGTCGTCACCATCCCGCAGCCCGGCGGCGGCACCATCACGCTGCACCAGTACCTGGCCCTCACCGGCACAACGGTGGCCGAGCTGGCCGTCTCGTCCCAGCACCCCTCGCACTCCTGGTCCGCCCCGTCGGACACCTCGGTGCTCGCAGCGCTCCAACTCGGCCTCCAGTCCTAGCTGCAGGCCCGCACCACCCGCCCATGGTCCAGCCGGCCGGCATGCCCCCCGCCGGTCCGGTGACGCCCCTCCCCTGCCGTGCCCAGCCTTCACAAAGTCCCCACACGATGCATTGTCATCACTCTGTACGAATGTTTTACCTGTCGGTAACTTACTCGTCAGTCAGGAGTGTGACCCGCCTCACGCCTTCGGGGGAGCCATGAACAGAAGATCCGTTCGACGACTGGCCATCGTCGCCGTCACCGCCATGGCGGTGACCGCCGCCCCGTGCGCCGCGGCCGTGGCGGCAGGCAGCACCACGGGCGATGCGTTCTACAGCTACAACGGCAGCGCACCGCTCTCCTCCCTCGCCCCCGGCACCGTGCTCAAGACGCGGACGCTGCAGTACCACATCGAGGGCATCGCCACTCCGGTCACCGCGATCCAGCTGCTCTACCGCACCACCGACGCCCTTGGCCGACCGGCCGCCAACGTGACCTCGGTGGTGCGCAGCATCACCGGCAACCACACCAAGGCCGTGTCCTACCAGTCGTTCTACGACTCCCTGAACCCGCAGGACGGACCGTCCCGGGCCATCGCCGGCGACGTGACCCTGGGCGGCACGATCGCCAACTTCGAATCCGTGGCGCTCTCGGCGCTGTTGCTGCAGGGCTACAACCTCGTCATCCCGGACACCGAGGGCCAGTCGGCGGACTTCGCGGCCGGACCGGAGTACGCCACCAACACCCTGGACTCGATCCGGGCCGCGATCAACTCCCCGTTGACCGGCATGGACGGCGGGACCAGGTTCGGCCTGATGGGCTACTCCGGCGGCTCCATCGCCACCGACTGGGCGGCGGCGCTCGCCCCGAGCTACGCGCCCGACGTCAACAGGAAGCTCGTCGGCTTCGCCGAGGGCGGGGTGCTGGTCGACCCGGCGCACAACCTCAAGTACGTCAACGGCTCCCTGGTCTGGTCCGGCGTCATCCCGATGGCGCTCATCGGGGTCTCCCGCTCGTACGGCATCGATCTGACGCCGTACATGAACAGCTACGGCGTCCAGATCTACAACGGACTGCAGCACGGCTCGCTCCTCGACGCACTCGGCCACTACCCCGGCCTGACCTGGCAGAAGATAGCGAAGCCGCAGTACGCCAACCCCGACTCGGCGACCGCGTTCGTCGAGGCGGTGAACAGGATCAACCTGGGCTCGGCCCCCACCCCGACCGTCCCCGGCTACCTCGCCCAGGGTAACGGAGGCGTGCTGGAGGGAACTTTCGCCAACCCGCCCGGCATCGGCACCGGCGACGGCGTCATGGTCGCCGGCGACGTGCGCGCGCTGGCCAACCAGTACTGCGCCACCGGCGACAGCGCGATCACCTACGAGCAGTACAACCTGCTCAGCCACATCGGAACGGCGCCGGCCTGGGCGCTCAAGGCGGCGTCCTGGCTCAACGACCGGTTCGCGGGCAAGCAGGCCCCGTCCAACTGCGGACACATCCCGGCAGGCAACTCGCTCGCGCCGGAGCAGGCCGTTCCCCCGTCCTGACGGGTGGCTGGGATCTCGGGGGGGTGACTGCTGGTCAGGCGCGGACGGTACGGCCGCTGCCCTGGACGACGCAGCAGGCCCGCGCGGCGAGAACCGGGGCGGCGCTGTCACGGCGACGCCCCACCCGTGCCGCCCCACCCGTGCCGCCGGGACCGGAGCAGCACCCCCGTCGTTGCCGGCACGGGGCGCCGGGGGCGTCACACAGTGCGTGCGAGGTGGACGGTGATGTCGGCGGCGAGCTCGACCGTCTCCGGCAGAACCTCCCCGATCCGGCGGAACACCTGGTCCCGCTCCACGGCCGGCAGGACCAGATAGGCCGAGATGGTCGAGAGATGACCGAGGAAGTCACGGGCACTCATCGTCAAACGCCGTTCGAGCACCGACTGTTGAACGTCGGTGAACCAGTCGGATCGTTGCAGCTCGGTACCCGGCCACTGCATGTCCTGCTCCGCCGGCGTCCCGTCCGGGGAGGGGATCTCGTCGCTCTCCAGGAACGGCGCCCGTGCCGCGCGAACAGCTTCCTCCACGGCCGGGTCGGCCAGCCGGACCGGCCCGCCGAACGAGGCGAACACACCACCTGGCTCCAGCAGCGCGGCCACGCGTGACCACCGACCCTCCGGGTTCGTCCAGTGCAGCGCGGCTGCCGCATACACCAGCCCGTACCTCTCGCCCGGTCGCACCTCCTCGAACGCGGCATGCACCGTCCTGACGTTCGCCGACACGTGCTTGCGCAGTTCGTCGAGCATCGCCCGATCAGGATCGGTCGCAGTGACCGTGGCCCCCGACTGAGCGAGCAGGCGGGTTGCCTTGCCCGTCCCGGCGCCGATCTCCAGGGCGGTCCGAACCGGACGACCCGCGTACGCCAGCACCATGTCGAAGAGTTCCACGGGATACCCCGGCCGGAACCGTTCGTATGCTTCCGCCATCGCTCCGAAGCTCAGTGCACGACCAGACATGCCGAGCATCCTGACACGAGCGGCGCCGTCCTTGCCTGGTCTTTTCGCCGCGCCGGGCGCCGAGGGCGAGCACGCCGACCTCTGGTCGGTTGCACCCGGCGGTGGTGCGTCACTGCGCGAACTGCTGGGTGCCGAGGGTGGCGAGCAGGGCGAGTTTCTCGTGGCTCTCGCTGCCGGGGGTGGCGGTGAAGATCAGCAGGGAGTGGGTCCGGTCGGGGTCGAGCAGGAACTGGCAGTACAACTCCAGGGGGCCGACCTCGGGATGGAGGAACCGCTTGCGGTCGGTATAGCTCAGCCCGACCTGGTGCTCCTGCCACAGTTCGGTGAACTCCTCGCTCAGGCCGGTCAGGTTCTGGGCCAGGCGCGCGGCGGCCGACTGCGGGCCGTGCTGGGCCAGGACGGTGCGCAGCAGGGCGACGTGGACGCGGCCGTGGTGGGCGTGGTCCTCGGCCGGGTAGAGGCGGCGGGCGGCGGGGTCGGTGAACCAGCGGTGCACGGCGCTTCTGGCGGGGCCGGTGAAGTGCGTCTCGTCACCGAGCAGCGCGGTCGCGAGCCTGGTCTGTGCGAGGGTCTCGCCGAGCGGGCCCATGATCTGCGCCGGGGTGTCGTCGAGCCGGTCGAGGACGCGCATCAACCCGGGGCTGATGTGCTGCGACCGCAGCGCCCGCTCGGGCGCGCCGTGCCCGGCGAGCCGGAACAGGTGGTCGCGCTCGTCCAGGGACAGTCTGAGCCCGCGCGCCAGTGCGGCCGCCATCTGCGGGGACGGCTGCGGGCCGGCCCCGCGCTCCAGGCGGGCGTAGTAGTCGGCGGACATGCCGGACAGCTCGGCCACGTCCTCACGGCGCAGACCGGCGGTGCGCCGGCGGGCACGCACCGGCAGGCCGACGTCCTCGGGGTGCAACGCATCGCGTCGGGTACGCAGGAAGTGCCCGAGCTCGTCGCTGTCCATGACCCTCGCTCCTTTCAGGCTGCGGCACCGGTCCCGGTGCCCGGGATCCACTATCGGTGGCTCCGAGCCGGGTATCCACGGTCTGGCGTTCCGTGGTTCGGCGCGTCCTGTCTCCGGTGCGGGTGCGGCGCCCCGCTGCGGGTGCCCGATGATGGAAGTCGGCAGGGCAGCGGATGTGAGGGGCAGCGCAGTGACAGACAACGAATCCCACGGGTCGGAGCCGGTCGCACGGAAGGCCCGAGGTACGGAAACCGCGGTGCTCCGGCCCCCGGCCGAAGAGTCCCCGGCCGGCGTTCCGGCCGGCACCACGGCCGGCGCCGGGGCGGCACCGGTGGCGAACGGCGGGGGGACGAACGGCGGGGGCGCCGGGCGGGCCCTGCGGCGGTGGCTGGGCGGGTTCGTCGTCCTCGCCGTGCTCGTCTCGCTGTTCTTCCTGCCCTGGTGGACGCTGTTCGCCGCCACCACCGACTGGCCGTTGCCGGTGGTCCTGGTCGGCACGGTCCTCTTCGCCGGGGCCCTGCTCGCCTTCCCGGTGCTGATGGTCATGGGGCACGGGCGCAGGCGGCAGGACCGGGCGGCACGCATCGCGGACACCACCCTCGGGGTGGTCTGGGTGCTGTTCGCCTGGTCGGCGCTGGGCGGCCTGCTGCGGCTGGTGCTGATCGCGTTCGGCGTCGGCGACCCGGCCCGGTCCCGGATCGTGGCCCTCGCCGTCGCCGTGATCGCGACCGGCCTGCTGGTCTGGGGGCACAACGAGGCCATGCGCCTGCCCCGGGTGAAACGGCTGGACGTCACCGTCCCCCGGCTGGGCCGCGGCCTGGACGGCACCCGGGTCGTCGTGCTGGCCGACACCCACTACGGCCCGATCGACCGGGCCCGGTGGTCGGCCAGGGTCGCCGAGGCGGTCAACGAACTCGACGCCGACGTCGTCTGTCACGCCGGCGACATCGCCGACGGCACCCTGGACCAGCGCCGGGGGCAGGCCGCGCCGCTCGGCACGATGCGGTCACGGCTGGCGAAGGTGTACGTCACCGGGAACCACGAGTACTTCGGCGAAGCCCAGGGATGGCTCGACCACATGGGCGAGCTGGGATGGGAGCCGCTGCACAACCGCCACCTGGTGGTCGAGCGGGGCGGGGACAGCCTCGTGCTGGCAGGGGTGGACGACGTGACCGCGGCTTCCTCCGGGCTGGCCGGACACCGGGCGAACCTGGACGGCGCGCTGGCCGGGGCGGACCCGGACCTGCCGGTCCTCCTCGTCGCGCACCAGCCCAAGTACGTCGGACAGGCCGCCGGCGCCGGGATCGACCTGCAGGTCTCCGGGCACACCCACGGCGGGCAGATCTGGCCGTTCAACTTCCTCGTCCGGATCGATCAGCCGGTCGTGCACGGCCTGAGCCGGCACGGAGAACGGACCCAGCTCTACACCAGCCGGGGCACCGGCTTCTGGGGGCCGCCCTTCCGGATCTTCGCACCGAGCGAGATCACCCTGCTCACCCTGCGGTCGGCGTAACTCGGCCCAGCGCGGCCCAACTCCCCATCATGGGCGGCGAACCGGAGTTGCCCGTTGCGGAGTTCGCTTGCGCACTCTCCCGTAGCATCGACGGTTATGGTTGATCTCTACCCTCCGACGGACCCTTACGACACTGGATACCTCGACACCGGAGACGGCAACCGCATCTACTACGAGCAGCTCGGCAACCCTGAAGGCAAGCCTGCCCTGAACGTCCACGGCGGCCCGGGGTCGGGCGCGCCGCGGCGGCCGACCAGGGCCTGGGACCCCGAGCGCTACCGCGTCATCCGCTTCGACCAGCGCAACTGCGGTCGCAGCACCCCGCACGGCAGCGACCCGGCGGCGGACATGAGCCTGAACACCACCCAGCACCTGATCGACGACATGGAGCGGCTGCGCGAACACCTGGGCATCGAACGGTGGTTGCTGAACGGCGCCTCCTGGGGCTCGACGCTCGTCCTGGCCTATGCGCAGCAGCACCCCGAGCGGGTCAGCGAGATGGTCATCCCGGCGGTGACGACGACCAGGCACGCCGAGGTCGACTGGCTCTACCGCGGCGCCGGGCGGTTCCAGCCCGAGGCGTGGGACCGGTTCCGCGACGGCGTCCCCGAGGACGAGCGGGACGGCGACCTGCTCGCGGCCTACGCGCGGCTGATGGAGAACCCCGAGCGGGCGATCCGGGAGAAGGCCGCTGCCGACTGGCTCACCTGGGAGGACGCGGTCATCTCCAACGAGCCCAACGGTGTGCCCGGCATGTACAGCGATCGCGAGGTCGACGAGCAGATCGCGTTCGTGCGGATCTGCGCCCACTTCTTCAGCAACGGCGCCTGGCTGGAGGAGGACCAACTGCTGCGCAACGCCCACAGGCTGGCCGGGATCCCGGGGGTGCTGGTGCACGGCCGGCACGACATGGGCAGCCCGGTGCAGACGGCGTGGGAGCTGGCGAAGGCCTGGCCGGACGCGCGGCTCCACATCATCGAGGACTCCGGTCACGCCGGAAGCGACGCGCTGGCGCAGGTGGTCCGGACGGCCATCGAGGAGTTCAAGAACCGCTGATCCTCGGCGGCGTGGCGGTGCCGGGCGCCGCGTGGACCGCACCGGTCAGCCCCGGCCGGGGGTGGTGGCCCCGCACCGCTGCGGGGCCACCGTCCGAAGCGCCGGTCAGACCCGGTCGGCGGCGATCAGCAGGTACTGGAAGGAGCCGTCCCGGTACGAGTTCAGGAACGCCTCCTCAATGCCGGTGACCAGCGAGGAGGTGGCCCGCAGCTCCCAGTAGGGCAGGGTCGCCGGGGTGAGGTCGATGATGGTCTGCGGCACGAGGCGGTTGTCGGCCATGGCCCGCAGGTACTCCCTGCGGGAGTGGATGTTGCACTCGAAGTGCGCGTTGATCAGCGACACCCACTTGGACGGCTGCCCGTAGACGGGGTTCCAGCAGCCGGTGATGGTCACGTACCGGCCGCCGACCTCCAGGACCCGGGAGTGCTCGGCGAACAGGTCGTGCAGGTCCACGTACATGCTGGACTCGTTGTTCCACGAGGCCGCCGCCTGCCCGGTCTCGAAGGGCATGTCCAGCATGTTGCAGACCCGGGCGCGGACGGACTGGTCGATGCCGGCCCGGTGGGCGCGCTGGTTGGCGAAGTCGGCCTGCTTGGCCGAGAGGGTGAGGCCTTCGACCCGGCACCCGAACCGCTGGTGGGCCATGATCATGGAGCCGCCGCGGCCGCAGCCGGCGTCCACCAGCGTGGCGTCGCGCGGGACATGGCCCAGGTGATCCAGCAACAGGTCGGCCTGCGCGGACTCCAGTCGGTGCAACTCGGCGATCACCTGCTTCTCGCGATCACCGTCGCCGGACGCGGCGATCGCGGCGCGGTCGACGTCGCCGATGCCGTAGTGGTGGTGGTAGAGGCCGTCCACGTCGCCCAGGCGCAGGTTGACCGGGCGGGCCTCCTGGTCCCAGTAGCGGGCGATGTCGTCCTGGTACGGCGTCGCGGGGCCGGGGATGGCGGTGGCGGAGTTCGTCGCGGTGGTCGTGGCGGTGTTCGTCGTGGGGGTGAAGTCCGTTGTGGTCATGGTCGGTCAGCTCCTCGGCTACCAGAAATCGGGCAGGCTGTAGCGGTAGGTGTTGGTGCAGTGCCAGTGGTGGTTGCCGTCGACCCAGGCGGCCATGCCGCGCAGGAAGCGGACCACTGGTGGTACGGGGTGGGCGGCGGCCACGGCAACTGCGGCGGCCTCGAACGCGTGCATGAGTTCGTTGTGGACCTCGACCGCCTTCAGGTACGCCTCACGGTCGGTGCACTCCTCGCGCTCCGCGATCACCACTGGCAGGTTCAGATGCCGGCCGGGGGCGGCGAGCTCCTTGGTGTACGAGTACAGGTCGTTGACGATGGTGGTCGCGTTGGATCCCAGCGCGATGACCTGCTGCATGGCGGGCAGGGCGTGGAGATCGGCGGGGAGTTCGTATCCGTCGACGGTGTCGGTGATGGTGGGACAGGGGCGGAAGTTGTTGAACTGGCGCATCGCCAGGTACTCCCACACCTCGGGGAGGTGGTCCGTCTCGGCCCAGGCCGCCTCGGCGAGGTATCCCAGGTGCAGGCGGGCCATGTCGTGCCGGTAACGGTCCGCCTGCGAGGGGGTGGCGGCCTGGGTGAAGTACTGCATGGCGGAGCGGTAGGCGCGCCGGGGGGCGTCCGCGTGCAGCGATGCCTCCCAGTCCGGCCGGTACTCGTGGGTGGTGTGCAGCGGGTCGAGGGCGGTGTGCGCCAGCAGGAGCCGTCCACCGAGGCCGACCGGCGAGCCCCCGTGGTCCTCGCAGTAGCAGTCGTCCAGCGCGTTCTCGGCCGCCATGAGCCGGGTGGCGATCATCAGGTGGTCGACGGTGGGGGCTTCGGGGTGGCAGGCGACCATGTAGCGGCCGAGGTCGAAACCGTCGAACTGGTCCTCCCATTCCGGTGGGAAGAGCTGGACCTCCTCGACTGCCCACTGCTTGATCCGGCCGCCCACCTCGGCCACCCGCTCGGGGTCGGGATCGGGCACCGGGTGGTGGTACAGGCCCGGAATCGGCTCTCCCGCCCCGGGCGTCCCCTCATCTGCCCCGCCCGGTGCGTCTCCTGCCTCGCCCGGCTCGTCGGACCGGAGCGGGAACAGGCTCGACGTACCAAGACCGCTCGGGCCGCGCAGAATCCGCTCCATCGCGGTGGTGTTCACGACTGCACCGCTGCGGCCTCTCGACCGCGGCGGGGCACCAGGGCTGGCAACCGCAACCGTACTTCGACGGCGAACCCGGCCTGGGGCATTGACCACTCCTTGTACGTACTGAGGCGGACCGGGAGGCCCGGTGGCTTCGATCTGCCTGGGAGGCAGCGGAGTTGACTACTCACCCAGGAATCTTGACCACGAGCGCGGCCCGCAATCCCCATCGACGCAGCGCATCCGCGCACAAGGGCGGCGCACTTTCACCGAGGGCTCCCCTCGGCGCTCCGCTATTGCCGTGCCTTTCGCACACGTATCCGCAAGGAATGACAGATGCTTTCGAATGCCCTTCGAAAAGTGGGCTGCCGGCTCCGCTCACCCCTGCCGGCACGCAACTCGCGGGCGTGCACCGCGTACAGCACCGTCCAGCCGGCGGCCCCCGCACCCAGCGCGGCCAGGGTGTCCTGCAGGGAACTGTGCGGAGGGCCGGACACGGGCTGGAACCCGGCGTCACGGCAGGCACCCATGACCAGGTCGACCAGCGGCGGGTTGCTCCGACGATCCGTCAGATAGAGCGGAAGCTCGGCGAGTTGGTTGAGCTCGACGTCGCCGGCGTCGGCCAGGGGTGCCGGGCGGAGAGTGCCACCACCAACTCCTCCTGCCACACCGGGATCAGCCGCACCCCGTCCGGCGCCTCCAGCACCCCGCGCACGAAGGCCGCGTCCCACTCCCGTTCCGCGACCCGTCGCAGCCGCTCCCCCGGCGCCGCCGACGCCAGCTCCACCCGGGTGCCGGGGGCCGTGCGCTCCAGAGCCTCCAGTACCCGCTCCAACCGCTCGCCCATCCCCCCGCTGGTGCCGACACGCAGCACGGCCTCGCGGGTGGTGACGAAGTCGCCGATCGCGGACCGGGCTCGCCGCTCGGCCGCCAGCACCTCACGGGCGCCGGGCAGGAAGGCGGTTCCCGCCTCGGTCAGCCGCACCCTGCGGGACGAGCGGTCGAACAGCGTGACGCCCAACTCGCGCTCCAGGCGCCCGATCTGCTGGCTGACGGCCGACTGCACGATCATCAGCCGTGCAGCCGCGCGGCCAAAGTGCAACTCCTCCGCCACCACCACGAAGTACCGCAACTGACGAAGTTCCATGGCCTCGACCGGATCGTGAACAGGGGCTTCCCCACCCTACGGCAGGCATCGAGGGTGCCGGCGGACCGTCCCCGCCGGCCTTGATCCGCCCGCCCGGCTGCTGCGAGGATGCCGCTTCCTCACTCGATCGGATCCGGAAGGGACACGCGTGAACCTCGCCCTGTCCTACGAACTCAGCATGGACGAGTTCAGACGCGCCGTCCTCGCCATGACCCGCCGGCCGCGCAGGGTGCTGTGGACGGCAACCGCGGTCACCTTCGTCGTCGGCGCCCTGCTCCTGGCGTTGGACGCGACCATCCTGGGGAGCGTCTTTCTCGCCGGGGCGGTGTTCTACGTCTTCCTGCTCACCGTCCGCACGGGTGCGAACGTGAGGAAGCAGGCAGCGCGCGTGTGCAGGCCCACCCGAGTGACCCTCACCGAGACGCACTGCACCTTCGAGAACGATCTCGAACGTGGCGAGATCACCTGGGCGGCGATCGTACGGGCCGAGGAGACCAGCGCCTGCTTCCTGCTCTACCGGGCTCCCCGGATGGCGAACATCGTCCCCAAGCGCGCCTTCACACCGGACCAGCTGGCCGCGTTCTCCGCCTTCCTCGCCGCCCGTGCCGCCGACTCGGCACACGGCCGACCAGCGGCCACCGGACCGAGGGCCACCGGTCAACGCACCCGTCGCATCGTGTGAACCCGGGTTCGCCGCAGGGTCAGGGCGGCGGCCTGAAGGGCTGGTACGCCGACTGGCAGATACAGAACACCGCCCTGGGCGCGGCGAACTGGGAGACCTTCCACTTCAACGAGGTCGTCCCCTTCATCGACGCCAACCTGCGTACCGTCGCCGACCGGAACCACCGGGCCGTCGTCGGCCTGTCGATGGGCGGCTACGGGGCGCTGCACTACGCCGAGGCACGTCCCGACCTGTTCGGCCATGTCGCGTCCCTGTCCGGCGGCATCGACTTCGGCATGGCGGAGATCCGTGCCGCCGTCCTGGCCACCGAACTCAACCTCACCGGCGCGTGGTGCGCGGTGAGCACCTCCGGTACCGGCCAGTGCACCGGCTACGGCGCCTATGTCGACAGTGACGCGATCTTCGGCTCCCCGTACCCGGTGTTCGGTGCGGACCACGTCTGGAACGAGGTCAACCCCGCCGCCTCGGTGAACCTGGCCAGGCTCACCGGCACCGACATCGCGCTCTACACCGGCAACCAGGGCCGATCGACCACTACACCGAGATCGCCACCGCCAACGTCAAGGCCGGCCTGGACCAGCTCGGGATCCCCAGCCGCGTCGTCGACTACGGCAGCGGATCGACGCTCCCCCCTACCTGCGACGGCGGACACGACTACGGCTGCTGGGCCCCGGCCCTCGCCGACTACATTCCCCGGCTCCAGGCCTCGTTCGCCGCGTCGAGCTGACCCCGCCACCACACCGCGGGACCCGGCCTCCGGGTCCCGCGGTCCCGTCCCATCTCAGTCCCCGCTCGAACTCCCCGGCCGCCTCTTGCGGTTGGGGCGACGTGGGCGGACGAGCGTGTCGAGTGCGCCCACGGCCGCTCGTAGGTGCGCCGGGCCGCGACGCGACCGGTCCCCCGCGCACCACCAGCAGAGCCGCCCGTCGGCGTCCTCCCGTGGATGCATCCCCAGGTCATGCTCCGGGCAACACGGCCACGCCTGCCACAGCCGCTCGACGACGGTCTCCTGCGCGGCGTCGGCCACGACCGCCAGTGCCTGGGCAGGGTCGTCCGCCGAGTCCGGGAACAGGCAGTTGCCGTCCCACTCACCGTTGGCCAGTGCGACGTGGACGTTCTCCAACTCGTCGGCGGCGTACGGCGGAAGGGCCAGCAGTTGCAGGGGCCGCTGCTCGGGAAGGGTCACCGCCAGGTCCCGGTTGAGCAGGGCGAGAGCCTGGTCCCACAGGGGATACTCGCCCGGCAGGACCCAACGGGGCTCGGGGCGGTCGAAGTGAGCGCACATGGCGTCCATCCTGCACCGCGGAAGGCCGTGCGCCCGCGGAATTTCTTCCGTGCCCCACTCGCGTCAGCCGGTGGCCAGGAAAGGGGAGTACCCGCTCCTCTCCACTTCTAATCTATAGTGCACCCGGGGGCTTGCGGCAAGGCCCGGGTCGTGCCGCACAATCATCGACCGAGGCCGGAATCGACCGAAATGAGAGTCAGCCTTGGTCCCCACATCATCGTCCTCGTCCGAACTCAACGCAGTTGTCGATGACAGCTGGCGGGCCGCAGAGCTCCGGGCCGAGAACGAGTACGTAGGCAAGCTGTACGAGCGCCTGGAAACCCAGCGCGAACTCGCGAAGGCCCGGCTGCGCGAGATCCATCTCCAGGACAGGGGCGGAACGCTCCAGTCCCGGATGGAGCGCGACACGCTGGAGATCCACCACACCCGCCGGCTGTCGGAACTGTATGCCGCCGAGTACGGGCTCTGCTTCGGCCGGATCGAGAGCTCCGACGGTGGGCGACAGTACATCGGCCGGATCGCCCTGGCGGACGACGACCACGAGCCGCTGCTCACCGACTGGCGGGCCTCGGCCGCGGAGCCGTTCTACCGGGCGACGCCCGCCGCGCCCGGCGGTGTCTCGGCGCGACGGCACCTGCGCAGCAAGGGGCGGACCATCGTCGACTTCGACGACGACGCCTTCAGCCTGAACGCCCTGGCGGGCCGGGACAGCTCCGAGCTCAGTGGCGAGACCGCGCTGCTCGCCTCACTCACCGCGGCCCGGACCGGGCGGATGGGCGACATCGTCTCCACCATCCAGGCCGAGCAGGACCGGATCATCCGCTCCGAGCTCGGCGGCGTGCTGGTCGTCCAGGGCGGTCCGGGGACCGGCAAGACCGTGGTCGCCCTGCACCGCGCCGCGTACCTGCTCTACACCCACCGGGACCGGCTGGCCCGGCGCGGTGTGCTGGTCATCGGGCCGAACACGACCTTCCTGCGCTACATCGACCAGGTACTCCCCGCGCTCGGCGAGAGCGAGGTCGTGCTGAGCAGCATCGGCGCGCTCTACCCGGGCGTGACCGCGACCGACACGGAGACGCCCGAGGCGGCCGCCGTCAAGGGCGACGCACGGATGGCGCGGGTCCTCGCCGCCGCCCTGGACGGCCTCCGGCAACTGCCGGAGGAGTCGTGGACCATCACCGTGGGCAGAAGGTCGGCCCACCACGAGGAGCTCACGATCGGCCGGGCCCTCTGCGAGCGGGCCCACGCCGCCGCGCACAGGACCGGTGAACCGCACAACGCGGCCCGACCCGCCCTGGTCGAGCAGCTCTCCTCGGAGCTGGCCCTGCGGATCGCCAGGGACCGGCGCGCCACGGGCCAGGGTCCGAGCATGGACCTGGACGACGTGGCGAACCTCGCCGACGCGCTCGTGGACGAGCCCGACTTCCAGACCCTGGCCGAGAAGCTGTGGCCGCAGCTGAGCCCGGAGCAGTTGCTCGCCACCCTGTACGGCTCCCCGGAGCTGCTGGCCACCGCCATGCCGGAGTTCTCCGAGGCCGAACGCGCCGCCCTGCTGCGCGCACACCCGAAGCCGGACCCGAACCCGGACCAGAGCCCGGAGGCCACCGCCTGGACCACTGCCTGGACCACCGCCGACGTTCCACTGCTCGACGAGGCCGCCGAACTGCTCGGCCCGCTTCCCGACAGCACATCGTCCCTCCGGGCCGAAGCCGCCGCCGAGGCCGAGGAACGGGAGTTCGCGAAGCTCGTCCTCGACGACTTCGGCGTGGGCCTGGTCGAGATGGACGCCGAGATGCTGGCGCGCCAGTACCGCGGCGAGAAGGCCTACCGGTCCCTGGCCGAGCGCGCGGCCGAGGACCGGACCTGGGGCTTCGGGCACGTGATCGTGGACGAGGCGCAGGAGCTGTCGCCCATGGCCTGGCGGCTGCTGACCCGCCGCTGCCCCGGCCGGTCCATGACGATCGTGGGCGACCTGGCGCAGACCGGCGCGGCGGCCGGGCTGAGCTCCTGGGGTGAGGCACTCGACGAGTACACGGCGGGACGCTGGCGCACGGTGGAACTCACCGTCAACTACCGGACCGCGGCCGAGATCATGCGGGTCACCGAGGGGGTCCTGCGGGCGCTCGACCCGGCACTGGCCGCCCCCACCGCGGTACGCAGCGGCGGGACCCGTCCGTGGAGCCTGCGGATCCCCGAGGACCACCGCGGACCGGCGCTGCGCGCCGCTGTCGAGAAGGAGGTCGCGGCGCTGGACGGCGGCCGGATGGCGATCCTTCACGCCCCGGCCTTCCCGGTCGAACTCATCGACGAGCTGGCCGAGTTGGACGGCGTCACGGTCGCCGACGGTCCCTCGGCACTGGACTCGCCGGTCGTCCTGATGACGGCCGCCCAGGCCAAGGGACTTGAGTTCGACGCGGTCCTGGTCCTGGAGCCGACGGAGATCCTCGCGGCGCACCGCCACGGCGTGAACGACCTCTATGTCGCGCTGACGCGCGCGACGAAGAGCCTCGGCGTGCTTCACAGCCGGGAGTTGCCGGAGATGCTGGAGGGCCTGGACGCCCGCTGACCGGGAAACGGGTGTGGGTGCGGTGGAGCACAGACGGCGCCCGCACCCGGTTCCGGTCCCGGAGCAGGGGTGGTGTCACCCCGGGTCCGCCGGGGCCGTGGTGAACCTGGCCGGGGCGTAGGCGGGTTGCTGCCGGCGGTAGGCGTGGGCGAGATGGTGCTGCAGCCGGAGGTGCCGGAACTGGTAGACCGCGCCGGTCTGGCGCAGCACTCCCCGCTGGTAGGCGTCGTCCAGGAAGGCCACCGTGTCCCAGGGCAGCTTGCCGGTCAGCGGCAGCCAGAGGCGGGTCTGCACGACCCACTGGCCCCAGGCGGTGAAGGCGGCCGCGTAGCAGCACGCTCCCCCCCAGGCCGCCGATGGCCCCGATGACGAGCCCGTCGGGCAGGTCCCAGCTCATCGGACCCAGGAAGGTCTGCAGCACGGCGACCACCGGGAAGCCGGCGAAGGCGACGGCGAGGGTGAGCAGCGGTACCAGGGTCAGCGTTTGGCGGCCGACGGTCGCCCGGTTCGCGGAGAGCAGGCCGACCGGGGTGGCGGCGGTGGCGGTGTCGAGAGGCGCTTCGAAAGCGGCGACGAGCCCGAAGACCAGCCCGGCGGCCGAGCCGAAGATCAGCCCGAACGCGAGCATGTTGATGAGGGTGCCCTCGATCACCGCCGGATTCGTCAACGGGAGACCGTCGTACAGTCCCCGTTCGAGCATCGTCGCGCAGGGGGTCCCCACACCCATCACGCTGCCGCCCAGCAGGACGAGGCCGAACCGGGCGGCGAAGGCGCGGCCCGGAGCGCGGGCGACGCCGTCATGGCGGCCCGACAGCCGGAGGCGTACCCGGGTGGGCTCGATGACGCCGCCGCCGAACGCGAGCATCACCGCGTACACGGCGCCGAAGGCCAGGCCCGCGGTCGGTCCGATCAGGAGGCCGTCCAGCAGTCCCTGGCCGGGGCCCGACGAGAAGATGGCGGACGCGGAGGCGAGCAGGCCCACCAGCCAGTCGGACAGGGTGACGCAGAGGGCGCAGGCCAGCACCGCCGTCAGCACGCGGGTCGAACGCCGCAGTGATTCGCCCAGTTGCCACCAGGCGAGGTCCTGCTGGTCCCGGTCGAGCCGGACCAGGTGCTGGGCGAGGTAGCCGAGCCAGTGCCGGGCACGCTCCGGGTCCCAGGTCCGCGTGCTGCCCCGGCGGCCGCCGACCGGACGTTCGCGCACGCGACGCCGGTAGACCGTGGTGATGAAGCCCGCCAGGAGATGCTCCTCCAGGGAGTGCTCGGCCGGGAACCGCTCGGAGTCGAGCAGTTCCCTCGGGTCGCGGCCCGGCGTCTCGCTGTACGGGGTGCGTGCCAGCGTGACCATCAGGGGCGTGCTCAGGACGTGGGCGAGCCGGACGCTCGCCCCGGTGCGCCCGGCGCGCAGTTCCACGAGCACGGCCTCCCACACCGGCCCGGCGGGGACGGCCGGGACGGCGCGGCCGTCGCTGCCGCCGTCGCCGGACCCGTCACCGCCCCCTCCGCCTCCGCGCGGTTGTGCGTGCAGACCCCGTACTGAGCCGGGGCCCCGTCCGGACTGACGGTCACAGCAGTACGGCCCGCGCCGTCGGGCGCGGGCCGTACCGGGGGGATCGACCGCTACACGGCGGGGACCGGGTAGGTCGGGTACTCCACCCCGGAGACGTGCTGGACGACGCGGATGACCTGGCAGGAGTAGCCGAACTCGTTGTCGTACCACAGGTAGAGGATCGCGTTGTCGCCCTCGACCTTGGTGGCGCCGGCATCGACGATCGACGCGTGGCGCGAGCCGATGAAGTCGCTGGAGACCGCGTCGGGGGCGCTGATGAAGTCGATCTGGCGCTTGAGCGGCGAGGTCAGCGAGACGTTGCGGAGGTAGTCGAGCACCTCTTCGCGGTTGGTCTCGCGCGCGAGCTGCAGGTTGAGGATCGCGATCGAGACGTCCGGAACCGGCACCCGGATCGAGCTGCCGGTGATCGGCGCCTTGAGCTCGGGCAGCGCCTTGGCGACGGCCGAGGCGGCGCCGGTCTCGGTGATGACCATGTTGAGCGCCGCCGAGCGGCCGCGGCGGTCGGAGCTGTGGTAGTTGTCCAGCAGGTTCTGGTCGTTGGTGTACGAGTGGACGGTCTCCACGTGGCCGCGCAGCACGCCGTACTCGTCCGCCATCGCCTTCAGCGGCGGGACGATCGCGTTGGTGGTGCAGGACGCGCAGGACAGGATCTGCTCGTCCGGCTTGATCGTGTCGTGGTTCACGCCGTGCACGATGTTGGGGACGTCGCCCTTGCCCGGCGCGGTCAGCACCACCTTGGCGACACCGGGACGGAGGTGCTTCGAGAGACCCTCGCGGTCGCGCCACCGGCCGGTGTTGTCGATGAGGATGGCGTCGTTGATGCCGTACGCCGTGTAGTCCACCGATGTCGGGTCGTCGGAGTAGATCACCGTGATCTCGTGACCATTGGCGATGATCTTGTTGTTCGCCTCGTCGACGGTGATCGTGCCCTGGAACTGGCCGTGGATCGAGTCGCGCCGCAGCAGTGAGGCGCGCTTGACGATGTCCTCGCCGCCGCTGTTGCGCACGACGATGGCGCGCAGCCGCAGGCCGTTGCCCGAACCGGCCTTCTCGATCAGCAGGCGGGCGAGGAGGCGGCCGATCCGGCCGAACCCGTACAGGACGACGTCGCGCGACTCGCGACACTCCAGCTTGTTGGCACCGGTGGCGCCGATGACCGCCTCGGCGGTGAACTCCTGCACCGACAGGCCACGGTCGTCGTTCTTGTACGTCGCGGCGAGCATGCCGATGTCGATCTGCGAAGGGCCGAGATCGAGCGTGGTGAGCGCCTGCAGGAAGGGCATCGTCTCGGTGACCGAGAGCTCCTCGCCGTCGATCTGGCGGGCGAAGCGGTGGGTCTTGAGGATGCTGACCACGGACTTGTTCACCAGGGAGCGGCTGTGCAGCAGGACCGTGACGTCCCTCTCCCGGTGCAGTCTGCCGATGATCGGGATCATCGACTCCGCGATCTCCTCGCGGTTCTTCCAGTCCGTGAACACGTCGTCATTGACAGTCACAAGGTCCATCTTTCGAGCTAGGCGATGGTCACATGGTAGCTTTCCGGCCAGTTTGGCCGTTCACGCGGTCCCACCTGAGCGCCGATGCCCGGCTCCGGCGCGTCTCGCCCGCAGCGCTCACAGGTCCTCCGCCGCGAGCGCCCGCACCGTGGCGACGGTGTCGGCCTCCTCGGGCCCCTTGTCCTCGCGGTACCGGAGCACCCGGGCGAAGCGCAGCGTCAGCCCGGCCGGGTAGCGGGGGCTGCGCTGCACTCCGTCGAAGGCGATCTCGACGACGAGCTCGGGGCGCACCCGGACCACCCAGTCGTCCCGCCCGACCTCCCGGGCCAGCAGCTCCCTGGTCTGGAAGGTCAGCAGCTCGTCGGTGAGTCCCTTGAAGGTCTTGCCGAGCATCACCCACTCCCCCGTCCCCTCCGGCAGGTCCGGGGCGCCGTCCGCCCTGGCGCCGAGGTGCAGGTTGCTGAGCCATCCGCGGCGCCGCCCGCTGCCCCATTCGGCGGCGAGGACGACCAGGTCGAGGGTGTGCCGGGGTTTGACCTTGATCCACCCCGCTCCCCGGCGCCCGGCCGAGTAGGGCGCCTCCGGATCCTTGACCACGACTCCCTCGTGGCCGTGCGCGAGCGCGTCGTGGAAGAAGGCACGGGCGGCCTCGTCCTCGCCGGTGACCAGCCGGGGCACCCGCAGTTCCTCGGGCACGGTGGCCGCCAGTTCCTGGAAGCGGTGTGCGCCGGGCGAGTCCAGCAGGTCGGCCCCGTCGCGGTGCAGCAGGTCGAAGAAGAACACGCTCAGCGGGACCTCGGCGCGCAGCGCGTCCGCGTCCTTGCGCGAGGCCGTGCGCGCCGCGGTGACCTGGAAGGGCCGGGGCTTGCCCTCCGGCGTCAGCGCCAGGACCTCACCGTCCAGGACCGCCGAGCGCACCGGCAGGGCGCGCACCGCCTCGACGATCTCCGGCACCCGGGAGGTGATGTCGTCCACTCCTCGCGTGTACACGCCGACCCGGTCGCCGTCCCGGTGTACCTGCACCCTGATGCCATCGAGCTTCCACTCCAGCGCGGCGGGTCTGATCCGTTCGAGCGCCGCCGAGACGTCGGGCGCCGACGCGGCGAGCATCGGCCGTACCGGCCGTCCGAGCTCCAGGCCGAAGGCCCGCAGCGCGGCGGAGCCGCCGTCCATCGCGGCATCGGCCACCGCCGCCGCGGAACCGCGGAACATCAGCGCCCGGCGGACCTCCGCCACCGGGACCCCGGCGGCCTTGGCGACGGCGTCGCCCATGACGGCGTCGAGTGCGCCCTGCCGCAGATCGCCACCGAGCACCCCGCGCAGGAACCCCTGCTCCACCGCCGTGGCACGCGAGAACAGCTCGGAGAGCAACCGGGCGCGCCGGTCCTGGGAGCCGGTTCCCTCGACCTGGGCGATGGCGCGCAGGGCCTCCTCGGTCTCGGCGACGCCCAGGCTCGGACGGTCCGCCGGGGGCGGCAGCTCTCGCAGCGCCGCGGGCCCGACCCCGACCCGCATCCGGCGGGACTCCCCGGAGAGCAGCACGACCGCCGCGTGGCGGTCGGCCTGACCGAGTCCCCGCAGCAGGTCGGCGAGCAGGGCGACCTTGGCGTTGCGGGCGGGCTCCGCGGCCACGACGTGGGACACCTCGGCGACCCCTTGAAGCAGCATGGTCCCATCGTGACCGACCGGACCGGTCCCCGCCCCTGCGGCGGTCCGCGGAGTCACGCCGGCCCGACCGGCTCCCACGTGCTGCTCGGGACGGACGCCCGGGTCACCTCCTTCGACAGCGCGTAGGCGCGCCGTCACCGCCGTCACCCCGGCCGCCGTCACCACCGGGGCCCGGTCGGGGTCAGCGGCCCAGTGCCGCCATCGCGGCGTTGTGCCCCGGGATGCCGCTGACACCGCCGCCGCGCACCGCGCCCGCCCCGCAGAGCAGGACGTTGGCGTGGCCGGTCGCGACACCCCACCGACCGGCCGCGCCGTCGTCCGCGTACGGAAAGGCGAGGTCGCGGTGGAAGATGTTGCCGCCGGGCAGGCCCAGGTCCCGTTCCAGGTCCAGCGGGCTGCGTGCCTCGATGCAGGGGTTGCCGTCACCGTCCAGCGCCAGGCAGTCCGCCAGCGGCTCGTCCAGCACCGCGTCCAGTTGCGCCAGCACCGCCGCGAGTGCCGCCTCGCGCACCGCGTCGTGGTCCCCGGTCGCGAACAGCCTGGCCGGCAGGTGCAGTCCGAACAGCGTCAGCGTCTGGTAGCCCTGCTCGCGCAGTTCCGGACCGAGGATCGACGGGTCGGTCAGCGAGTGGCAGTACAGCTCGGAGGGCGCGACCAGCGGCACCACCCCCGACTCGGCATCCCGGTACGCGTCGGCCAACTGCCGGTAGGACTCCGCGACATGGAAGGTCCCGGCGAAGGCGGCGGCCGGGTCCACCGAACGGTCGCGGAGCCGGGGAAGGCGCCGCAGCAGCATGTTGACCTTCAGCTGGGAGCCTTCCGGATCGGGCCCTGACGGCTCGTCACCCAGCAACCGCTCCAGTTCCCGGGGCGAGGCGTTGCACAGCACCTGCGCCGCACCCACCCGCAACTCCCGCTCGCCGTAACGGAAGTCGACCTCGGCCCGGCTCCCGTCGGTGCGGACGGCGGTCACCTCACCGCCCGTCAGCAGCTCGGCACCGGCCGAACGGGCGGCCGTGGCAAGGGCGTCGGTGACCGCGCCCATCCCACCCACCGGGACGTCCCAGTCCCCCGTGCCGTTGCCGATCACGTGGTAGAGGAAGCAGCGGTTCTGCCGCAGCGAGGGGTCGTGCGCAGAGGTGAACGTCCCGATCAGCGCGTCCGTCAGGACCACCCCGCGCACCAGGTCGTCGGCGAAGGCGGCCTCTACCGCCTCGCCCAGCGGCCGCTCGAACAGAGCCTCCCAGGCCGCGTCGTCACCGATCCGCTTCCGCAGTTCCTCCCGCTGCGGCAGCGGATCGGTGAGCGTCGGGAACACCGCCTCGGCGACGCGCTGCGTCCGCCCGTAGAACTCCCGCCAGGAGGCGTACTCCCGGTCCGAGCCGGTGACGCGGCGGAACGACTCGGCCGTGCCGGCCGGGTCGCCGTGGTCCACCAGCAGCCCGTCGGCCTGCCCGTCCCCGCGCAGCACGGGCGTGTACGAGGAGATCCTGCGCCGCCGCAGTTCCACGCTCAGGCCCAGATCCGCCATGATCCGCCGAGGCATCAGGCTCACCAGGTACGAGTACCGCGACAGCCGCGCGTCCACCCCGCCGAAGGCCCGGGTCGACACCGCCGCGCCTCCGGTGTGGCCGAGCCGCTCCAGCAGCAGCACGCTGCGCCCGGCCCGTGCCAGGTACGCGGCGGCGACCAGCCCGTTGTGGCCACCGCCGACGACGACCACGTCGTAGCTCGACCGCACGGTCCCCGACCCCACGCTCTTCGACCCCACGTCCAGCGGTTCACTCATACGGCAGTCCTACCAGCCCGGACCACCGTTTGCCGAGGGGTCGCCGGCCGGCCGGCCGAGTCGGGACCGCCGCCGATCCGACACCATAATGCGTGTCGCGATCCCCTATCCTGGCGCCGCATCAGCACCCGCTCCCTCCAGCGGCTTCTCCCACAGGCGGCCGTCAGGCTGCAGGACGGCAGTCGACATGACCGCAAACCGGATCTCACTCGTCTGCTGGCTGGTCTTCGGCGTGATGTCGCTGGGCTTCCTGCCGATCAGCGTCGGGATCATCGCCATCCACGCCCTGCCGGTCGCCGTCCGGGCGGTGCTGGTGGCCGTGGTGATCCTCGGCCTGTGGTGGGGACCGTTCGGGTACGCCATGTACCTCACCATGGCGGTGATCAAGAACGGCGACCCGCGCCTGCTCAAGCGGGGCGTCCGCGGCACCGCGGTGGTGCTGTCGGGCAAGGCGACCAACGAGGTCATCCAGAGCGGCGAGTTCGCCTGGGAGGCGCCCCGCGTCTACAAGTACCGGCTCAGAGTCAGCATCTCCGGCAAGAACCCGTACGAGACCGACTGCAGCGTCTGCGCGACCGGGATCACCGAAGGCACGACCGTGGACGTCGCGGTGAGTCCGCGCAACCGCAAGCGCGTCGCCATCGACCTCACCCGGCTCCGTGCGGAGGCCGAAGCCGCCCGGAGCCGTGGCGTGCGCCCGTTCCAGGGCATGTCCAAGTCCGATGTGCGCGCCGCCTTCACGACCCTGGCCGCTCCGACGTCGGCGGGCTCGTCGAACACCGAGCGGCTGGAGCAGTTGGCCAGGCTCGGCCGACTCCACGCCACCGGCGTTCTCACCGACGCGGAATTCGCTGCTGAGAAGGCCCGAATCCTGGCCGGCTAGGCACCCCCTGGATGAGCTGCTACTGGCCGGACGCAGCCCAGAGCGCCTCGGCGTCCGGCTCCCGGCCCTGCTGGATGATGGCGGTCTGCCAGACCCGCACGAGCAGCTTCGCCGGCGTCTGGGGAGGGTTGTGCACCCGCGCCTGCTTGCGCAGCTCAAGGATGTGCCAGGCGTACTCCTCCGCCGTCCCGTCGAACGGGAACGGTCCACCCGCGGGCTGCTCGGGGTGTTCCTTCCCGGTGACGTCGGTCATGATCGAGAACCAGAAGTAGTTGGGCACTGCGTCTCCCAGGGTGTCGCGACACCACGCGTCCATCTCCAGGGAAACCCGGATCGAGCACATGCGCGAGGCGACGGCTCGTGCCCTTCTCAGCCGGTCGGGATTCTCGCTACCGTGCGCAACCGCACGGTAACTCGCAGGTCCTACGGCAACGGCTGCGGTGGGCGTGGGACGTCCGGGGCCGTCACTGCGGCGAGCAGGCCCTCGAAGTCCTCGCCGCAGGGGCCGCAGGCCAGCAGGTGTGCCGCGACTCCGGGGTAGCGCTGCTCGACCTCCTGGCCGGCGGCCAGGAGGTCGACGTAGACGTGAAGGACCTCCAGCGCCCCCGCGCACCCCACATCGCGCGGATCGGTGCGCAGGAAGCGGTCGAGCTCGGGCCAGTCACTCATCATCGCCTCACCTCCCGGGTCAGATACCCGTTGGCCACCAGGTTGGCGCGTAGCTTACGGCGCGCGTCGAAAAGCGCCTTGTAGACGGCGTTGCGGTTGGTCTCCAGTGTCACGACGAGCGCGTCCAGCGGCACGCCGTCCAGCACCAGCGCGGAGAATATCCGGCGCTGATGGGTGGTCAGTTCCTGCTCCACCGCCCGGTGCAGCGCAGCGACGAGGCTGCGCCACTCCGCCTCCCGCGCGGGGTCGAGACCGAAGGTGTCGGGCAGCCGCTCCCAGTCCTCGCTGTCCATCCGCGCGTCCGGCGTCCGCCAGAAGTGGCGGCCCAGTTTGGAGGACACCTCCAGGATGACGAACCGGTACGCCCAGGTGGTGAAGCGGCTCTCGCCGCGGAACTCGCCGACCCTGCGGGTGATCGCCAACAGGGCGTCGGCGGCGGCCTGGTGGGCCAGATCGTCCAGCTCGGGGCCGGTGATCTGCTGTCCGCCGGCTGCGGCGGCACGGCGTTGCAGTTCACGGCGCGCGATCCGCAGGAGCAGCGGGTGCAACCGGTTCAGGGTCCGGTCCCGTTCCGGGCCGGCGGCCCGGGTGAGTCCATCCACCCATGCGTCGGAGTCCTGGTCGGGTGCCGTGACCGAGGTGTGGGGGTCGTCCGCCCCCGCGTTCGCTTGACCCATACGGCGACCCTAGCCGGGCTCGACGCGCGCCGGGGCGCCGGAACCGTGCTTGCCAGCGTTCGGTAACACCTGCCCGGCCGCCCGACCCTGACGTCCGGGGAGATGTTACGGGCCGCGAACGTGCCCGGGACCGCGGGTAAGAGCCGCCCCCGCCCGCGGCACCAACACAGTGTTCACCCACCGCCCAATGAGGAGCACTCATGCGATTCACAGTCCGCGCCGCATCCCTCGGCCTCACCACCGTGGCTGCCGTGGCGGCGTACACGGTGCCGGCCTTCGCCGTAACCGCCGCCCAGGGCCACCGGCCGTCCTCGGCCCCGGTGTTCGTGCAGACCGACAACACCGGCGGCAACACCGTGGTCGCCTACGACCGCGCCGCCGACGGGACACTGCACCAGGCCGGCAGCTACAGCACCGGAGGGCTGGGCGGCGACCTGCCGGGCACCGGTCCGGACCACCTCGCCTCCCAGGGCGCCCTCAGCTACGACGCTCACGCCAAGCTGCTCTACGCGGTCAACGCGGGCAGCGACACCGTCACGGTCTTCTCCGTGCACGGCGACCGGCTGGTCCGCGAGCAGATCATCTCCTCCGGCGGAAGCTTCCCGGTCAGCGTCACCGCCCAGGGCGACAAGGTCTACGTCGCCAACACCCTTGCCGGCGGCTCCATCCAGGGCTATCTGCGGGTCGGGCACCGCCTGGTCGAGGTGCCGAGCTGGAACCGCGCCCTGGCGATCAGCCCCGCCCCGGCCGCGTCCGCGAACACCGTGGGCCAGGTCGGGCTCACCCCCGACGGCTCCCGGGTGGTGGTGACCACCAAGGGCGCCGGAAACAGCATCGAGGTGTTCCCGCTCGGACGGTACGGGACTCCGTCGGCACTCCCGGTGGTCAACACCGTGCCCGGCACCGCCCCGTTCGGCCTCGCCTTCGACGCCGCGGGGCGCCTCGCGGTCGCGCAGGCCCGTACGAACTCCGTCGCCACCTACCGGGTCGGCCACGACGGCACGCTCACCGCGGTGGCCCAGGCGCCCACCGGTCAGACGGCGACCTGCTGGATCCTCGCCACCAGCCACCGGCTGTACGCCGCCAACGCGGCCAGCGCGAGCGTGACCGGGTTCCAGGACAGCGGGCACGGACTCACCGCGATCAGCAGCACCGGGACCGACCCGGGCGCGGTGGACGCGGCGGCGTCCTCGGACGGCCGCACCCTCTACGACCAGACCGGCATCAACGGCATCGTGGACGAGTTCCGGGTGAACCCGGACGGCACGCTGACCCCGGTCGGGTCGGTCACCGTCCCCGGCGCCGTGGGCGGAGAGGGCATCGTCGCCCTGTGATCCCCGGCCGTCGGGGTACGCGGTGGTCCACACGCCGCGTACCCCGACGGCCACGCCCACGGCCACGCCGACGGCCACCCCGGCGCAACGGGCGGGGACGGGCGCGAGGTCGGTACCGGCGCGGACGCGGGCGGGCACGCGGTTCAGCCTCCCCGGAGCGAATCGCCGCGTCAGGCCGCCCAGATCCGCTCGGCGTAGGCGAGGAAGTTGACGCCCATGACCTTGGCGATGCGCCGGTCGGTCCAGCCGCGCCCTTCGAGCAGGTGGATCAGGCTGCGGAACTGGTCGACGCCGCGCAGGTCGAGGACGAAGGGGAGGGTGTCCGCGCGTTCGCCCGCGGCGCTGACCCCGGCCGCCCGGCGCTCGGCGACGTGCGCGGCGAGGCGCTCCCGATAGGCGTCCAGGTCGTCGATCGCGGTGACGGGCCCGTCGGTGCCGATGCCGACGTGGTCCTCGCCGCAGACGTTCACCGCGTGCACCAGGTGCTCGACGACGTCCTCGGCGCGGGCGTGCCCGGTGGTGCTGAGGAAGGGCATGAAGTACACGCCGACGAAACCGCCCCGGTCGGCGACCAGCCGCAGTTCCTCGTCGGTCTTGTTGCGCGGGAGGTCGGCGATGGCCCGGCAGCCGGTGTGGTTGACGGAGACCGGCGCGGTGGAGTGGCGGACCGCGTCCAGGCAGGTGCGCTCACCGCTGTGGGAGAGATCGACCATGAGCCGCCACTCGTTGAGGCGCTCCACGACCTCGCGCCCGAACGGCGTGAGCCCGCGGTTCCCCGGCGCCATCGATCCGTCGCCCAGCCCGTTGGCCTGGTTGTACGTCAACTGGATGACACGAACCCCGAGTTCGCCGAACAGGTCGATCCGGTCCAGGTCGTCGCCGACCGCGACGGCGTTCTGGAAACCGTAGACGACGCCGATCCTCCCCTCCTCCCGGGCGCGAGGGATGTCGGCCGCGGTCCGCACCTTGAGCAGGTCCCGGGCGTTCTCGCCCGGCGCGGCCGGGAAGACGGCGGCATGCGCCCAGACGCCGATGCCCTGCCGGTGCGCCTCGGCGGTCAGGGCCGCGACGGTCTCGGCCGGCAGATCGGCGTAGATCTTGATCGCGGAGGCGAAGGTGCCACGGGCCATGGCCACCGCCAGCGGCAGATCGGTCTCCGCGGTGATCGCTTGCATCCACGGCACGGCTCCAGGGGTGGCGCCCTGGCTGACCCGCCAGGTGCGCGGGTCCTCGAAGAAGCCGGGCCCCGCCGTCAGCGCGGCGTAGCAGATGTCCGGGGCGGCGATCTCCCCCACCAGCGCGGCACGGGCGATGTCACCGACCTGGCGCAGGTCGTCGACCATGTCACGGGTGGCGGTGACGCCGCCGAGCAGGTCACGCCGCAGAACCTGCTCCGCCAGCGGCCGGTCGGGCGGGGTGGCGATGTGCTGGTGCGTGTCGATCAGCCCGGGAATGACGAAACGGCCGGTCAGGTCCTCCAGTTCAGCACCCGGGTGGTCGCCGGGGAGGACCTCCGCGTCCGGGGCGACCCGCACGATCCGCTCCCCGTCGACGACGACGGTGGTGGCCGGGCGGGCCGGGCCCCCGCTGCCGTCCATCAGCGTGGCCGAGCGGTACAACACGACCGCCGGGCCTGGGCCTGGCCGCCAAGCTCGTCACCGTCTTCCGCGACCCGGCACGGCCCGGGCGCAGCAGCCATCGCGGGGTGGTCGTGCTCTTCGACGAGGTGGACGGCCGCCCCGTCGCGCTGCTCGACGCCGAGCCGCTCACCGCGCTGCGCACCGCGGCCACCGCCACCGTCGCCATGCGCGCGCTGGCCCGCCCGGACGCCCGGCGGATCGCGGTCATCGGCACGGGCGTCCAGGCCGCGGCCCAACTCGCGGTCCTGGCCGCGCTCGACACCCCGGCGGAGGCCGTCGTGGCGGGCCGCGACGCCGATCGCGCCCACGCTCTGGCGGCGACCTGCCCGGGGGTGACCGGAGCGCCTTCGATCGAGGCGGCGGTGCGCGGAGCGGAGGTGGTGCTGTGCTGCACGGGCGCGCGGACGCCCGTGTTCGACCCCGCCTGGCTGCGCCCGGGCGCCCATGTGAGCTCGATCGGCGGCTCCGACGGCCCCGAACTGGACGCGGCCGTCCTGCGCGGCGGCTCCCTCTTCGTCGAGTGGCCGGGAGCGGTCACCTGCCCGCCGCCCGCGGGCGCGCACGAACTCCAGGGGCTTGCCGAGGACGACGCCGTCCTGCTGGGCGCGGTCCTCTCCGGCCGCCACCCCGGCCGCCGGAGCGACGACGAGCTGACGGTCTTCAAGTCGACCGGCCATGCCGCCCTCGACGTGGCCGCGGCCCACGTGGCCGCCGCCACGGCCCGCCCTGGTCCGACCGACCGGCAGAGCTGAGCCGGCAGAGCCGATCCGGCGCAGAGTATCCGATTGGTCGCAATAAGTAGCTGATGGACCGATTTGCGTCATACGGTTTTCGGAGTTGCGGACTCATCCCTCTCCGAAAGGAACCCCTCGTGACGTCTCCTCATACGTCGCCCCGTCGCAGAACCACCGCCCGCCTGCTCACCGCCGCCGCGCTGGCCGCCCTGCCCGCGCTGTCCCTGGCCGCGCTGCCGGCTTCGGCGAGCGCCACCGGCGTGCGTGCCCCGGCCTTGCATGCGTCGCACCACGGCGGTCAGCCGCAGACGGTGAACGTCCCCATGACGATGAGTGGCTTCACGCTGCCCTCCCAGCTCCGCGCCGGGTACGTCACCTTCGCGACCTCCACCTCGGACTCGGCGGGCCACACGCTCCAGGGCTTCCGCCTGAACACCGGTGTGACGCAGAGCCAGGCGATCAAGGACCTGCAGCAGGCCACCTCCACCACGCCGTCGGTCGCGGCGACCGGGATCGCGGCCGCGACGCGGGACGTCCTGGCCGTGGGCGGCGCCATGGTGGACCCGCTCACACCGGTCTGGGCCACCCTCCCGCTGACCGCGGGCACCTACTACTTCATCGACTTCAACCAGCTCTTCGCGCCGGGCCAGCAGGTGACCGTGCACACCCTCCAGGTCACCGGCACCTTCGACAGCGACGTTCCGGCCCACGACCAGGAGATCATCCAGACCTCGGTCAACGGACTGCCCCGTTTCAGCTCCCCCTCCTCGCTGAACACCAAGGGCACCATCCTGATCTCCAATCAGGCCGACGAGATCCACGAGGCGGTCTTCGAACGGGTCAACCCCGGTGTGACCGACACCGCCGTCCAGGCGTTCTTCGACGCCACACTGCACAACCAGAAGCCGTCGGGCATCCCCTTCGCCGAACCGGGGATGCGCGGCGCGGCGGCCATTTCGCCCACGCGGATCGAGCTGCTGCACTTCTCCCCGCCGGCCGGGAGCTACTCGCTGGAGTGCTTCGTCCCGGACGACAAGACCGGGGTGCCGCACGCGTTCCTGGGCATGCACCAGGTGGTGGCGCTGAGCACGGTCGGCGGAGCGGTGGGCGCGGGTGAGGGCGGCGGCTCTCACGGCGCCAGCGTGCCGGAGCTCGCGCTCGGAGCCGTACTCACCACCGGGGCCCTGCTCGGATGTGTCGCCCTGCTGCGACGCCGGCCCGACCGCGTACGTCCCTGATGCGCCGGACCGCCGCCCCCGTCATCGCCGTGGCACTCGGGGCGGCCGTCGCGGCCACGCTGCTGTCCGGGGGCCCCGCCCGGGCCACGCCGCCGCACTTCCCGGTGCCCGTCGCCCTCGGTGACGCCCGCCAGGTGATCACCGTGCTGGCCGACGGCACCCACGCCACCGTCACTGCCTGGCAGGGCACCGCCGCCGGCTGGGTCGAGCTGTTCAGCACCGGCGAGGCCCGCATCGGCTCGCACGGCACCACCGACGGCGCGACCCGCCACCAGGGCACCGGCACCACCCCCACCGGCACGTACACCATCACCCGGGGCTTCGGAATCGGCCAGGACCCCGGTACCGCCATGCCCTACCACCAGGTGACCGGCGACGACTGGTGGGTCGAGGACCCGCAGTCCCCGTACTACAACCAGATGCGCACCGCCGCACAGGGCGGATTCCCGCTCACCGAAGCAGGCGACCGGGGCAGTGAACACCTCGTCAGCTACCCGACCCAGTACAACAACGCCCTGGTCATCGACTACAACATGAACCCCGCCGTCCCCGGCCGCGGCGCCGGGATCTTCCTGCACGACCTCGGACCCCAGCGCGGCCCGACCGCCGGGTGCGTCGCCCTGCCGGCCACCGTGATGACCGAGGTCCTGCTCTGGATCGACCCCTCCCAGCACCCCGTCATCGCCATCGGCTCAGCCACCCGCGCGGACGAGTCCGACGGGAACGGCCCGCTGTCAGTGGGTGGGTCTATCGTGCGTGAACAACGGAACCCGACGTGACCCAGGGGAGACCATGACCACACTCGACAATCGGCCGAACACCGCCCTGCTCGTCATCGACGTGCAGAACAGCGTGGTCAAGGCGGCTCACGAACGGGACACGGTTGTCGCGAGCATCGGCAGCCTGGTCGAGAAGGCGCGGCACGAGGGGACACCCGTGGTCTGGGTCCAGCACTCGGACGCGGAGCTGGTCAGGGGAAGCGACGACTGGCGGATCGTCCCCGAGCTGACTCCGGGCGACACCGAGCCGCTGGTCGAGAAGAGCTACGGGGACGCCTTCGAGGACACCACCCTGGAAACCGTGCTGTCGGGTCTCGGAGTGGGGCGGCTCGTCGTCGTGGGCGCGCAGACCGACGCGTGCATCCGCTCGACCCTCCACGGCGCCTTCGTCAGGGGGTACGACGCGACCCTGGTCGGCGACGCCCATACGACCGAGGACCAGACGTCGTGGGGGGCGCCGCCGCCGGCCCAGGTCATCGCGCACACGAACCTGTACTGGACCTACCAGAGCGCACCGGGGCGGACCGCCGGGACGGTCGGGACCAAGGACGTCGACTTCGGCGGCACAGCGTGAAGGCAGCACAGGCTGAGGGCAGCACGGTCTGAAGGCAGCGCGTCGGCAGCGGGTTGTGAAGGCAGCACAGGCTGGAACGCGGTGCGACGGGAACGGGGACCGCTGAGGCGGCGGCGGCCGCTACAGGCAGGTCATCTTGGTGTAGGGGCTGGCGATGCGCTTCGTCAGCACGCCGAAGTCGACCAGGACAGCTACGCCGTCCTCGACATCGGTGACCCGGCCCAGGCCGTAGACATCGTGACTGACCCGGCTACCGACCTCAAAGTGCTTGGACGGCGGCTCGACAGCAGCTTTGAAAGGGCTGGACGGCAGGTGACGCTTGGCCATTCTCATGTTTGTCATTACCTGCAGTATGCCCGAAAACCGCTCCACAGCGGCTACCGCGTCCACGTGACGTAGTCGCCCTGCCGGTACGCCGAGGCGGCCCCGCCGCGCGGAACGCCGGTTCCCCGTGCCGGACCTCAGGTCAGGGGGGCCGGCCGGAGCGAAAAGGCCGGCCCCGGTTTTCGTTATCGGCACCCTCCCACCAGGTCTCCTGCGCACCGGGGGCGGTCGTCGGCACGGTGCCCCAGTAGCTGCGAGGATCAGCGACGTTCTGACGAGTAAGAGGACTGCGGATGCGCGTGGAAGTGGGAAGCGGAGCGGAGTGGGTCGCCGCCGCGCAGGCGGGTGACGCCGGGGCCAGGGAGCGGCTGATCGCCGACCATCTGCCGCTGGTCTACAACATCGTCGGCCGGGCGATGAGCGGCCACCCCGATGTCGACGACGTGGTGCAGGAGACCATGATCCGCGTCATCGGAGGCCTGGACCGGCTCCGCGAGCCCGCGTCCTTCCGGTCCTGGCTGGTGGCGGTGGCGATGAACGAGGTACGCCGGCGCTGGTCGGCCCGACGGGACGCGCCGGTACCGGGACTGGACGAGATGATGGCGGAGGTCTCCGACCCGCACGCGGACTTCGTGGATCTGACGATCCTTCGGCTCGGCCTGTCCGGGCAGCGCAGGGAGGTCGCCGAGGCCACCCGCTGGCTGGACGAGCAGGAGCGCGAGCTGCTGTCGCTATGGTGGCTGGAGACGGTCGGCCGGCTCACCCGCGGCGAACTGGTCGCGGCGATGGGCCTGTCACCGCAGCACACCGCGGTGCGGGTGCAGCGGATGAAGGAGCAACTGGAGGTCGGCCGCATGGTGGTACGGGCGCTCTGCGCCGACCCGCGGTGCTCGGAGCTGTCCGAGCTGACCTCCGGATGGGACGGCCGCCCCGCCGCACTGTGGCGCAAGCGAATAGCCCGCCATGCCCGGACCTGCACCCTGTGCTCCGGGCACCGGCGTGGTCTGGTTCCGGTCGAGGGTCTGCTCGCAGGCCTCGCCCTCGTACCCCCGCCGTCCCACCTCACCGCATTCGCCCAGCTCCCCCACCCGGTCCACCCAGTCCACCACCCCGTCCACCCGGTCCACCCCGGCCACGCGAGCCACCCCGGCCAGGCGAGCCACCCCGCCAACGCCAGCTCCCCGAGCCACACCACCCACCCGAGCCACGCCGGCCACGCCACCCACGCCGGCCACCTCACCCAGAACCCCGGCGCGGCCCACCCCGCCCCGCCCCGCAGGCCGCACGGCCGCCGACGCGGCGTGCGGCGGCCGGTCCAGGTCGCCGGTGGGCTCGCGCTCACCGCGGCCGTCCTCGGCCTCGGGTACTCCTTCCTCGGCGCCGGCCCGGCACCCGGCCCCGACGCGGCGCGCTCCGCCCAGCAGCCTCCGGCGGCGAGCACCGCACCCCCGCCGCCGCCGACCCCGACCGCCGTGGCGACGACGGCTCCACCGGCCACCCACCCCGCCGCAGCCGGTCCCAGCCGGTCAGCCGTCCCGAGCAGCCTCGAACAGCAGCTCATCGAGTTGATCAACGTCCGGCGGAGCAGCAGCGGATGCGCGCCGCTGCGCATCGATCCACGGCTGCACCGGGCCGCCCAGGGACACTCCGACTCCATGGTGGCCGGGAACTACTTCGACCACGTCGACCCGCAGGGCGGCAACGCCGACAGCCGGATCACGGCCGCCGGGTACCAGTGGAGCATGTGGGGCGAGAACCTCGACCAGGGCACCAGGTCGCCGGCCACCGTCGTGCGGGACTGGATGGACGGGGCGATTCACCAGCAGAACCTCCTCAACTGCCAGTACACCGACGCCGGTGTCGGCACCGCCGCCGACTCCGGCGGCCTGGTCTGGACCCTTGACCTCGGCAGACCCGGCTGACAGATCCCGCGTGCGGGTCCGGCGTGCCGAAGGCGGCGTACGGACGCGGCCGCGGGGGCTCCAGAGCGCGGCCGGCGTCACCGTGCCGGGCACTGTCCGGGGCCCCAGGTCCGGCGGCATACTTCCAGGTGCCGACACGCGGTGTGGCGGCACACGGGGGCGGCGATGAGTGATGCCTGGCACATGTTCGCATCGGGTCTGGAGCGTCGGCGGAGACGTTGGTCACGGGGAGTGGGGCGCACCGTCACCGCGCTGCTGTCGCTGACCGGCCTCGGCCTGCTCGTCAGCGGCTGGGACGGCCGCGTCGGTCCGCCGGATGTCCTCATGGCAGCCTCGCTGCCGTGCTTTCTGGCCGCGCTGACCTGGCGGGTGTGGCGCGCACCGGAGGACGACCTGCCGGAAGGGATCCGGCTGCGCCGGCGCTCGCGGCGGATCGCACTGCGCCTCTCGTCGCTGTCACTGCTCGGCGCGACGCTGGAACTGCTGGCCCGCTCGTACTGGCAGTGGCGCGGCAACGGGTCCGGGCTGCCGACGGGCCGGTACGAGCACTTCGGGCAGCTGGCCCACGCCAGACGGACGTGCTCGACGCCAGGTCCGAGTTCCAGTTGCTGCTGCTGGACGGCGCCGGTCGTCGACTGGTCACCATGCCCGCCCTGGGCTTCCCTGAGCGGCAGCTCCGCGAGCTCGCCGCGGCCGCCGGACTCGACTACACCACCCACCGCTTCCTCGAAAGCGACTGGGACCTGGGCGTACCGCTCACCCAGAGGCTCTTCCCGCGCCGTCGGGGCCACCTCCGGATCCGGCTGCGCCGGGGACTGTGGGGCCCGAATCCGACGCAGTGAGAACGCGTGGGCAGGCTTCAGGAACGGCGTCCCGGCTTGCCGCGCCTGCCGGTGGCCGGGGTGCCCGAACCGCTGCGCTTGCGCCCCCCGGCCTGCTTGCCGGCGGCACCCTGCCGGGGCTTGCCGGTCGTCGCGCCCTGCTTCTGCTGAGGCTTCGGCTGCTTCTTCCGCTGCTTCTGCTCCTGCTTCGGCTGCGTGGCCGCCGGGGTACGCCCCCGCGTGCTGTTGGCGGTCCGGCCGCGGACGATGCCGATGAACTCCTCGACCAGGTCGGTGGTCCTGTCCTCCGGCCAGGACAGCGCGACCTGCGACTGCGGTGCGTCCGGGACCGGCCGGTAGGTGAGGTCCTTGCGGTGGTGCAGGCGGGCGAGCGACTGCGGGACCACGAGGACCCCCACCCCCGCCGCCACCAGTTCGATGGCGTCCGCCGTGGTGGCGGGCCGCTCGATCGCGGGCAGTCCGGGGCGGGTCTCCCATGCGAGCGTGTCGTCCAGCGGGTGCAGGACGATGAGGTCGGACAGCTCCGCGGCGGCCACCTCGGTCGCGGCGGTCGCCGGGTGATCCGTCGGGATCACGACCACCGTGGTCTCGGTGTAGAGCGGGATCGCGCTGAGGCGGGTCCGATCGACCGGCAGGCGTACGAGCCCGGCGTCGGCGCCCCCGTCCAGCAACAGCTGCCCGCCGTCGGCGGCCGCCACGCCGATCAGGGCGAGCGGGACGTCAGGCAGCCGCTCCTTCCAGACGCGCACCCATTTGGCGGGCGTCACTCCGGGCACGTACGCGAGCCGGAACGAGGCGGGTCCTTGCGTTTCTGTCACGCGGCCAGGCTACCTGCCGTGATCAGCACAGGTTCTCGCTCGCTACCCTTGACCCCATGACCTCGCTCAAGCCGAAGACGACCCAGACCATGAAGCCCGCGACCGCGGCGAAGAAACTCGGTGTCTATCTGGGGGCCACCCCCGCCGAGTTCCAGGAGGGCGTCGTCTCCCGCGAGGAGCTGAACGCCCTGCAGGCCGAACCGCCCACGTGGCTCGCGGACCTGCGCCGCAACGGCCCGCACCCCCGTCCGGTCATCGCGGCCAAGCTCGGCGTCTCCATCTCGGGTCTCGCGCGCGGCGGCGTCACCGACGCGCTCACCACGGCGGAGATCGACGAGCTGAAGGCGGAGAATCCGCTGTGGCTCCAGCACGAGCGCGCCACCCAGGCCGACGTCCGCAAGGAGGCGCAGCGCATCAAGGAGAAGAGCCAGGAGAAGCCCAGGAAGTAGCCGGGCTCCGAGGGCGGCGGATCTCCCCTCAGACCCGGGCTCAGACACCGGGCCCTGTCACCGTCAGTGACCAATGACGGTGAGGACGACGACCATCACGATCGCGAGCACGGCCAGGGAGATCCAGGTCCGGCCGTAGCTGAGCCGGGGTCCGTGGTGGCTGTGGGTGCGCATGGCGGCCGCCAGTGTCCGGAGTGACGTTCACTGACCGGGGAGGGCGTTCGCGCCCGAGGCGATCACCAGCGCGATCACGACCAAGGCGAAGATGACCCACAGGACGGCGCTGCTGCCGACCGCCGGGCTGCCGCTCCGGTGGCTGTGGTGGCCGCGGTGGAGGAGTCCAGGGCCGATGTGGAGATGGTGCGACATGGCGGCCTCCGTACTGGCGTGGCACCCCCATTGTCCCCCGGCCCGGCACACCCGCACCCCCTCGCCGGAAGCCGTGCGCCACCACCGCACCCGCCCTGGGCAGCCCTAACAGTTCGCGGTGGCCGTGCCGGCCTGCAGGAGGCGGCTGCCGAGGGCGGTGCAGACATGGCGGACGGACTTGCCCTCGCGCCGGGTGGTGATCAGCCCGGCCGCGCGGAGCGTGCCCGCGTGCTCGGAGACCGAGGGCAGGCTGATGCGGAGTTCCCGGGCGATGCCGGTCGTGGTGCACGGCGTGGTGAGCAGATGGAGGACGTGGGCCCGGGTGGGGCCGAGCAGGGCGGACAGGGCGTCCGGATCCGGGGTGCCGCCGGCCATCGGGAGGGGCGTGAGCGCGGGATAGAGGATCAGCACCGAGCCGTCCGGGTGGCGGCAGCAGAGCGGATGGCTCATCCCGAACGCGCAGGGCATCAGCGTCAGCCCGGTGCCCGCGAGATGCAGGTCCCTGGTGTGCCGGTGCGGGACGCACCACACGGTCGCCTCCCAGTGCGAGCCGGGGAACAGACCGGCGAGGGTCTCCTGGAGACCGCGCTCCGCCAGCAGGCGGCTGCGCCAGGCCACGTCGCTGCTCACGGCCTGGCGGACCCTGGCCCAGTCCGGTTTGAGCAGCGTGTCGTGGGCGGCGCGCACTGCGGTGGTGAGGGTGCGCCAGGCTTCGCCGTCCTGGTCCGCCAGGTCGGTGATCCACGGGGTGACCCGGCCGTGCGTCGCGCCGAGCCGCCGCAGTTCGGAGGAGACGAACGCGCGGGGTGCGGAACGGATCAGGTCGATGCCGTCCTCAAGGCCCTCGCTGATCGGGTCCAGGAACAGCGGGCCCGTGCCGTCCGGCGGCACCAGGTCCAGCAGCGGCTGCGCCGAGGAGACCAGCGCGGCGCGCGCCGTGCGCCGCCAGCGGGTGAACGCGGTGCCTGCGTCGGTCCGCCTCAGGTGCGCCATGGCCAGGGTGAGTTCGAGCAGCGGTGCGGGATCGGACGCGAACCGGACCCTGAGCAGGTCGTCGACCGTGAAGTGCACACGCAGCATGCTCGCCTCCGCGGGTTGGCGTACTGACGTTCTATCGCATACGGACGACGGGCGTGGTGGTTTCGGGCTCCGCCGAAACCATCGCGGCGGGCGACCGGGCCGTTCCAGGATCGATGCACCGGAAACCGATCCAGCTGAGGAGCCGTCATGCGCGTGCAACGTCTGTTCTCGGTCGTACTGGCCGTCGGGGCCCTGGCGACGGCAGCGCCCGCTGCCCAGGCGTGCGCTCCCTCCCCCTGGCAGCCGTACCGCACCAGCCCGTTCGTCGACGAGGCGGGCACCACCTGCGCGTTCGAGGTGAAGGGCGACATCGTCGTCGACCAGGAACGGATCAGGACGCTGGCGACCGGCCCGAACGGCGCGCCGACCGAGCAGGAGATCACCGGTCCGCTGACCATCCGCTTCACCAACACCGCGAGCGGCGCCTCGGTGACCCGGGACCTGGCCGGTACCGGCTGGCTGTACTACCACTCCGACGGGACCCAGACCTGGGTGGTCAGCGGTCACATCAGTCTCGGCATCCACGTCGGCAACCCCTACGAGTCGCCCGGGGAGTGGGTGTACGACGGCAGAACGGTCCTGGAGACCCATCCCGGCGTCGGTCCGCAGGTGCTCTCCCACCAGGGCGCCACGGAGAACCTGTGCACCGTGCTCGGCTGACCGGAAGCCTCTGACCGGGACGCTCCCCAAGCCCGGCGCGCGGCGGTCACGGGGTGCCGCCGCGCGCCGCCACCGTCCTCGTCGGGTCGTGTCCGGGCCCAGCGACCCCGGACCTGCCCGGCGGGCCGCGTCCCCGGTCGGCTGCCCGGCGTGGGCCTCCACTCCTTGATCCAAACGTGTCAATCCCGTCGGCCTGTGCCTACACTGCCGCTACAGCGAACGCAGTGCCAGGTGGGCCCGGCTGTGACACGGGGGGTGGGGTGTGGACTTCCGGCTGCTCGGTCCCCTGGAGGTCAGGGACGACGAGGGCGAGCCGCTGCGCGTGCCCGAGGGCGGAGCGAGGACCCTGCTCGCGGCGCTGCTGGTCCACGCCGACACGGCGGTCTCCGGTGACTCGCTCGCCTGGTACCTCTGGGGGAGCCAGCCACCACGTCAGCCGCGCCAGGCACTCCAGGTGACGGTCACCCGGCTGCGCAAGTGCCTGGGCCCCGTCGGAGCCGAGCGCATCACCCGGGTCGGCGCCGGCTACCGCTTCGCGGTCCGCCCCGGCGAGCTGGACCTGCACCGCTTCGCCACCCTGCACCAACGCGGCTCCGCCGCGCACCGGGCCCAGGACTGGCCGGCCGCCGCGGACCTGCTGCGGCGGGCCCTGGAGTGCTGGCGCGGACAGCCGCTCGACGACGTGGCGGGCGAGCCGCTGGCGCTGGAGACCGTCCCGGCCCTCCGGGAGCAGCGCTTCGACGCGCTGACCGGCCGGATCGAAGCCGATCTCGCGCTGGGACGGCACGGTCGGCTGGTCGGCGAGCTGGCCCGCATGGTCGAGGACGAGCCGCTACGCGAGCAGTTCCGCTGCCAGCTCATGCTCGCCCTCTACCGCAGCGGGCGGCGGGCCGAGGCCCTCGACGCCTTCCAGACCGGGCGCCGCCTGCTGGTGGGACGGCTGGGAATCGAGCCCGGCGCGGAACTGCGCGAGCTGCACCAGGCCGTCCTCGCCGACGATCCCGGGCTGGCCTGGAGCGCACCGCCGAGCCCGGCGGCAGCCCGCGACGCGGCCCCGGCGGCTGCCGGGGACCGGCTCCGCCCGGCCCAACTACTGGCCGATCTCCCGGACTTCACCGGCCGGACGGCTGCGGTGGAGCGGCTGGAGGCGCTGCTGGCCAAGGCCGCCACGGAGCCGGTCGGCGGGCCGGTGGTGCTCTCGGCGATCGACGGAGCGGGCGGCATGGGCAAGACGTCGCTGGCGGTGCACGTCGCCCACCGGATGCTGCACTACTTCCCGGACGGCCAGCTCCAGATCGACCTGCACGGGGTCGGCGGGGCGCCGGCGGATCCCGACGACGTGCTGGCCCGGTTCCTGCGCGGCCTGGGCGTGCCCCCCGACCGGATCCCGGCGGACCCCGAGGAACGCGGAGCGCTGTACCGGAGCACGCTGGCCGGCCGCCGCGTCCTGGTCCTGCTGGACAACGTCAGGGACGCGGCCCAGGTGCGGCCGCTGCTGCCCGGCTCGGGGGGCTGCTCGGTGCTGATCACCAGCCGCAGCTCGCTGCCCGGGCTCGACGGAGCCTGCCGGCTCACCCTGGACGTCCTGGAGCAGGACGAGGCGCTCGCGCTGTTCACCCGCATCGTCGGCAGCGACCTGGCCGACGCGGAGCCGGAGGCCGTCGAGGCGGTGCTCGGGGTCTGCGCCGGGCTGCCGCTGGCGATCCGGATCGCCGCCGCGCGCCTCATCGCCCGGCCGGGCTGGACCGTCAAGGACCTGGCCGAGCGGCTGGGCGACGAGCGGTACCGGCTCAGCGAGCTGACGGTCGAGGACCGGGCGGTGCGCGCCTGCTTCGCGGTCAGCTACCGGGACCTGCCCGCGGATCAGGCCCGGGCCTTCCGGCTGCTGGGCCTGTGCGACGGGCCCTCGATCGGCGTCCCCGCCGCGGCCGCGCTGCTCGCACTGCCCGTCGCGGCCACCGAGCAGTTGCTGGACGCCCTGGTCGGCGTCCACCTGCTGCAGCCGCGCGAGAACGGCCACTACCGGCTGCACGACCTGCTGCGCGTCTACGCGGCCGAGTGTGCCCAGGCCGAGGAGCCGCAGCAGGAACGGGACGCGGCGACGGGCCGGATGCTCGGCTGGTACCTGCACACCAGCGCGGCCGCGTCCCGGGTGCTCAACCCCAACCGTCGGCATGTCGTCCTCGACCCGCCGGAGGCGGACCGGCCTGCCCTGGAGTTCGCCGACTTCGACCGTGCGCTCGCCTGGTGCGAGAGCGAACGGGCGAACCTGGTGGCGGCGGTGGCGCAGGCCGCGCGCGCCGGGCGGCACGAGATCGCCTGGAAGCTGCCGATCACCATGTGGGACCTGTTCAACCTGCGCAGCCAGCACCAGGACCGGATCGTCTGCAACGAGATCGCGCTGGACGGGGCACGGGCGACCGGTGACCTGGAGGCGACGGCCTGGGTGCTCAACACCCTGTCCAGCGCCTACCAGGCGGCAGGCAGGCTGACCGAGGCGTCGGGCTGCCTGTTCCAGGCCCTGGAGATCCGCGGCCGGCTGGGGGATCTGCGCGGAGAGGGCTCCTGCCTGATCAACCTCGGCTATGTGCAGATCGAGATGGGCCGGCCGGCGGAGGCGGTCCCGATGCTGGAACGGGCACTGGAGATCTTCCGCGGGCTCGGCGTTCGGGCCGCCGAGGCGGTGTCGCTGATGAACCTCGGTGAGGCGCACAAGCAGCTGGGAAACCTCACCACCGCCCTCGGCCACCACCGGGAGGCGCTCGCGATCAACCGGGAGACGGCTGACCGGTTCACCCTCGGCAGGGCGATGGCCAACGTCGCCGACACCCTGTGCGCGCTGGGCCGGTTCGACGAGGCGGCGGAACTCGCGGCGGAGGGGCACACGACCAACCAGGAGGCGGGGAACCGGGTCGACGAGGCCATCGCCCTCGACGTGCTCGGGCAGATCCACGCCGCCAGGGGCGAGGCGGCGCCCGCCGTACGTCACTGGCGGGACGCGCACGCCATCCTCACCGAACTCGGCCACCCCCGTGCCGTCGATGTGGGCGCGCGCCTCGCCGACTCCCCCAAGCCCCGTCCGAACTGACGCACCGGCCCCTGGCGGACTCCCCCGGGCGGACTCCCCCTGACGCACTGGCCTCCCGAGCGCACTGACCCGCCGCCGGACGGGCCGAACGCCTGCCGGCCGGACCCGGCAGTTGCCGGCAGGGCTGCCGGAAACGCCCTCAGCCGCCCGCCCGGCGGAGCGGGAGCTGCCGGCGTGGCACCTGCGGTGGGGACGCGGGTACGGCCGCGACCCCTTCCGCCGTCCGGAACCGGGGAGCGAGGCCGGTTGTCGGACGATGGTGCACAGCCCGATCGCGCCGGACCGGTCACCGTGAAATCGTCCACGGTGACCGCCCCCGTGCCGGCGCGATCAGGATGACTTCATACTGCCCGGCCCCGCTTACACTCCGCCTACACTCCTCCCTGCAACCGCCGGCCCGGCATGAGGAGCGGCGGGCACTACGGGGCGACGAGCACCCCCGCCGGGGTGAACGGCCGCCCGTCCAGGGTCCAGTGCGGATCGGGGACGATCTCCAGCGCCGCGTAGACGTGCGCGGCCACGTCGACGTGACGCACCTCAGCCACCGCTGCGCCCGGCTCCAGGCCGGGCCCGCAGGCGGCGACCCAGGCGGTCCGTTCCACCGGGGTGCGCCCGCCGTGCCCGCCCCGGTCGACATGGCCGTGGTCGGTCACCACGATCACCGTCCACTCCTCGTCGGCGTAGCCCGGCCGCGAGCGCAGCGCCTCCAGCAGCCGGCCCAGCCGGGCGTCGGCGGTCTCGATCGAGCGCCGGTACTCCTCGCCGCAGCCCAGGAAGTGCGCGGTCTCGTCCACCGCGCCGAGGTAGACGAAGGTCGCCTGCGGGTCGTCGTCCCCGGTGAGTACGGTGACCGCCTCGGCGGTGGCCCGCTCGTCGCAGACCTCCCACTCCTCGGGGGTGTCCGCCAGCGGGGCTATGTAGGAGAGCCGGCCCGGCGCCGCGAAGAGCGGCCCGCCCTGACGGGCCAGGAAGAGCGGCTCCCATCCGCCCACCGCGAAGGTGCGGCGCCGGTGCACCTCGGCCAGCCGGGTGGTGAAGTCCGGGAACACGTCGAGCCGGTTGCCGCCGAAGTGGTTGCCGTAGACGCCGTGCTTGGCCACGGTCACCCCGGTCACGATGGTCGCCCAGCACGGCCCCGACATGGTCGGGGTGGCCTCGTCCACCTCGACCGGCGCCAGGAACCCGGCCGCCGCCACCGCGTCCAGGTGCGGGGTCGCCAGCTCGGGCAGCAGGTCCAGGCGGACTCCGTCGATGCCGACCACCAGGACACGGCGGGGGCCGGCGGGCCAGAGGCTGGACGACACAGGGGGCTCCGATCAGTCGGGGGCTGGGGAAATGCTGCAGGGCAGACTAACCGCCCACCCCACCCGCCGATCCCGGGTGCCCGCCCTCGGCCCGGTGACCACTGGCAACCCGGAACAACTGTTCGCACTCCGGCAACCGGCTGTTCGCCCCACCGCCGCGGCGCGTACCAACCGCCGCGCCCTCGGCACCGTCTCTCATGATTGCGCATTACTGCTCTTATGAGCTATGAATAGCGCAGGTTCAGTCAGTTTTGATGAACGCCTCGCGCACATCAGCCAGCGCACATCAGCCAGCGCACATCAGCCAGGAAGGAGGAGGGCCGTGATCCTCACCGTCACCCTCAACGCCGCGGTCGACGTGACCTACCGGCTGGACCGCATCCACCAGCGGGGCAGCAACCGCGTGGAGGCGGTGGCCCAACGGGCGGGCGGCAAAGGCGTCAACGTTTCCCGCGTGCTCAGCGCTCTCGGGCACGAGACCGTGGTCACCGGCCTGGCCGGCGGCCGCAACGGCGAAGCCCTGCGCGAGGATCTGCGGGCGTCGGGACTACGCGAGCAGTTGCTGCCCATCGGGGCGGAGACCCGCCGCACCATCGCCGTCGTGGAGCAGGCCGAGGGCGACACCACGATCTTCCTCGAACCCGGCCCCGCCGTCTCCGGCACGGAGTGGAAGAGCTTCCTCAGGCTGTACGGGGGTCTGGTCCCGCAGGCCTCCGCCGTGGTCCTCTCCGGCAGCCTGCCACCCGGAATCCCCCGCAACGCGTACGCCGTACTGATCCGCCTCGCCCGGATCCACGGCATCCCGGCGGTGCTGGACGCGGACGGCGACGCGCTGCGCAGCGCGCTGGCCGCCAGGCCGACACTGGTCAAGCCCAACGCCCGGGAACTGGAGCAGGCCTCCGGCACCGCGGACCCGCTCGCCGGAGCCCGCGCGCTGCGCGCCGCCGGCGCGCAGGCGGTGGTCGCCTCGCTGGGCCCGGCCGGTCTGCTCGCCTGCACCGCGGAGGGCACCTGGCAGGCACGCCCCCCGGAGCGGATCGCGGGCAACCCCACCGGCGCCGGCGACGCGGCCGTGGCCGCGCTCACCGCGGGTCTGGTCGCGGGAACGCCGTGGCCGGACCGCCTGTGCCAGGCCGTGGCCCTGTCGGCGGCCGCGGTGCCGGCACCGCTGGCCGGCGAGTTCGACAGCGCGGCCTACGAGCGCCTGCTACCGCTGGTGTCGCTCCGCTCCATCCGTCCCGTCCCCTCCGCTCCCTAAAGGACAACCATGCCCCTGACAGGAACGGGCGCCGTCGTGGCGCCCGCGTCGGCAGCCGGCCGCGGCGTCGGCGCGTTCAACGTCATCCAGCTCGAACACGCCGAGGGCATCGTCGCCGGTGCCGAGGACGCCGGTGCTCCGGTGATCCTGCAGATCAGCGAGAACGCGGTCCGCTACCACGGCAGTGTCGCGCCGATCGGCGCGGCGGTCCTCGCCCTGGCCCGGGCCGCGAGCGTGCCGGTCGCGGTCCACCTGGACCACGCCACCTCGGCCGACCTGGTCCACGAGTGCGTCGGGCTCGGCTTCTCCTCCGTCATGTTCGACGCGTCCACGCTCGACTACGCCGACAACGTGAAGGCCACGGCAGCGGTGGTGCGGCACTGCCACGCGGCCGGGGTGTGGGTCGAGGCCGAACTCGGCGAGGTGGGCGGCAAGGACGGCGTGCACGCCCCGGGGGCGCGCACCGAACCGGCCGAGGCCGTCCGGTTCGTGGACAGCACCGGCGTGGACGCGCTGGCCGTCGCCGTGGGTTCCTCGCACGCCATGCTGACCCGCGACGCGGTACTCGACTTCGCGCTGATCACCGCCCTGCGCGGGACCGTGCCCGTCCCCCTGGTCCTGCACGGCTCCTCGGGTGTCAGCGACGCCGACCTCGCCCGCGCGGTCGACGCCGGGATGACCAAAATCAACATCGCCACACACCTGAACACCGCGTTCACCGCCGCGGTGCGCGCGCAGCTGACGGTGGACCAGCAGCTGGTCGACACCCGCAAGTACCTCGGCCCCGCCCGTACCGCGGTCGCGACCGAGGTCTCCCGCCTGCTGCGGCTGCTGGCCCGCTAGGGCGCCGCCCAGACCAGCGACACCAGCCGTCCTGCACGGAAGCGCTCGGATCCGGGCATACGCATTGCGTACTGCCGATCCACGACCGCACTCGACACATCGCCGATCAAGCCCACCCCCTTTCCAAGGAGTCACCGCGTGTCCGCTGCCACATCCGACCGAAGCTCCCGCACCACCGTCGAGATCGCGTCCCAGCCCGCCTGCTGGAGGCGGGCGGCCGAGACCCTCCCCGCCCACACCGCCGCCCTGCCGCGCAGAGGCGAGCGGGTGGCCGTCGTGGGCTGCGGCACCTCCTGGTTCATGGCCCAGGCCTACGCGGCGCTGCGCGAGAGCGGCGGCCACGGCGAGACCGACGCCTTCCCCGCCTCGCAGTTCCCGCACCGGCGCCGGTACGACCGGATCCTGGCGATCTCGCGCTCGGGCACCACGACCGAGGTGCTGGAGGTGCTCGGCAGGGCGCGCGGCACGGTGCCGACCGGCGCCATCACCGCGGACCCGGCCACGCCCGTGATGGGGATTGCCGACGCGGTGTCGGTCCTCGACTTCGCCGACGAGGAGTCGGTGGTGCAGACACGATTCGCCACCACCGCGCTGGCGTTGCTCCGCGCCCACCTGGAACTGGAGGACGCCCGCCCGGCCGGTCTGCGCACCGTCGCCGAAGCGGCGCGGGACGCCGAGCGCGCCATCGCCGTCCCGCTGGCCGCCGAGGTGCTCGGCGCCGAGCAGTTCACCTTCCTCGGCACCGACTGGACGTACGGGCTGGCGCTGGAAGCCGGCCTGAAGATGCGTGAGGCCGCCGGCGCCTGGACCGAGGCGTACCCGGCCATGGAGTACCGGCACGGCCCGATCGCCATCACCGGCCCCGGGCGCGTCGCCTGGATGTTCGGCGCGCTGCCCGAGGGTCTGTCGGGCGACATCGCCAAGGTCGGCGGCACCCTCGTGGCCGACTCGCAGGACGCCGCCGAGGACCTGGACCCGCTCGCCGACCTGATCCGGGCTCAGCGGCTGGCGGTCGCCATCGCCGAGGCGCGCGGCTACGACCCGGACCGCCCGCGCAACCTGACCCGGTCCGTCGTCCTGGAGCACTGAGTCCTGGAGCACCGAGCCGCCGGAGCGCGGCAAGTCGCAACGGTTCCATAACGTGGCCTGGACGCGTCCGCTCACCACGAGCATACTTCGAGCAGCTTCAATGCTCATATCTGCTCTATCACTGTGATACTCAAGCAATTTCGAGCAGACTTACCTGGTCTGCGCCGAGTCCCCCCGTCGGGTCCCCCTCCGAGGCCCGCGTGTCTAAGGCGGTCAGTACCCCCATGCGTCGACACGTCATCATCGCGGCCGTTCTCGGCCTCAGCACTGCGCTCACCCTGTCGGCCTGCGGCTCGTCCTCCGGCAGTTCCGCGTCCAGCTCCGGTGGTGGTTCCACGACGATCAAGTTGTTGGCTCCGGATTACGGGACGGCGGGGACGGCGAACTCGTCGCAGACGTATTGGCAGGGGATCGCGGACGCGTTCCATGCGGCGCATCCGGGTATCACGGTGCAGGTGCA
>NZ_JBGCCS010000029.1:0-96643 GCF_041262645.1 Streptacidiphilus sp. EB129
CTTCCGCACACCCACCGACATCGCGGCGTTCCTCAACCCTGACGCCGCCCAAAACAAGATCCAACAAGCGTGTTAATTACCTGCAAGCCCTAACTCCCTCGAACCTCCAGGAATCCAGTCATGCCCATGCTCGCCCCCGGCATCCAGATCGTCGCGACCACCAGGCGCGACAACGCCTTCCTCGTCGACGGCGAGGACGGCCTCACCCTCGTCGACGTCGGCTGGGCCGGCGCCCCCACCGCCCTCCTCGCCGCAGTCGCCGAACGCGGCCTGGTGCCCACGGACATCAAGCGGATCGTCCTCACCCACGCCCACCCCGACCACGTCCAAGGCGCCGCCGAACTACGGCGCCTGACCGGGGCCCAGATCCTCATCCACCACGCCGACCACGCCTGGCTCCAGGCCGGACGGGTACCCGCCCACGGGCGCTCCGGCGCCTTGGGACGCCTCATCGACCGGCTGCCCACACTCCACTGGGCCCCGCTCACGGCCGATCGGACCGTCAGCGACGGAGAACTGATCGAGGGCGCAGGCGGGCTGCGCGTCCTGCACACGCCCGGCCACACCCCCGGTCACATCGTGCTCCACCACGAGCCCAGCGGTACCGTACTGGTCGGCGACGCGCTGTTCCACCGTGGCGACCTCGCCCTCGGGCCGGCCGCACTGGCCGCCCACCCCAGCCTGCGCGCAGGCAGCCTCGCCCGCATCCCCGCCGATGTCAGTGCCGTCGGCTTCGCCCACGGCACGCCCCTCGACAGGAGCGGGGTCTCCGCGTTCCACGAGTTCGTCGGCCAACTGGCCTGACACCGAACAGTGCCGGGCGCCCGGCCGTAGCAGCCGATCCGCCAGGGCGCCCGGGGAGCTCCGCGCGACCTGGGCCGACGGCAACGGTCAACCGGGCGGCGCGGGGACCTGAAGGTCGACGAGCGGTGCGTACTGCTGGCCCCCGTAGCTGTCGGAGTCGTGGACATCGCCCTGGCGCACCGGGCGGGGGAAGGAGACCTTGACGGCCTGTGCCCGGTCGTGGTGGACCACTAGGACCTGCGCGGGGTCGGCCCCGTACAGGTCCGCGAACAGCTGGGGCGTGAGTACCTGCGCGGCGCGCAGCAGCTCGTACGCTTCCCGGTCGCGGCACATGAAATCGAAGGTCAGGACGAACGGTCCGGCGTTCTTGGACCGGATCAGGGAGCACAGGTCGAGCAGCCGGGTCACGGCGCCACCTCCTCGTGGACGGTGCGGAACATCTCGTACGGGTCGCCCGGCACGGCGACGTGGTTGAGGGTGAACTGGTACAGCGGCCCGCGATCGGTCTCCGGGGGAGAGAACGGGTAGGCGATGGTGCTGGCCAGGCCGTCGTACTGGGGGATCGGCAGATGCGCGCTGATGTGGGCGACGAACGTCGCCACCGCGTGCGCGATCGGCTGGGTGGGGGCGGTGACCGTGATCAGGACGCCGAGCTCGTGCGGAGGCCGGTCGCGGTCCGGATCGAGCGGGCCCAGGACGGCGTCCTGACCGTAGAGGCGGTAGTCGATGTCGACGTCGTCGGGGTCGACCCGGCCGCCGAACACGTCGCTGATCTTGGCGCGGAAGTAGTCCTGGGCCATCGGCAGCAGCTTGGGGAGCTGCTCGATCACGACGCGGTCGCGGATCCCGCCGACCGCGATGGTCTGGTAGCCGACCAGCCGGGCGCCCTCCAGTTTGACGGTGTAGGTGTCGCCGGGCCGGTACACGGCGCCGGTGACCCGCACCCGGCGTTCGTCCAGGGCCGTGTAGACGGCGTCGGTGGTGTCCAGGACGCCGGAGGGCTCGGTGATCAGGTACGGGTTCGCGTTCTCGTAGAGGGTGTGCGCGGCCACCGAGAGCGGGGTGAGCCTGGAGCTGGGGTCCAGGGGTTCGACGTCGAAGTGGTCCTCGCGCAGATGGACGAAGAGGCCGTCGGCGCCGGGCGGGATCGCGCACGCCGCCCCGCACTCGACGGTCTTGGCCATGTGCCAGGTCAGCCCGGGATCCGCGCCCATCGCGTGGGGGAGCGCGGCGAACAGGGCGGTGTCGCTGGCCCGGCCGGCGAGGACCACCTCCGCGCCCTGCGTCAGGGCTCGCTGGATCGGTTCGACGCCCATCATGCCGACCACCTGACTGCCGGTCAGCGTGTCGAGGTCCACGAACGGGGCCGGGTCGAGGGGGCGGATGCGGCCCTGCTCGTAGCGTTCGGTCAGGTACGCGGGGTCCTGGTCGGCGTAGACCAGGGCGAGCGCGAACCTCAGCCCCTCCTCGGCCGCGATCTCGCGGGCGATGCCGGCGACCAGGTCGACGCCCACGTCGCGGCCGCTGGTGCCGCAGGAGCCGATGATCAGCGGTACCCGCAGCGAGTCCCGGGCCTTGAGCAGCAGCCGCAGGTCCCGCTTCACGGCTTCGCGGGACAGCTTGGGCTCCCCGGTTCCCAGGTAGTAGGGGCCGCTGTCGGTGGAGCCGGCGTCGCAGGCGATCACGTGGGGAAGCATCGCCACCCCGCGCTCCAGGGATTCGGCGCGAAAGCCCGCGCCGAGGGCGCCGGTGGGCGCCAGGATCCTGATTTCCATGCTGAGTCACTCTCCGTCCTATGCTATTTGCTATGGCAGATGGGGCAAGGGCCACCCTTGGCGGGTGGAGGGGGTGGTCAGTGGTCCCAGCCGACGAGGTCGCTTGAGCCTGATGAGGCGTGGGCGCGGGCGAGTCGGTCGGCGAGATCGCCGTCGTGGTCGCGCAGCGCGTCCAGGATCTGACGGTGCTGGCCGTAGCGCTGGACCTGCCCGGGCGTGCCGCCGGCGTGGATCTGGGCGGAGGCGATCCGCAGCCGCTCGGAGCGGCTGAAGGCCCGGACCTGCTCCAGGGTGCGGGACAACTGGGCGTTGTCGGCCGTGAGTTCCACCTGGGCGTGGAAGTCCCGGACCGCGTTGAAGATCTGCTCGATCTGGTCGGGGCCCAGCTCCCGGCCCGCGTCACGGTCGGCGCGCAGCGACTCGGCGGCCTCGTCGGCCGCGTCCAGGAGGCCCTCCATCCGGTCGAGTTGTTCGGGGGTGGCCTTGTCGGCGGCCAGGCGCGCGGCGACGCCCTCCAGCGCGGCCTCGATGGTGGCGCTCTCGATGCGGGCCTGCGGGGACACCGTGACCACGCGCAGCGAGCGCGGCCCGGTGCGTTCGACCAGCTGTTCCTGCTCCAGGCGGCGCAGGGCCTCGCGGACGGGCGTCGGGCTGACCCCCAGGTCGGCGGCCAGGCCCCTTTCGGTGATCTTGTCGCCCCAGGGCAGGTCGCCGCCGACGATCGCGGCGCGCAGGGCCCGGTAGGCCTGGTCGGCCAGGGACTGGGCGCTGAGTTCGGGGAGATTCATGGCCTTATTTGATGTCTGCTACAGCAAGCTGTCAAACAGCCCGGCTGGTGGTGGACGGCTCCGGCGGTCCCGGCTCGGCGGGTACCGGACCGGTGTCCGCGAGACCGGAAGGTGCCGCGTCGTGGGGTGCCGTGTCGTCGGGTGCGGGGTCGTCGGTGACGACGGTGGCGGCGCCGGCGTCGAGGTCGACCAGCACGGCCGGGGTGGTCAGGTGCCGGGTGCCGAGGGCCTGCAGGATGTGGGGTCCCAGCTGCAGGGTGTGGAGGTAGTGGTCGCCGAGGAAGGTGGTGCGGGTGACCCGGGCGCGCCAGCCGGGGCGGGTTTCGTCCGTGTGGAGGGTGAGGGCCTCGGGGCGGACCGCCAGGGTGACGGCGCCGGGCGGCGGCGCGGTGTCGGCCCGGAAGGGGACGCCGCCGGGCAGGCCGGGGGCTTCCAGGGCGAAGGCGCCGGGGCCGGTGCGGCGGGCGGTTCCGGTCAGGAAGTTGCAGCGGCCCAGGAACTCGGCGACGAATCGGCTTCCGGGCCGGTGGTAGACCTCCTGCGGGGTGCCGGAGCGGACGATGCGGCCGCCGTTCATGACCAGGATCTGGTCGCTCATCGCCATGGCCTCGGTCTGGTCGTGGGTGACGAAGACGGTGCTGATGCCCAGGTCGCGCTGCAGCTCGCCGAGCCATTCGCGGGCGCGTTCGCGCAGCTTGGCGTCCAGGTTGGAGAACGGCTCGTCCAGCAGCAGCGCGCTGGGGCCGTGGGCCAGGGCGCGGGCCAGGGCGACGCGTTGCTGCTGGCCGCCGGAGAGTTCATGGGGGTGCGCCTTGGCCCGGTGCCCGAGCTCGACCAGGTCCAGGACCTCGGCGACCCGGCGCCTGGTCTCGGCGCGGTCGGTGCGGCGGATCCTGAGGGGGAATCCGACGTTCTGCTCGATCGTCAGGTGTGGCCACAGCGCGTAGGACTGGAACACCACCCCCAGCTCCCGCTGTTCGGCGGGGACGTTGCGCCGCCGCGCGGCGTCGAACAGGATGTGGTCGCCGTGGGCGATGGCGCCGCCCTGCGGGGTGTGGAACCCGGCGATCGACATGAGCGTGGTGGTCTTGCCGCAGCCGGACGGGCCGAGGAGGGTGACGAACCGGCCGTCGGGGACGGTGAAGCTCACCTCGTCCAGGACGCGGGTGCTGCCGAAGGTCTGGCTGAGCCGGTCGACGGAGATCTCAGGCATGTCCGTCCTCCGTGCGGAGGGCCGCGGTGAGCGGGCGGATCGGGATGTCACGCATGGTGCTGCCTCTTTCGTGCGGTCCAGCCGAGGCCCGCCGCGAGGGCGAGGGCCACCAGCAGGACCTGGATGAGGGCCAGGGCGGCCACGGGGCCGGGCAGTCCCTTGGACCAGGTCTGGAGCATGGTGGTGCCGAGCAGTTCGGTGCCGGGTTTGGAGAGGAACACGACCGGGTCGTAGTCGCTGACCAGGGTCACGAACATGAGCACCAGGGCGCTGATGATCGCCGGGCGCAGCAGTGGCACCGTGATGCGGCGCAGGGTGGTCCACCAGCCGGCGCCGGTGGAGGCGGCGGCCCTGGCCAGTTCGGGGCTGATCCGGGCGAGCGCCGGGGCGAGAATGATGTAGGAGAGGGTCATGTTGCGCACGCACAGGGCCAGCAGCTCGCCCCACAGGCTGGTGCGGAGCATGGCGCCGGGCCACGGGACGATCAGGAAGAGCCAGAAGAATCCGACGCCGAAGACGATGCCGGGGGTGGCCCGGGGGTAGACGAGCAGGGCCGGCAGGGTGCGGCGCAGCCGGAAGGTGGAGCGGCCCGCGATGACGGTCGCGACGGTGACCAGCGCGACGGTCACGACACTGCCGGCCGATGCGACGATCAGGCTGTCGGTGATCGCCCGGCGCAACGTCGGGTCGTCCCAGACCTGTTGCCAGTTGGTCGTGGTCCACAGGTGCCAGGGCGCGACCAGGGTGGTCAGGTCGGTGACGCTCGACATCAGCGCCAGTCCCAGGAGCGGGATGACGCAGGTGACGGCGACGAAGCCGGCCATGAGCGCGGCAGCCGGCCGGCGCCAGCGGCCCAGTCGCAGCAGGCGCGCGGGCGGGGTGGCCCGGGTGCCGGCGGTGTAGCGGCCGGCGTGACGCAGCAGCCTGCCGCGCACGATCAGCAGGGCGGAGGCCACGACCAGGAGCAGGATCGCCCCGGCGGAGACGATCGGCGGGTCGGGCAGGACGCTATTGGACCAGGTGTCGTACAGGTAGCTGGCGATGAAGCCGATGTTCGCGGGCCGGCCGAGGAAGAGCGGGATGCCCAGGACCTCCAGGCACAGGGTGAGGATCAGCATGCCGGAGTCGAGCAGCGCGGTGCGCAGCATCGGGACGGTGACGGTGCGCAGCACCCGCAGGGTGCCGCCGCCGGAGGCGCGGACGGCGTCCTCCAGGGTGCCGTCCGCGCCCTCCAGGACGGCCTTGCAGGTGACGTAGGCGATGGGGAGGGTGACCACGGCGCCGAGCACGGACATGCCGGGCAACGAGGTGAGGTTCCAGACGGGCAGGTGCAGGTTCTTGTGCCACAGCTGCGTCAGGTAGCCGGCCGGCCCGTACAGGGACTCCCAGCCGACGATCAGGCCGAGCGGCGGGATCAGCAGCGGGGCCAGCAGGGCCGGGCCGAGCCAGCGCCTGCCGGGCAGGTCGGTGCGGGTGACCAGGATCGCGAACGTGGCGCCGAGCAGCAGCGCCAGGGAGGTGGCGGTCAGCGCGAAGACGCCGGTGTTCAGGGCGGCCTGACGGAACGCCGGGTCGGCGAGGAGCTGCCGGTAGGCGTCGAGGCTGAACACGCCTCCCGGAAGGTAGTAGGGCTTGGACAGCAGCGAGGTGATGACCAGCGGGACCAGTGGGCCCAGGGCGAGCAGGGCGACCGCGGCCCACACCAGGTACTGGCCCGGGGCGGTCGGCAGGAGGCGGCGGCGCCGGTCGCGCGGGGCGACCGGAGCGGCGGCGAGCGTGTGCGGGGTCATGGTGCTCAGCGGCCCAGGGCCTTGTTCCAGCGGTCGGTGATGGTCTTCTGCTGGTTGACCACGTCCTGGGAGACCGGGACCAGGTACGTGGTGCCCGCGGGGACGTGCTTGGCCAGGTCGGTCAGATCGGCGGTACAGCCCGTCGCGGACTGGAAGTTGGTCATCGAGGCCTCCATACCGGCCGCGCACATCACCTGCTGCCCGGGGTTGCTGTAGACGAAGTCCAGGAACAGCTGCGCCGAGGCGGGAGAGGCGGCGCCGGCGGTCTGCGCGACCAGGCGCGGGGTGAGCGGGGTCGCGTCCTGCATGTAGCCGTACGCGGCCAGGCCCTTGTACTGCGGGATGACGGACTGCGAGAGCCCGGAGGCGAGCCAGCCGAACGAGGCGGCGCCGCCGACCAGGTGGTTCAGTCCGTCCAGCCCCTCGTCGAAGGTCTTGGTCCGCGGGCCGAGGGCGTCCAGGTCGGAGTAGGTCTGGTCCGCGCCCAGGACGTGGACCAGACCGTAGACCGCGTTGTAGCCGAGCGGGTTGGCGGGGGAGTAGCTGACCAGCGGGTACGTGGACGGGTTGGCCTTCGCGTCCGCGGCCAGCTGTGCGTAGGTGGTCGGCACCCGGGCGCCGGAGATCAGCCGGGGGTTCCAGGTCGCCAGCACCGGGTCCGGCGACATCACGTACATGCCGTGGCCCTGGTTGACGTACGCGGGGAAGTCCGCGAGACCCTGCGGGGTGACGTCGGCGATCAGCCCGCTGGTCTCCGCCTGCAGCGCCTGCGGGATCGAGTCGGAGATGAGCAGGTCCGCGGTGCGGGCGCTCTGCGCGTGCTCGGATTCGAACTTGGTGTACACCTGATTGTCCGACAGCTGCGAGTACTGCGGCCTGATCCACGGATAGGCCTTGGTGAAGCTGTCGAGCAGCGGCTTCATCACGGCGCTGGGCGTGTTGCCGTACATGATCAGTCCGGACTCGCTGTGCGACCTCGCGGTCAGGTCGGCCACGGACGCCGGGGCCGAGGGGGCGGCGGACGGGGCGGTCGTCGCCGGGACGGCGCTGGACGAACAGCCGGCCACAGCGGCACCCAGAGCCAGGGCGGTGACCGCGAGGGCGGCGGTGGAACGGGCACGTCGGGTGAGCATGTCGGGACCTCTCTCGGAGAAGTGTATTTGCTATAGCAATGCGCTCATCAAGGGAAGAAACCACCTAACCAGCCGGTAGGCATTTGCTATGGCAACACATGAGAGCATCGGCCTATCCGGATGTCAAGGGTCCAGAAACCCTCCCGTCATCTGTCACCAACGTGCACGAAACGCGGATGATCCGCGAGTCCGCGGCGTAAGCACAACGCAAGGTGGTCCCCTCTACCTTCGGGACAGCACGGCGGAGACGCGCCCGTCCCTGCATGCTTGATCCATGCCTGGCACAATCCGCCGGGAGCAGCCCTGATCCCTTCCCGCAGTGCTCCGCCACCGACACCAAGGCCTGACGCATGCGCATCCTCGTGATCGAAGACGACGAATCCCTCGGCGCATCCCTGACCTGGGGACTGCAGGCCGAGGGGTACGCCGTCCAACTGGCCGTCGACGGCAACGAAGGCCTGTGGGAAGCCACCGAGAACGCGTTCGACCTGATCATCCTCGACGTGATGCTTCCCGGCCTGGACGGCTACCAGGTCTGCTCCCGCCTGCGCGACGCCGGGAACTGGACCCCGATCCTCATGCTCACCGCCATGGACGCGGCCCTGGACCAGGCCGAGGGCCTGGACCTGGGCGCCGACGACTACCTCACCAAACCCTTCGTCTACCCCGTCCTCCTCGCCCGCATCCGCTCCCTGCTGCGCCGCACCGCACCACCGCGCCCCCCGCTGCTGCAGGCCGGCGACCTGACCATGGACCCCGCCACCCGCACCGTCCACCGCGCCGGCCAGGAGGTCACCCTGACGCCACGTGAGCTGTCCATCCTGGAGTACCTGCTGCGCGCCGACGGACGCGCGGTCTCCAAGACCGAACTGCTGGAACACTGCTGGAGCGACCACGTCCAGACCTCGCCGGCCGTGGTCGAGGTTCGCATCCACCACCTGCGCCGCAAGATCGACCAGCCCTTCCCCACCGCCCTGGTCGAGACGGTCCGAGGAACGGGGTACCGCATTGACCCGCAGCACGCCTGACCGTCCCGGACACCCGCGACCGCGCCGGTCCGGCCGCTCACTGCGCCTGCGCCTGACCGCGCTCGCCGCCCTGGCGATCACCGTGACCGTCGCACTCACCACCGCGGTCCTGGTGTTCACCCTCGTCAGCGCCGTGCGATCGAACGTGACGACCACGCTGAGCTCCTACGCCGACTCCCTGGCCCGCTCCGCCGGGACCAGCGGCTGGCCCCAGCCCCTGCCGGCCGCCCCCGGCGACGCCTCGGTGTGGGCGCAGGTCGTCGACTCCTCCGGCCGCGTCATCGCCGCCACCGCCAACGTGGCAGGCCAGCCGGCCCTGTACACCCTCCCGGCCGGCACCACCACACCCCGGCCCGCCCCCTCCTCGCCGGGCCGCGGCGACGAACGGATCGTGGCCCAGCGCTACGTCATCGGCACGACCCCGGCGGTCGTCTACGTCGGCGGCTCCACCCAACTGCTCGGCATCCTCACCAGCGACGTCCAGGGGCACCTGCTCTACGCCCTGCCGCTGGTCCTGCTCGCCGCGGTCGGCATCTCCTGGCTGCTGATCGGACGCACCCTGCGGCCGGTGGAACGCATGCGCGCCGAAGCCGCCGAGATCACCGGCAGCGACCTGCACCGCCGCATCCCCGAACCCGCCAGCGACGACGAGATCGGCCGCCTCGCCCGCACCCTGAACACGATGCTCGACCGCCTGGACGCCTCCGCCACCCGCCAGCGCCGGTTCGTCGCCGACGCCTCACACGAACTGCGCACCCCGCTCGCCGCCATCCGCACCTCCATGGAAGTCGGCCTCGCCCACCCCGACAAGGCACCCTGGCCCGAACTGGCCGAACGCACCGTCAACGAGACCACCCGCCTGCAACGCCTCGTCGAGGCGCTGCTGCTGCACGCCCGATCCGACGACGACACCCTGATCACCCGACGCGAACCCGTCGACCTCGCCGCACTCGCCCGCACCGCCATCGGTGCCGCACCCGCCCGGGTCCCGGTCGACCTCCGCACCGGCGACCACGCACCCGTCCTGGGCGACCCGGACCAGCTCACCCGCCTGATCCGCAACCTGCTCGACAACGCCGACCGCTACGCGGAACACCGCGTCGAGGTCACGGTCACCACCGACGGCCCCGCCACCGCCGTGCTCACCGTGGCCGACGACGGCCCGGGCATCCCTCCCGCCGACCGAGCGCGGGTCTTCGACCGCTTCGTCCGGCTGCAGGCATCCCGCACCCGCCACCCCGGCGATGCCACCGGCACCGGACTCGGACTCTCCATCGCCAAGGACATCGCCACCGCCCATGGCGGCACCATCACCGTCGGCCCGGCGATCCCGGACGCGGGCGACGCGGCCCAGGGCCAGGGAGCACGGTTCACCGTCCGACTGCCCGCGCACCCCCAGCCGGCCGACTTCGGCCCGGACGTCAGATGACGTAGTTCGCACCGGAGTTCAGCGTCCCGCCGACATCGTCGAGCGGGCGTACTCGGTGGGCGTCCGGCCATAGTGCTTTTTGAAGGCCCGGATGAAGTGGCTGCTGTCGGCGAACTGCCAGTGGGCGGCGAGTTCGGAGACGCTCAGCCGGCCGGAGGGTGCGGTGAGGGCGAGTCGGGCCTCTTCCAACCGCCGCCGGCGGACGTAGGAGGTCACCGACTCTCCGGCTGTGGCGAACGCGCGCTGCAGGTTGCGTACGGAGACGTTGAGTTCACGGGCCAGCATCGCCCCGGAGAGTTCCGGGTCGGCCAGACGGCTGTCCGCGAGATCCTTCGCGGCCCGGGCGAGCGCCGGTGCCAGCCGGGTCTCGGCGTCATCGACCCGACGCCTGGCAACCGCCTTGGCCAGTTCGATGAGCGTGCTGTGGGCGGCCTGCACTCCCGCCGGTCCGAGATCGGCAACGGTTTCGTAGATCATGTTCGAGTGGGCCACCAGTAGCCGCACCTCGGCGGCGTCGGCCGGCCCGCTGACGCTCTGTCGTTCCCCGAGCAGTGGTTTGAGCAGGGCGGCGGGCAGGACGAGGACTTTCGCCGTCGTGTCCGGCACCGTCTCGAAGTGCAGCGGCCGTCCGATGTGGCGGACGAGGAACTGCCCGGCCGCGATGGTCTGTTCACCCCGGGCGAGCGGGGCGCCCAGGGCCCAGGACCCGCGCTGGACCACGTACATGCGTACCTGGTCCTCGACGCCGGTGAGGGGGCCCTCGGTCCGGATGGCCGACGCGCCGTGGAGATCGGTGATCGCCACATCGCCCACGGTGGTGGCGCGGCTCCTGACCCGGAAGTCACGGGCTGTGGCCTCGCTGAAGGTCGGCAGCGGGAAGCCGTCGCCGATCTCCGTCTCCCAGCCGCTGCGAAAGGCGTCGAAGGCTCCACTGTTGTCCATCGCCGGTCGCCCCCTCGGTCGTCGCTCCGACGCCGCCTGGCGCGGACGTTCTGCCCGGATGGCGCTGAGGTTCAAGCCAGCGCTGTACCGATCTTCCTAGGCTTCCAGGGCAGGGACAACCCCCGGACAACAGCGCTTGATACCTGAGGGATTGGAGATTTCCGATGGCTGAGGACACGTTCACGGGCAAGGTCGTCATCGTCACCGGCGGTGGGTCGGGCATCGGCGCGGCCACCGCTCGCCTCTTCGCCGCCGGCGGCGCCACGGTGGTGATCATCGGCCGGACGCAGGCGAAGCTGGACGCAGTGGTGTCCGACGCGCCGGCCGGCTCGACGCTGATCGCCCGGCGTGGTGACGTCTCGGACGAGGAGGCGATCACCGGGCTGGTGGACGCCGTGGCCCACGACCACGGCCGGCTGGACGTCCTGGTCAACAACGCCGCGACGTGCGAGCCGCTGGGCTCCGTGTCCGACATCGACGCGGCGGGCTGGCGACGCGTCATGTCCACCGCCGTCGACGGGGTCTTCTTCGCTTCGAAGGCCGCGCTTCCGCATCTGCGCGTCGTGGGCGGCAGCATCGTCAATGTCGGATCGGCATCCGGGCTCGGCGGTGACTGGGGCCTGGCCGCCTACGACGCCGCCAAGGGCGCGGTGACCAATCTGACCAACGCGATGGCGCTCGACCACGGCGCGGAAGGCGTGCGGGTCAACGCCGTCCACCCCAGCATGATCTCCACGGACATGACCGCGGGATTCCTGCAGAGCGACGAGATCGTCGCCGCCGCGCTCAACCGGGTGCCGATGCGACGCTTCGGCGAGCCCGCCGAGGCGGCTTCCGTCATCACGTTCCTGGCCAGTCCGGCCGCGAGTTACGTGAACGGGGCCCACATCCGCGTCGACGGCGGGCTCGGCGCCTCGAACGGCAATCCGCACATCGCGTAACAGGCACGCCTGCGACCCGCGACCCACGTGCCAGGGGCTGCCATAGATAGTTGGCATTCATCATGAGAGTTGACTTGCATAAAGCGGGCGAGGCGCCTACTCTCATGAGAGTCAACTCCAATAACGAGATCTCTCTATACCTCCGGACCTGTCGGGACCGGTAGACGATCGAGGAGAAAGCCATGGGCACCACCACGCAGTACTCCGTCCCCCACGCCGGCATCGGCCCGGTCGAGGTGTCCGTCGCCGAATACGGGTCCGGGCAGCCGTTCCTGCTCCTGCACGGCGGGGCCGGCCCGCAGTCGGTGACCGGGTTCGCCGAGACGTTCGCCGCCACCCACGACGTGCGCGTGCTCGTCCCGACCCACCCGGGCTTCGGCGGCACCCTCCGGCCCGGGGCCCTGGACTCCGTCGCCGGTCTGGCCGCGCTCTACCAGGCACTGCTCGACCAGTTGGAGCTGAGCGACGTGACCGTCATCGGCAACTCGATCGGCGGCTGGATCACTGCCGAGATCGCGCTGCTGCAGTCGCCACGGGTCAGCGGCATCGTCCTGATCGACGCCGTCGGGATCGAGGTCCCCGGCCACCCCGTCGCCGACTTCTTCTCCCTGACCATGGATCAGGTCTTCGAGCTCAGCTTCCACAACCCCGACCCGTTCCGCTTCAACGCCGCCACCCTGCCCCCGGCGGCGCAGGCCGTCGCGGCCGGCAACCGGGACGCGATCGCCGTCTACGCGGGCGCCGCGATGACCGACCCGACCTTGGCCGCACGCCTGGGGACGCTGGAGATCCCGACCCTGGTGCTGTGGGGAGACGGCGACGGGATCGTGGACCCCGGCTACGGCCGCGCCTACGCCGCCGCGATCCCCATGGCCCGGTTCCAACTGCTGGTGGACACCGGCCACAACGCGCAGCTGGAGACGCCCGACCAGGTCGTGGACGCGATCTGGGACAGCGCGGAGACCGACTTCTCCGCCTTCGCCCGCTGAGCCGCAACCACCTGCCGACCCCCCACCGTTCAAGGAGATCCGACCATGCCCAAGACCGCAGTCACCCGCATCACCCACAGCTGCCACCTGATCGAGATCGGTGGCCGGACCTTCCTGACCGACCCGTGGTTCAGCACCCGTCCCGGCTACTACCAGGGCGAGCCGATCGCCGTAGGCATCCCCGATCTGCCCCGGCTCGACGGCGTGCTGATCAGCCACGAGCACTACGACCACTGCGACCTGGAGGCCTTCGCCTCCTACCGCGACCGTTCGGTCCCGCTGTTCGTCGCCGAGACCGTCGTCGACGCGGCGCGCAGGCACGGCTTCACCGATGTCACCCCCCTCAAGCCCTGGCAGGACCTGGAGGTCGGCGGTGTCACCATCACCGCGACCCCGGCCAAGCACGGCGTGTACGAGGTCACCTTCGTCCTGCGGGCCGGCTCCGAGGCGGTGTACTTCGCCGGGGACACCATGCTCATCCCCGAACTCGCCGAGATCCCCGACAGGTTGGGGCACATCTCGCTCGCGCTGCTGCCCACCAACGGCCTGCACATCCGGCCTGCCAACAACCTGCAGGTCGTCATGAACGCCCAGGAGGCGGCCGAGTTGACCGCGATCCTCAGGCCCGAGCTGGCCGTCCCGCACCACTACGCCTTCACCAAGGGCTTCCTGGGCGACCGGCTGATCACCCACAGCGACAAGAACCCGCAGCACTACCGAGACGCCTCCCGCGACCTGGCCCCGGAAACCAGCGTCCGCATCGTCGACCCCGGCATCAGAATCGAGCTCTGACCATGACCGACACCGAGGGCTTTCTCACGCCCACGACACCGACGGAGGGCGGCCGTCGACGGGCAGGGCTGGTTCTGGCGGTGTGCTGCCTGAGCCTGCTGATCACCGCCCTGGACACCACCGCCGTCAACGTCGCACTGCCCGCCGTCGGGCAGGACCTGCACGCCCCGGTCAGCGGTCTGCAGTGGACCGTCGACGGTTACACCCTGGCGGTTGCCGCGTTCATGCTGCTGGCCGGATCCACCGCCGACCGGATCGGGCGGCGGCGGGTGTTCCAGTTCGGACTGGCGCTGTTCACCGCCGGCTCGCTGGCCTGCTCCCTGGCCCCGACCCTGGACTGGCTGATCATTTTCCGGATCGCCCAGGGCCTGGGAGCGAGCATGCTCAACCCGGTCGCCCTGTCGATCATCACCCACGCCTTCCCCTATCCACGGGAGCGGGCCCGCGCGATCGGGCTCTGGGGTACCACGGTCGGCCTGTCCCTGGCCGCAGGACCGGTGGTCGGCGGCCTGCTGGTCGCCTCGGCCGGCTGGCGTTCGATCTTCTGGATCAACATCCCGATCGGCGTGGCGGCCCTCGTACTGGCCGCGGTGCTCGTGCCCGAGTCCAGGGCCGCGGCGGCGCGGCGGCCGGACCCGGGCGGTCAGGTGCTGGTGGTCACGATCCTGACCTCGCTGATCTTCGCGATCATCGAGGGCTCCCGCCAGGGGTACGGCAGCGCCCCCATCATCGCCCTGTTCGTCCTGGCCGCAGCCGCGACCGCGGTACTGCCCGGCTACGAACGACGCCGCGAAGAACCTCTGGTCGACCCGGTGTTCTTCCGTTCGGTCCCGTTCACCGGCGCCTTCGTCGTCGCCGTCACCGCGTTCATCGTCCTGTCCGGCTTCCTGTTCCTCAACACCCTGTACCTGCAGGAGGTGCGCGGCTACAGCGCGCTGCACGCCGGCCTGCTGACCGTGCCCATGGCCGCCGGCATCGCGATCGCCTCACCGCTGTCCGGGCGGCTGACCGCCGCGCGCGGCCCACGCCCGCCGCTGGTCGCCGCCGGGCTGCTGATCGCCGCGGCCGCGCTGATGCTGACCACGCTCACCCCGACCACGCCAGGGACGGTCCTGCTCAGCGCCTACGTGCTGCTCGGCCTCGGTTTCGGGCTCGTCAACACCCCGATCACCGACTCCGCCGTCGCCGGCATGCCGCGCGCCCAGGCCGGAGTCTCCGCCGCGATCACCACCACCGGCCGCCAGATCGGCAACAACCTCGGCGTCGCCGTCCTGGGCTCGATCGTCACCGCGCGCACCCGGGCCCCGGGCCACGCCGGATTCGCCGCCGCCAGCCACCCGGGCTGGTGGCTCCTGGCCGCAGGCGGCCTGGCCATCGCGGTCATCGGCCTGGCGACCACCACCCGCCGCGCCACCGCCACCGCCGCACGGGTCGCCACACGCTTCCCGGCCGACCCCGTGCCCACCTTGGGCGGCGCGCCCCGGCTACGCGGAGGCGCACCGGCGTGATGCGTCGTCAGGGCCGTACGGCGGCGCTGCCTGCGGGCGCCGCGCTGTCGGTGACCCTGTGCCCGTCCTCTGCGTGGCGGGAGCCGTGCAGGCCAGGCGGGCGGCGTCGGGGCTTGCTCGGACGTCGCGCTGCCGGACGATGGCTCGGGCCGGTTGCTACCTGGCGCCGGCCGCGGCCGGCTCCTTCGCTGCCGAGTCGAACAGGGCCGCGGCCGCCGCGCGGGCGGTCGTGGCCGCGGAGGGGTCGTGGTCCATGCGTGCCGACACTCCGGCGCCGTCGTAGAGCAGGTGCAGCTGCCTGGCCAGGCCTTCGGCGTCGGCGACCCCGGCCTGCCGCGCCAGGTCCGTGAACATGGCGCGCACCCACTGGCGGTACCGGTCCGCGGCGCACTCGGTGGGGCTACCGGGCTGCGCCTCCGCGCTGGCGGTCATGTGCGCACAGCCGTTGAAGCCGGGTTCGGTGAACAACTGGCCCTGCGCGTCGAAGACCCCCAGCAGGCGCTCACGCGGCGTCCGGAACCGGGTCAGGGCCCGCTCGACCTGTTCCCGGGTGTTGGCGTGCCGGGCGTCCAGGTAGGCCTGGACGAGCTGTTCCTTGCTGCCGAACAGGTTGTAGAGCGATGCCTTGGCCACGCCCGCCTGCTGCACGATGCGGTCGATGCCGACGCTCTGCACGCCCTCGCGGTAGAACAGGTCGTCCGCTGCGGCCAGCAGACGTTCACGCGCGGACGGCTTCGCGGCGGTGGTGACCTTGATCGGCATGGCTGCTTCCCTCTTCCAGACTGGCGGTACAGCCTACCGCTCCGCGTAGCGGCCTATCTGGCTGTTCACCCCACGAAACAAGCCTGGACCGATCAGTCTTCCCGGTGAAGCGCGCGGAGGCGGCCGCCGCCCTACGGTGACCGCCTCCAGCCCGCACTGCGTGCTTCTCCTTGAGCCGGCGTGCTGATGTGCGGTGGTTGATCAGCCGGCGGAGTGGCCGCCGTCCACGTTGAGGATGTGGCCGGTGACGTACGACGCCTGCTCCGAGGCGATGAAGACGATCGCGGCGGCGAGCTCCTCCGAGAGGCCGAGGCGAGCCAGCGGAACCTCCGCGGCAAGAGCGGCCTTGTTCTCCGGGGTGCCGGTGAAGCGGGTCAGCATGCCCGTGTCCGTGGGGCCGGGGGCGACGCCGTTCACCCGGATTCCCGACGCGGCGACCTCCAGGGCCACCGACTTGGTGATGCCTTCGACGGCGTGCTTGCTGCCGACGTAGACCGACGCCCCGGCCGCTCCCTCGTGCCCGTACGTCGAGGAGATGTTGACGATGCTGCCGCTGCCCTGTCCCTGCATGACCCGGACCTGGTGCTTCATGCTCAGGATCACGCCCAGGACGTTCGTGTCGAACGTCGCGTTGTAGGTCTCCGCGGTCTGGTCGGTGATCGGGCTGGGTCGGCCCTCGGTTCCGGCGTTGTTGACCGCGACGTCGAGGCGTCCGAAGCGTGCGACGGTCTGGTCGACCATGGCGCGGACGTCGTCCTCGTTGCGGACGTCGGCGTTGATGAACTCGGCCTCCGTGCCGAGCGCGCGCAGTTCCTCGGCCAGGGCCTTGCCTGCCTCGTCACGCCGCCCGGTGACGACGACGTTCGCCCCCTTCTGGGCGAAGGCGACGGCGGCGGCGCGGCCGATGCCGGTGAGCGCACCGGTGATCAGAACGACGGGCTGGTTCATTGTTGGACTCCCGGGTGGGTAGGTAGACTGGTCTGTCTAAGTTCTTCGTTCAGCTAAACAGGACGACCCTGTCTCGTCAATCGAACGCAGCCAATATGTTCAGAACAGCTTTGACTTGACGCATCCGAAGGGGCATGACTACGGTTGCAGTGGCCTTTAGACAGACTGGTCTGGCTTGCAGCTTGAATGAGAAGCAGGGAGAGGGTAGATTCATGGCGATTCGCGAACCCAAGGTCCCCGGGCCGGACCACCCGATCACGATCGAGAAGACCGGACGGCGCGTGCTGGTCCGGATCGGCGCGCGCATCGTGGCCGACACCACCGAGGCCCTGACGCTACGTGAGGCGGCCTACCCGCCCGTGCAGTACATCCCGCTGGACGACGTCGACGAGACGCTGCTGGCATCGAGCGACACCAAGACCTACTGCCCCTACAAGGGAGACGCGTCCTACTACAGCATCACCGTCCCCCAGAACCCGGACACCGAGGGCCGACTGGTGGACGCGGTGTGGACCTACCGCGAGCCCTACGAGTCGGTCGCGCCGATCGCCGGCCATGTCGCCTTCTACACCGACCGCGTCGAGGTCGTGGTCGAGGCACCCTAGAGGTGGATCGTGGGTCTGTCGCCTGAGACGCGGGGCTCGGCTCTGGCGTAGCGGAAGCCCGAGCGTGGGCTCGCCAAGGCCGGAGCGCTCCGCCGCACCGGCTGGGAAAACCGCTGTCGGGCAAGTGGATCAAGGTGGTAGAACTGCCGCTGTGCATAAGACTCTGGAGTTTCCCGATCTGCTGCGGCTGATCGACGAACGTGCGACCGCCTTCCGTGCCGCGATCGCCGCCGCGCCCAGCCTCGACCTGCCCGTGCCGACCTGCCCCGAGTGGACGCTGTCCGACCTGGTGCAGCACATCGGCGAGGGCCGCCGCCGCTGGGCCGCCACCGTCGCCGCCGGGCCGGACGCCACGTCCAGGACCCCGGCCCAGGGGGAGGCGGTCGCGCCGCAGGAGCGCGAGGCCGTGCTGGCCTGGCTGGCCGCCTCAACCGAGTTGTTGCTGGCGGCCCTGCGGGAAGCCGGTCCGGACCAGGGATGCTTCACCGGCTGGGGTAACACGCAGACGCCGCACACCGCCGGTGGCGTCGCCCGGCACCAGGTCCAGGAGATCGCGGTGCACACGTACGACGCTCAGGTCGCCGTGGGCGCCCCACAGCCGCTGCCGGCCGAGGTGGCGCTCGACGGTGTCGAGGAGAACCTGTTCATCACGGCCTTCACGACGAGCGCCTGGCCGCACAAGCCCACCGCCTTCGACTTCCACGCCACCGAGGGCCGCTCCTGGCGCCTCACGGTCGACGGCGACGGTGCACGGACCACCCGGCTGCCCGCTACCGGCGAGGACCCGGACGCGGCAGGCCTCTCCATTTGCGGCACGGCCAGTGATCTGGTCCTCTACCTGTACCAACGCATTTCGGTGGACTCCCTGCAACTCGACGGGGACCCGGAGCTGCTCGCACTGCTCCACGCCTGGGAACCGGAGGACTGGGCGTGACGACAGTATCTGCGCGTGATCGAGCCCGGTGATATCCGCGCAGCTGATCCGGTCGAGATCGTGCACCGACCCGACCACGACGTGACCGTCGCGCTCGTCTTCCGTGCGATGACCCTGGAACCGGACCTGCTGCCGCGGCTGCCGGTCGCTGAGGCGCTGCCGCTGGAGGAGAAGGAGCTGGCCCGCAAGCGCTCCATTGTGTAGGAGCGCTAAAGCGATGCCTGAAGATATGATCGCTGGTGCTTAACGCCAGTACCGTCGATGCTTGCCACATGATCGAAATGAACGCGGTCCTCGGCGTCTCGGCGGTGGCTCTGGGGATGGTGCTCACCCCCGGCCCGAACATGATGTATCTCGTCTCGCGAAGCATCACGCAGGGCCGCCGAGCGGGAGCGATCTCGCTGGCCGGTGTCGCCGTCGGCTTCCTCGTCTACCTCGGTGCGGCCAATCTCGGCCTGTCAGTGGTCTTCCTGGCAGTCCCAGGGCTGTACCTGACGGTGAAACTCGCAGGAGCCGCATACCTGGCCTGGCTTGCCTGGAAGGCGCTCAGGCCGGGCGGGATCTCCGTCTTCGATCCGCAGGTGCTGACGCCCGACTCGCCGCGGCGGCTGTTCTCCATGGGGCTGATCACGAACCTGCTGAACCCGAAGATCGCCGTCATGTACCTCTCCCTCATCCCGCAGTTCGTCGACCTCAGGGCGGGGAACGTGCTGCTCCAGGGGTTCGTCCTGGGCGGCATCCAGATCGCCGTCAGTCTGGCGGTGAACCTGGTGATTCTCCTGGCCGCGGGAACCATCGCGGCTTTCCTCACCCACCGCCCGGTATGGCTTCGGGTCCAGCGGTACCTGATGGGAACGGTGCTGGGGGCACTGGCCGTGAAACTGGCAACCGACCATGCGTCAGGGGCTCCCGCCTAGCTCTCCCGTCCAGCTCTCCCGCCGCCGCCGTCCAGGCCGGCGCAGGGCGGCTACGAGCGGGCCCGGGGGAGTCGCCTCGCGACCGTCGGGATGATGATCGCACCCGCGATCACATGGGCGAGCGCGAGGGTCAGCCTGGTTGATACGGCAGTGTCCGCCGCTGTGAGCGGCACGACGAGCGACAGGGCGAGCAGCGGCAGCGCGGTCCGGAGGTAGGTGCGCGCGGGGCGCTTCGCGACGCGGGCGATCAGGATCACGGCGAACGTGAACCAGAAGGTGACGATCATCGTCCCCATCGCGAACATCCCCACGGTGATGGACGTGGCGTGCTGCGAGCCCAGCCCGGCGGCACGCATCGGCACGCCGGCCGCGCGGGCAAGCAGCCCGCACGCCTCGACCGCGACGCACGCGGCCAGGGCGGAGAGGTAGCAGACCTGCCAGGCCGGGCGGCGCGCGAGGAGCGTCGCGGTCGGCGAGGCGTCCGATCTGGACGCGGGGGCGGACATAGAATCGGTCGGGCTGGTCATGGCGTCCTCCTGCGGTCTCGGGTGATGCCCTTACCCGGAAGACGGAGCCCGTCCGAGGTTCTCGACACCGGGGGCCCGAAGATTTCCGGGAAAGATCTCGCCGGGCGTGTCGAGAACGGCGCAGCGGCTCCGTCCCTTGGGTGGGAGCGCGTCGACCACGGCGCGCCGGGCGTGCCCTGTCGGAAAGAGGAACCCGCCATGAAGTACCTGCTCATGATCTACGGCAACCAGGAGAAGTGGGCGAGCCTCCTGGCCGAGGACTGGCCGCGCGAGATCGCCAAACAGGACGCGTACAACAAGAAGTACCAGGCCACCGGGGAGCTGCTCGGCGGGTACGGGCTGGCCGACGCCGCGGCGGCGAAGCTGGTGTCGCGCAGGAACGGGGCTCCGGTCGTCAGCGACGGTCCCTTCCTGGAGACGAAGGAGTACATGGCCTCCTTCTACCTCGTCGACGTCGAAAGCGAGGAGCGCGCCTACGAGCTCGCCGCGGAGATGCCGTGGGCGGACCAGAACCCGACCGAGGTCTGGCCGATCCTGCACGAGTCCGCCGCCGACGCCTGAGACGCAGGACTCCGCCTCATGACGGACGGCCTTCGGCGCGTCGACGACCTGCTGCGCGAGCTGGCGCCGCGGATCGTCGGCGCGCTGACGCGTCGTTACGGCAGGTTCGACGTCTGCGAGGACGCCACACAGGAAGCGCTGGTCAGGGCAGCACGGCTCTGGCCGGGGGAAGGGATTCCGGACAACCCGCGCGGCTGGTTGCTGACCGTCGCCTCACGCCTGCTGATCGACCAGTTGCGCAGCGAGGACTCGCGGCGGCGGCGAGAGGACGCGGTCTTCGCGGCGACGCCGCAGTCCGAACTGCTTGGCCGTCCCGCCGACGCGATCGCGGATCCCGATGCGGCGAGGAGCGACCGGGACGATTCCCTGAAGCTGCTGTTCCTGTGCTGTCACCCGTCGTTGTCCGTGCCCAGCCAGATCGCTCTGACGCTGCGCGCGGCCGGGGGACTGACGACGGCGCAGATCGCGGCGGCGTTTCTCGTGCCGGAAGCGACGATGGCGCAGCGGATCAGCCGCGCGAAGGCGGCGATCAGGTCGGCGGGGATACGGTTCGAGCTGCCGGAAGGCGAGGCGACGGAGCGCCTGCGCGCGGTGCGGCAGGTCCTGTACCTGGTGTTCAACGAGGGTTACACCGCCTCGTCGGGCGATGAACTCACCGCGCCGAGCATGTCGGACGAGGCGATCCGGCTCACCCGGCTGCTGCGCCGCCTGCTGCCCGACGACGGTGAGACGGCGGGGCTGCTGGCTCTGATGCTGCTGACCGACGCCCGGCGCCCGGCTCGCACGCGCCCCGACGGAGCCCTGGTCCCGTTGGCCGAGCAGGACCGGACGCTGTGGACGCAGTCGCTGATCGCCGAGGGTGTTGCGCTGATCTCGGACGCGCTGCCGCGCGGTGAGGTCGGACCGTACCAGCTGCAGGCGGCGATCGCGGCGGTCCACGACGAGGCCCCGTCGATGAAAGCCACCGACTGGCCACAGATCCTCGGCCTGTACGAGTTGCTGGAGATGGCTGAGCCGAGCCCGATGACGACGCTGAACCGGGCCGTCGCCGTCGCCATGGTGCACGGGCCCGGAGCCGGCCTGAGACTGGTCGAGTCGCTGGAGGCCGACAGCCGACTGGCACGCAGCCATCGTCTCCTCTCGACCCGAGCACATCTGCGGGAACTCGCCGGTGAGTACGACGCGGCCGCGTCCGACTACCGGGAAGCCGCGCGGCGCACCGCCAGCATCCCCGAGCGGCGGTATCTGACCGGCCGCTTCCTCGACCTGGAGTCCCGACGCTGAGTGCGTGCCGCTGACGTCGGAGGCCTGTTCCCTCGATACCCGTGGCCCGATTCAGGCCATCTGGACAGGTATGGGCTGTTCCACAGCAGGGTGCGGCCGAGATAAAGCATATAACATGTCACATCTTATTGATTTGGCGCCTGGTGCGTGGGACTGTGCCTGACAACGCCTCCACGATCCATACCTGAGGCGCATCTACCGGCCCCCCACCACGGAGTGACGATGCGTCAGCTATTTCGGCTGCCCGCGACGGTGGCTGTGCTCGCCGTCGCGAGTACGGTTGTCACCGGGTTCGCCGCCGCCCCAAGCTCTGCCGCCGCGCCGCTGAAGCCCGTTCAGCAGGTCAGCCAGGCCGCGAACACCAACCGCGGCCTGCCGCCGACCGGCGGCATGGCAAGCGCCGACGACCGGTCCGCCGTACAGAACGGCAGGCTCGCCCCCGCCCAACTGCCCCCGCGTTCCCCGCAGTCCACCGCCCCGAGAGCGCCCGCCCCCAGAGCGCCCGCGCCCAAGCCCGCCGCCGGGGCGGCCGGCCGGGCCGCGAACGCCGTCACCTCCTGCACCCCGGCCGACTTCAGCAGCCGCACCGGCTCTGCCCTGGTCGGCTACATCGAGGGCTCAACTCAGGACTGCATCAGCTCGCTCTTTCTCACCAGCGGCAGCGACGCCGCCGGTGTGTTCAAGGAGAGCCAGATGCTGGCCGTGGCGAGCGGCTTCCAGAGCGCCGCCTCCTCCTACACCGGCGACAACTCCACCGGCATCTACCAGTTGGAGTACTTCCTGCAGGCCGGGTACTACGTGCAGTACTACCTCCCCAACGACGTCGGCCCCTACGACGCCGCGCTCACCGGAGCCGTGCAGGCCGGCCTGGACCCGCTCGTCGCCGGCTCGCACTTCAGCGACGTGAGCGACAGCAACGGCCAGATCGCCGGCGAGGCGATGATCCTCAGCGACAGCGCCAACCTGCAGGCCCGCTACATCAGCACGTACAAGCAGGTGCTGAACGGCTACAACAGCTCGTACGACTCCTCCTGGTACATGGTGAACTTCGTCAACAGCGTGTTCACCCCGATCTTCCGCGGCCACCAGAACCCGGCCTACGTCGCCGCGGTCACCGCCGACCCGAGCCTGATCACCACGCTGGACAGCTTCGCGCTGAACCACAGGGACCTGCTGGGCACCGGCAACTCCTTCCTGACCTCCAACGCCGGTCTGGAGACCGCTCGGTTCATCGAGCACCCGGCCCTGGTGGCCACCGTCCGCCCGCTGATCAAGGGCCTGATGGACAACTCCTCGATCACCGGCCCGACTTCCGCGCTCTGGGTCGGCGTCGCCGGCATGGCCGCCTACTACGACCCGGCCAACTGCTCCTACTACGGCGTCTGCAACCTGCCGCAGCAGCTCAAGGCCGCCGCCCTGCCGATCAGTCACACCTGCGACTCGACACACAGCATCCTCGCCCAGAGCCTGACCCCGGCCGACCTGTCCGCCGTCTGCGCCAGCCTGCAGGGCCAGGACCCGTTCTTCCACAACCTGGTCAAGGACAACGGCCCGATCCCCGGCCAGTACGAGAACTCGCTGCAGATGGTGGTCTTCGCCTCCCCGCAGGACTACCAGACCTACGCGGGCGGGATCTACGGGATCAGCACCAACAATGGCGGCATGACCCTGGTCGGCGACCCGACCAGCACCACCAACCAGCCGATCTCGATCACCTACCAGAACGGCAACGACGGCTTCACCGCCGGCATCTGGAATCTCAACCACGAGTACACCCACGCACTCGACGGCCGCCTCGACATGAAGGGCGACTTCACGCAGCAGACCACCGTCCCGGACGTCTGGTGGATCGAGGGCGTGGCCGAATACGTCTCCTACAGCTATCGGAACATGACCGACGCCGGTGCGGTGGCCGAGGCGCCCAAGCACACCTACGCGCTCAGCACGCTCTTCCAGAACACCTACCAGAACAGCGACACCACCCGTACCTACCCGTGGGGCTACCTGGCCGTCCGGTACATGGTCGAGAAGCACCCGGACGTCGTCTCCGCCATGCTGGGCCACTTCCGCACGGGTGACTACAGCGGCGGCTACGCGGTCTACAACTCCATCGGCACCGCGTACGACGCCGACTTCACCGCCTGGCTGGACGCCTGCGCCGCCGGCGCCTGCGTGGTCGGCGGCAGCCCGACCGCCGCCTTCGCCGCCGCCCCCGCTGCCCGGACCGTCCAGTTCACCGACCGGTCGACCGAGGCCGGCAGTGGCAGCATCTCCTCCTGGGCCTGGAACTTCGGCGACGGCACCGGCTCCACCAGCCAGAGCCCGTCGCACACCTACAGTGCGGCCGGCAGCTACAACGTCAGCCTCACGGTGACCGACACCAACGGCAGGACCAGCAGCATCACCCAGTCCGTCACCGTCAGCGGCCTCACCGCCTGCGCTGCCGCCGACACCCGGGTCCTGGGTCAGAACTGCTTCCGGGCCGACCAGTCCGCGACCGCGGGCAACCTGGACTACTACTACCTCTACCTGCCGGCCGGCACCACCACCCTGAAGATCAACAGCAACGGCGGCACCGGCACCGCCTACCTGCTCTACAACCCCAACGCCTGGGCCACGCCGAACGCCTACACCAACGGCTCGCTCGTCAACGGCACCACCGACCAGAGCCTGACCCTCACCAACACCACCGCCGGCTACCGCTACATCAGCCTCTACGCGGAGACCACGTTCAGCGGCGTCACCGTGACCACCCAGTACTGACCACGACCACGCCCCAGCGTGCCGGCACGTGACAGTGGTGGCCCGAAGCCCCCCGGCTCCGGGGCACCTCTCATCCGACCGGGGGCGGGAAGGCGGCCCCGATCAGCGGCCGGAGCTGTCCTCGGCGGCGTCCAGTCGTGCCTGCTCGGCGAGGCGCCGCTTGGCGTTCTCCCAGGTGAGCGGCAGCTCCTCCACCGGCAGCTCCCAGAAGGTGAAGGTCGAGCCCCGCATGGTGGAACGCAGGCCGCTCATGATGCCGCGGTGCGGCTCCGTCCTGGCGAAGGCGTAGAGGGCGTCACGACCCTCCCAGGCGGAGAGCGTGAAGAAGGTCCGCTTCAGCGGCTGGGCGATCAGGGACGCGCCCAATGCGCCGGGCGCGGAACGCACCTGACGCCACGCCGAGAGCGACTTCAGGAAGAAGCGCGGCACGTCCTTGGCGGACCGCACCTCGAAGCGCGACGCCATGGCGAACGCCTGAGTGTTTGGCGTGGCCGGGTTCGGAATCGTCCAGGGAAGAGTTGGCACCGTTTGCCCCGCTTCATCGTTGGTGAGTAGCAGTATCTATATTAGACAGTCCAGGTATCCAATGCTAGTCGTCGAGTGTCACCAAGCTCCAGCGCCCCGGGTTCGGCCGGCAGCGCTCGCTCTCCCGCTTGGCGAGTGAAACTATCTACAGAGCGGGGAGTGTCAGCAGCGGAAGCGAGACACTGGCAGCAGCCAGTGGCCAGTGGCCAGTCAAGGGCAGGACGAATTGCGAATCTCTGAGTTGAGCCGGCGCAGCGGGGTACCGAGCGCGACCATCAAGTTCTACCTCCGCGAGGGGCTGCTGCCCCCGGGGCGGGCCACCGCCGCGACCCAGGCCGAGTACGGCGAGGCGCACCTGCGGCGGCTCCGGCTGATCCGGGCCCTGATCGGGGTACGGGGACTGACGGTCAACGCCACCAGGGAGGTGCTGAGCGCGGTCGCCGAGCACGAGGCCGACATGCACCAGGTGCTCGGTCTCGTGCTCGGCGCCATGCCGGTGGACAAGGACCAGGAGCCCGACGACGGGCCCGGCACCTCCGACGTGAACGCGCTGGTGGCACAGATGGGGTGGCAGGTCTCCGAGTTCGCCCCCGCCCGGCGCGTGATCGCCGAGACGTTGGAGTCGCTGCGCTCCCTCGGCGCGGACTGCACCTGGCGCACCCTGATCCCGTACGCGGAGCTCGCCCAGCAGACCGCGGTTCTGGACCTCGACCAACTGAAGGATGCGGACGACTCGCTCGCGCGGGCCGAGCGGGCCGTCCTGCTGACGGTCCTGCTGGAGCCGGCCCTGCTGGCGCTCCGCAGGATGGCCCAGGAGCACGAGTCCGCGGTGCGGCACGGCGGCTGACCGCCGCTGCATCCAGGGGCGTCCCGTTCGTGGCGGACGCATATGATCGGTTCGTATGCTGTTGCTTCACTGTGACGATCCCATGATCTGCTGTGGACATCCCCTTGGGAATCTTTGTGTGGCGCAAGCCGCAGGAGCCACTCACCGCACGACCGTCCCAAGGGGGATCCGCCATGTCTGCTCGTACACCTCTTCGTGCCCGTACTCTCGGTGCCGCCGCCGTCATCGCCGCTCTCGCCGGCGCGGCTCTGCTGCCCGCGGGCAGTGCCTTCGCCGCGGCTCCGACGGACGCTACGGCCAAGGCCGCCGCGACGGCCAAGGTGGCCGCCCCCAGCGTCACCGCGCACAGCAGCCGCTCGACCGTGGGTGCCTGGCAGCTGTTCCAGATCACCGGCCAGACCAGCCACATCAAGGCCGGCACCCAGCTGACGCTGCAGCAGTTCCGTGGCGGTCACTGGGTCTCGCTGCCCGCCGTGACCACGGTGACCCGCAGCGGTGCCTACTCCCTGCGGGTGGAGCTGGGCATCAAGGGCGCCAATCAGCTGCGCATCGTCGGTGGCGGTGCGGTGTCCACCACGGTGACCGTCTCCGTGCGCTGACCCGCGGTGCTGAATCCAGCCGACCACGCCCGGCCAATCCCCGGGCGTGGTCGGCCTGTCCGGTTTGATCACCCCCCGGCCGCCATGAGGATCCGAACCTCGAACGGCTTCTCTAGGGCCTAAGCGCCCTGATGGTGCGTGCGCGCCACTGGTCGATGCGCCGACGGAAGTCTTCGGCCGGGTCCACGGTCCACAGGAAGGCGGAGCCGACGCCTTCGACAACGATCGCGTGGGCGGTGTCCTCGGCGTCGAGGTCGCCGCTGACGCTGCCGTCGCGCTGCCCCTCCCGCAGGGCTTCGAGGATGTCACCGCGCAGCAGGCCGACCCAGCCGGCGGCACGGACGGCCATGCCGGATCCCTTGCCCGCCGCCTGGAACTCGACGGCGAACAACATCCGAAGCAGTTCCGGGTTTTCGTCGACGAGCCGTCCCACGGCGTCGATGCGGGCGAGCACGCGCTCCATGCCCGTCGCCGACCCGGGCGGGGGGACCGTCAGCGGCCCCTCGTACGCAGCCCGGATCACGGCATCGAGGAGCTGCTCCTTCGAGCCGAATCGCGCGCGCACCATGGACCGGCTGTAGCCGGCGCGGCGCCCGATCTCGGCGGCGGACGCGGCGTCGTAGGCCCCCTCGGCGATCAGCTCGGCCGCCGCGTGCAGGAGCCGCTGGGTCGATTCCTCAACACGTTCCTGCTGCGTGCGGCGGGGCTGGGGCATGGTGTGCATCATAACGGCAAGTTATTGTCCATCGACAACTAACTGCTCTATGGTGGTCGGCGGAGGCGGCGACGACCCCGCAGCCCGCACAGCGGCCTTCGCGCGACGCGATGCCGCCCGATGCACAGCATCAACTTCAACGAAGGGATGACCATGAGTGCCTCGGTAATCCAGTTCTTTTACGAAGCGATGAAGTCGCAGGACCCAGCCGCACTGGCCGCGACGCTCGCCGACGACGTCGTCATCACCGAGCCCTCGGGACTGCCGTACGGCGGGACGACCACGAGCCGCGACGAGTTCTTCCAGAAGGTTCCCGGCTGGCTGGATCAGTTCTCCACGTGGCAGTTCGTCGAGGGAGAGATCTTCGGGGACGGCGACCGGCTCGCCGGCCTCTGGAGCGCGGTCTTCACCGCGCGCGCCAGCGGTGAGACCTTCCGCTATCAGCAGTTCGAGCGGTACGAGGTGAGGGGCCGCACGATCAGCAAGGTGGACGTCTACCAGTCCGACACGCAAGGGCTGATCGACTTCTTCAGGAAGAACGGGCCGGCCTGGTAGGGAAGGACGATCTCAGCTACATGTGCGAGCTGATGACGGCTCGTGCTGCGCGGTAGAGGGAGCGGGAGACGGTTGCCGGGTCGCCGAGGTAGCCGCTGACCATCGCGCCGTCGCGGAGCAGGACGAGCTGGTCGGCGATGCCGGCCGGCTCGGTGGGGTGGAGCGGTGTGATCATTTCCTCGAGTACGGCTCTGAACCAGTGGCGGTGTGCGGCGACCGTCCGGCGGACCGGGTGGTCCTGGTCGGCGTACTCGGCGGCTGCGTTGATGAACGGGCAGCCACGGAAGCCGGGCGTGCAACTGACGGTGCCGATGGTCTCGGCGAACAGCCGGATCGCCTCGTTGGCGTCTCCGCCGGCCCGGGCCAGAATTGCCGCCACGTCAGCGCGTTCCCGTTCGGCCTGCCGTTCGAGGTACGCCACGACCAGGTCGTCCTTGGTGCGGAAGTGCCGGTAGAACGTCACCTTGGTGATGCCGACCCGCTCGATGATCTTGTCGGCGCTGACCGAGCGCAGGCCCTGCGCGTAGAAGAGGTCGGTTGCCGCTTCGAGGATGCGCTCGCGCGTGGACACCTTCGCCGGGCCCGGCTCGCTCATCTTGTCCCTCACCACCGTTGTGCCGTGTTCCACGTTCTCTGGCTCGCTTGCCTGTCGGTTGTCCGCCGAGGGACAAGGATGCGAGTGGCCATCCTATGCCGCGAGCCAGGTGGGCAGAGCCGGCATCAGAAGCCCTGGCGGTTGAGCCAGTTCAGGCTGTGCTCGGCGACGTCGCGCCAGCCGTGGTCGAGCACCATCGAGTGTCCGCGACCGGGGAACACGTGGTAGTCGGTGGTGGCGCGGCTGGGTGTGTACAGGTCGTAAGCGGCTTTGACCACGACCGGGGGGACGATGTGGTCTGCGCCGCCGGCGACGAGCAGCAGTGGGCCGCGATCGTCGCGCCGGGTGTCGACGGCGGCTGCCGAGGTGCGCCGGACGTTGGACGTGGCGACTTCGAACGCCGGTCTTCCGGGGCCGGGGATGGTCCAGCGATCGAAGAGATCCTGCGACTCCGCGGCCGAGAGCGTGTTGCCGAAGCCGAAGCGGAACTGCTTGGCGTTCAGCGAGATCGCACGGCGGCGGTTGCCGGGTCGGCTCAGTGCTGCGGATCCCGACCGGAGTTGGACGAGCGGGATCCGCAGCACGCCCTTGATCTGGCCGGGGTTGACCGCGATCGCTGCCGCGGCGGTTCCCTGGGCCAGCAGCTTCTGGGCGATCAGGCCACCGAGGGAGTGCCCGATGACGACCGGCCTGGCCGGCAGCGCGGCGATGACCTTCGCGTAGGCGGCGGTCAGATCCTCGATTCCCAGGCCCGCCAGTCGCTCCGGGTGGGCGCGCGTTTCCTGCACGCTCGCGGCGTCACCCGGATATCCCGGGGCTATGGGTTCGTACCCGGCGGACTCGAACAGCTGAAGCCAGTTCGCCCATCCTGTGGCATGGAGCCACAGGCCGTGAATGAACACTACGGGTGCCTTGGTGGTCACACGTTCTCCCGCGTCGCTAGGTAGGGTAACTAGTACGTCTACCTGAGAAACGTAGCGGTGACCGCCGCCCTCCGCAACCACCGCGCGACCAACTCCGCTCCACGTCAGCGCGGTTGACGCCGCGTCCGTCCCGATGCCGCGGTTGAGGATCGAGCCGACGGTGCTATCCGGCCCGCAGCAGTTCTGCGGTCAGTGGGCTGAGCTCGACCGGCTCGTCTTCGCCGACGAGAACCGTCCCGCCGAGGGTGACCAGGTGGTCGCCGATTCCACAGCTTGGCTCGAAGGCGAAGGACATTCCGGGTTCGAGGGTCATGTCGGCCAACGTCGCAGGCCGTGGAGCCGCTATCGGGTACAGGTCACCGCCTTCGGCCTGGACAAGTCCCCCGGGGATGCGACTGAAGGCGCCATAGGGATTCAGCCCGTGGATCTGAGGGCCACGGAACCAGGCACCGGCTGCCTCGGCGGGCGCCAGCATGGCCTCGGAGACTTCCCCGAAGGTCGCGCCCGCGCGAAGGGTGGCCAGGCCGGCGGCGTAGCACTCGTTCGCGATCCGGGCGACGTGCTCGATCATCGGGTGGACCTGGCCGATGGCGATCGCGGCCTGGTGCTGCGTCTGACGGCCACCGAAGTTGCTGAAGATCTCTGTGGCGATGAGGTCGCCTTCCCGCAGGATGCGCGGTGCCTGCGGCCGGTACCCCCACGTGGGCTGTCCGGATGCCGATGGTGCCGGGCCCGAGCAGAAGTGCAGGTGGGGCGCGAGAGTGCCGTGCCGGTACGCGGTGGCCATGGCTGCCGCGAACACGTCGGCTTCGGAGACGCCCGGTGCGGCCGTGGCCACCATGGCCTCTGCCATCGCATCGCCGACGCGGGCGGCATGACGCACCACGGCGATCTCTTCGTCGCTCAGCGCCATCATGAGGCGGGCGAACGCGTGCCCGACATTGCGGAAGTCGGCGCCGGGCAGCCGGTTCAACACGGTGTCCCAGAACGGGTACGGGATTCGCCCTTCGGGGTGAGCGGGAAGGTAGGGGTCAAGGCCCATGACCCCGATGGATCCGTTGCCGAGCCCCAGGTCCTTCAAGGCCTGGACGAGCTGATGCGACTGCCGGCCCAGACGCAGGTCGTGCGCGGCGAGCCACAGCTCGTCGCCTCGGTGCACCGCCTCTCGATGATCGAAGAGAAACGTCGGGATCGGCACGAGCGCTGTCGGTGTCCGGTCGCGGGGGAAGACCAGAAGGACGCCCGGTCGATCATTGGTGAACCAGTTGTCGAAGGCGAAGGGCGCCGGTCCGGCGTCTCCTTCGCCGAACACGACCAATCCGTCGAGACCCTCTGCTTCCATGAAGCTGCGAGCCAGGTTCCAGCGCCGGTCCCGCTCAGCCAGTGAGTAGACGGGAACGGACGTGCGCTGCACCGGTGGGAGCATCATGCTGTTCGCCCCTGTCGTGATGTGGCGATGAGCGCGGCGGCGGTGTCGGTGATCGTCTGTTCGGTGGGGCGGGGATGCCAGCCGAGTTGGGTGTGTGCCTTGCTGCTGTCGACGAGCCTGACGCGGCCGAGCTCGGGGCGCAGCACCGCCATCTGCGGGTTGCGCCGCGCGAGCAGCTTGATGACGATGTCGGGCATGGCGCGCGTGGGCACCTTGGCGGCTTCGTCCGGGAGCTTCTCGCGGAGGATTCGGGCGATGTCCCGGTACCACAGGAAGGTGCCCGATCCGAGGTAGCGCTGGCCGGCGGCGGCCGGGCTGGTCATGGCGAGGATGTGGAGTTCGGCGATGTCGCGGACGTCGACGACGTTCCAGCCGATGTTCGGCACGGCGGGAATCTCGCGGGCGAGCAGGCGGCGGATGATCTCGACCGTTCCCGGCCTGCTGCTGCCCAGCATGGGGCCCTGCATGAACGTCGGGAGGACAGCGGTCAGTTCGAGCCCGGTCGCGGTGGCGAGATCCCACGCGTCGCGCTCGGCAAGGATCTTGGAATCGGGGTACGCGCGAACCGTGGTGCCGGACGGCACGGTCCAGGTCGTCTCGGTCGCGGGCGTGTCCGGGTCGCCGGTGTCGGCCGTGACGCCGGACGAGGTGAACACGGCACGCCCGACCCCGGCACGCGCGGCGGCGCCCAGGACGCGACGGGTGCCCTCACGTGCGGTGGTGATGAGATCCACGCCCGGGCCGAAGGGCATCGGCGAGGCGGTGTGCAGCACGTAGTCGGCACCCGCGGTCGCCTCGTCCCAGCCGTCGTCGCTGAGGAGATCGGCGGCCGCGAACTCGATGGCCCCGGCTGCCTGCCCGCCTGCCTGCTCACTCACGGCGTCGCGCACCTGCTGCGCTCGGTCGAGGCTGCGCACGGTGGTGCGCACCCGGTAGCCGCGCTGGAGCAGGCCCGCGATCACCCAGCCGGCCAGGTAACCGGTTCCGCCCGTGACGAGCACCGTCTCGCCGACGTTACTGTCGGTCATCTACGTCCCCAATATCATTGAGTTTCTCATTGATATTGGGAAGGTATCATAGGTCCATGACCGCAAGCCATGACGTGAAGGCACCGACGGCCCGCCCTGCCGACGTCGAGCGGAAGGCCGAGATCGTCCGTGCTCTTGTGGAGGTGGGAAACGCCGCGGATGGGGTCGTGGCCCAGGTGCTCGGCGAGTTCGGGGTCCCGGCCTCCGTCGCCGGCACGTTGTGGGCGCTGGCCCCGGGAACCGAGCCGCCGACGATGCGGGATGTGGCAGCCCGCCTGCACTGCGACCCTTCCACGGTCAGCCTGGCCGCCGACAAGCTCCAGAGCATGGGGCTCGTCGCCCGTCAGCCTCACCCCGCCGACGGTCGCAAGCGCACCCTGGCCCTGACCGACCAGGGACACGAACTGTGGGAGGCGTTGAGAACGCGGCTGCACGCCTCCGGGCTGTTCGCCGGTCTCGACGCGCAGGAACAGGACACCCTGCTCGCGCTGCTGACGAAGATGCGAAACCCGCAACGTCCCTAGCGGATCCCTGACCCACAGTCAGGGGCGCACGGCCGGCGGCGGATCATTGGCTGGGTCGACGGAGCAGGCGGGCGCGCCGGCGCCAGGACAGGTGGCAGGTGCCCTGCCGCCGGGCGTCTTCGCCACCGGGGTGTGCCGGGGGCTGACTCAGAACGCGAACAGCGCCCCGGTGGCGCGCCACATGAGGCACGGGTTGGTGTAGGTCTGCTGGTAGAAGACCGGGGCGCCGTCCCAGAAGCCCTCGGCGGTCACGGTCACCGGCTGGACGATGTCGGCACAGAGGATCTGCAGCGCGGGCGGTGCGGTGAAGGACAGGCCGTCAGCCTGCAGCGTGGCACAGGCGCTGGCACCGTCGGGGTGGTCCCCTTCGGTTGCCGCGCCGCAGATCAGGACGGTCGAGCGGGGGGTGGTCTGCGCGTCCTGAGTCCCGTTGGCAACGGTCATGACCAGGAGGGAGGGCACGGTCGGGTCGGGTTCGGCTGCCATCGCCTGCGGGGCGGCCAGTGCCGTGAGGCAGGCCGCGCCAAGGACGGCGGCCGTGACGTGCCAGTTGCGGATGCGGCGCATGGGTGTCTCCTGACGGTGGTTTCCTGCGGCGTCCGAATGTTCGGACGGGCAATAGCTGGCGAGACTGCCACGGTGCATCCGTATACGCACGGAGGTGCCCTGCGAATCGGCCTTTCCATGCACATGACATATTGGCCGGATGGGGCCTTCCGATGCGGCCATGGCGGCAGGCGGCCACGGGCTGACCGACGACCCGACGCCGACCGCGGACATGGTTTCCGGGCAGGCTCGCCCTCATTACCCGCGCAACCCCCGTCGTCCGGCCACGCCAGGACGGCCGGATCGTGGGCGAGGGCCGAGAGGTTCTCGATCGCGGTGGGCCCGGCCGGACCGTCCTGGTCCTGTCGGCCCTACAGGCTGCGGGCGGTGATGTCGCCCTGACCGGTGGTGGCGCGGATGTCGAGTTCGGTGCTGCCGTCGTTCTTGAGAGCGTTGCTGACGCGGCCGTGGCCGGTGCCGGCGTCCAGGGTGGCGGAGACGCCGGGGGCGGCGCCGACCGAGATGTCGCCCATCTGGGTGCGCAGCACGACCTCGCCGCGCAGGGCCTCGGTGATCCGGATGGCGCCCCTGGCGGTACTGATCTGCGCGGGGCCGCCCAGTCGGCCGATCTCGACGTCGCCGTCGACCGCGGTCAGGCGGACACTCGCGGCCTCGTCGATCTTGATGTGCCGGTACGCGCCGTCGAAGGCGACATCGCCCAGGCGTCCGACGCCGCGCAGTTCGCAGCCGTCGGTGGTCGCCCGGATGCGGGAGCCGGCGGGCAGCTGGACGGTGACCTCCAGGGATCCGGAGGGGCCGAAGTACTGGTTCCTGGGCTCGGGGGTGTGGATCCGCAGGACGCCGTCGGCGAATTCGACCATGGTCTGCTCGGCGGCCTTGAGGTCGCGGCTCTTGGAGGGGTCGGCGGGCCGGATCTCGACGGTGGTGTCGGCCCGGTCCGCGGCGATGAACTGGACGCGTCCGGCGGCGATCTCCAGGACGGCGGAGATCGGGGCGGGGGTGGCGAACTTCTGCATGATGCTCTCCTGGTGCTTGCTCGTTGTTTCCGACACCAGAAACGCTACGTTGCGTTCGATGATCAGGCAACATGAATGATGCGCACTGGCCTTATAGCCACAGGTAGATGCCCACTTTTCGTTGCAATGGTTGTGAATCTAATGCAATGGCAGATGCTCCTATTCGTTGCATTGGATGCAGCGAACGCTACGCCGGCGACACCTTGAGGAAGCAGGGGCGAGATCACGGTGCCGGGGGCAGACACACCCGGCAGGACCGTCAGCCCAGTAGGTTCTCCACTGGCGGCGGTGTTCTCCTGGCCGCGCAGGGCAGGTTGTTGCGGGGGCGGGGCGGAACGGGGGCTCCCGTCGCGCTCGGGCGGTGGGGAGCCCCCGTCAGGTGATGATCCGTCAATTATGGTCTGACGTCAGGAGGCGTTCAGGGCGGTGTCGTCGACGACGAAGCTGGTCTGTGCTCCGGACTTCTCCACGCCGGTGAACTTGAGGGTCACGTTCTGGCCGGCGAAGGAGTTGAGGTTGAACGAGTACTGGTTGTACCCGTTGCCCGCGTTGAGGTTGGAGTAGGTGGCCAGGGTCGTGGTGGTGGAGCCGCTGATGACCTGGACCTTGAGGGTGTCGATGGCGGTGGTGTTGGTCTTGTTGGTGTCGACGTGCAGCCAGAAGGAGAAGCTGGCGTTGCAGCCGGCGGGAACGGCGACCGCCTGGGACATGGTGTCGGTGTGGCTGGCGCCGTAGCCGTCGAGCCAGGCGTCCCAGTTGCCGGAGTGGGCCGGCTCACTGACGGTGTCGCTGTTGAGCACGCCCGCGGTCATGGTCCACGGGGCGGCGCTGCCGGTCTCGAAGCCGGGGTTGCCGATCTTCTGGCCGGGGCTGGTGCAGCCGCCGGTGGAGCCGTTGACCGTCCAGCTGAAGGAGGTCGAGCCGGAGGCGGTGCCGGAGCTGGCGGTGACCGTGACGCTGCTGGTGGCGGCGCTGGTCGGGGTGCCGGAGATCAGACCGGTGGAGGAGATGCTCAGGCCCGCCGGCAGACCGGTGGCCGAGTAGGTGAGCGACTTGCCCGCCGAGTCGGTGGCACTGATCTGCAGCGAGGCCGCGGTGCCGACCGTGGAGGTCTGGTTGCCCGGGTTGGCCACCGAGACCGTCTCGGTGCTCTGGGAGTTCACGGTCCAGGTGAAGGAAGTCGAGCCGGACGCGCCGGTGCTGTCGGTCGCGGTGACGGTCACCGTGGAGGTGCCGGTGGTGGTCGGGGTGCCGGAGATCAGGCCCGAGGTGGAGATGGACAGGCCCGCCGGGAGACCCGTCGCGGAGTAGGTGAGGCCGGCGCCGCCGGAGTCGGTGGCACTGATCTGCAGGGAGGCCGCGGTGCCGACCGTGGAGGTCTGGTTGCCCGGGTTGGTGACGGTGACGGTGTTGCCGCCCGATGACTGGCCGACCGGCAGGCCACCGGTGGGTGCGTACATCGCCATGTCGAACGTGCTGCCGCTGGGGGCGTGGGCGACCGGGATGACGGTGACGGCGTTGCCGCCGGCGAGGACGGAAGTGGAGATGTAGTCGCCGAACATCCGGCCCTGGCTGGTGTTCGGCAGCCAGGCCAGCGTCATCGGGCCGGCCAGCTGGACGGCTGCGGTCCAGGTGGTGCCGCTGTCGGCGGAGGAGACGTAGCCCGCGTCGAGCTGGCAGGTGGTGTCCGTGCAGGAGGCGTTCGGGTAGTAGTAGTACGTCAGGCCGATGCGGGTGGTGCTGCCCGAGCTGGAGGGGTCCACGCCGATCCCCGGCGTGAAGTGGTCGGCCGTGCTGGTGGCCGCGTCGATCGGCACCCGTACCGGCGTGCTCCACGACGTGCCGTTGGTCGAGGTCGACATGATGATGTCGTTGCTCGTGCAGCCGCTGCGGAAGCGGCAGTCGGACCAGACCGCGAAGACCTTGCCGGAGGCGTCGATCTCGGCGGACGGCAGCGGGCTCTCGCGCAGGCTGTCCCGCGGGGGCAGCTTGGCCATGTCGGCGGCCTCCAGCCCGGCCACCGGGTGGTGCGAGATGGTGGCGATCTGCACGCTGGAGGTCCAGCTCGCGCCCCCGTTGGTGGAGGTGAAGGAGCGCTCGGCGTTCGAACTGGCCGATGAGAACGGCACGACGACGGTGCCGTTGGGCTGCACGACCGGCTGGCCGCCCAACCCGCTGGGGCTGTCGGCCGGGCTCTGCTCCGCGCCCCAGGTCGCGCCGCCGTCGGTCGAGGTGCGCATGTGCTCGGCGTCGCCGGCGTTCGCGTCGTCGTACTCGGTGTAGCAGTGGCCGTAGGAGGGGCTGGACGGGTGGTCGTCGCAGACCGACCAGTTCTTGTCGTCGAACGTGCCGGTGGAGACGGTGACCGGGTTGCCCCAGGTATGCCCGCCGTCGGTGGAGCGGCTGAGCTCCACGTCGACGTCGCTGCCGGCGGTGATGCCGAGCCAGGAGACCATCCAGACGCCGTCCTTGGCGTCGTAGGCCACCGAGGCGTCGCTGGTCGTGACGTAGGGGCCGCCGGTGTTGGCGGTGGTGGCGGGCATGAAGCCGTGGGTCCAGGTCTGGCCGCCGTCGGTCGTCGTCGCCCAACCGATGTTGGAGGCGCCGCCGCTGGAGACCCGGCCGACCTGGAAGGCGGAGACGACGGTGCTGCCGTAGCTGTAGGTGTCCGGCTCGACCTCGGTGGCGTGCTGCGCCTGCGAGTCGGAGTACGGATCACTGCTGACCTGGGTGAGCGTGGGCGAGGTGGCGTGCGGCGCGCGGGGGCCCTGGGAGCCCGCCGGGGCGATGGCGGATGCGGGAGCGGCGAGCGCCATCGCCGTGGCCAGAGCGCCTACGACGAATAAGGGTCCTTTTCGAGCCAGTCCGGACATGTCTCTCCTGACGCGCAGGGCGGTACCGGTGGTGTCGGCTGCCGCCGACACGGGACAGTCGAATGGTCGTGTCACCCCTGGAAGTTGTGAAAGACCGCCGTCATGGCGGGAACATGTCAGTTCGCCGTGGCGCATTCGCGCCAGATCCACCAGAAGGCCGCACACAAGCCCTGCTCGTGCTCGCCGGGACGGTTCAGGGCGGTGACAGGAGCACCAGGACGAAGCAGGCCAGCGCGACCATGCCGAGGAGGTAGATGGCGGCGGCCCAGCAGTAGTGCAGCAGGCCGACCGGGGCTGCGGCGCGCATCGGGTCGCGGACGTCATAGGTGACATCCACCGGGCCCTCGACGTCGCGGATGCCGGCGACCACGTCGCACCCGAGCACGGTGTGGCTACGTCCCTCCAGGGTGGTGAAACTGAGGCGTCGTCGGTAGGCGCCGCGCGGACCGGGCGGCTGCCCGGTGCCGACGCAGCGACCTGAGACGGTGATGCCGTGCCGCCGCAGTGCGACTGCTCGGAGAGCTGCGCGGTGGTCGCCCCATGACCAGGGGTCGTTCGTGAGGTGGCGAAAGGACTGGGGGCGCGGTGACAACCGGCACCCGACGCCGGCTCTCTATAGGGGGTGAGGCCCTGTGTCGGGGCCAGACCGGGGGTGGCAGTAGTGGGTTACGACGATCGACTGGCCGAATACATAGCCGGTCGATACGGGGCACTGCGTCGGAGCGCGTACCTGCTGTGCGGAGACGTCCACCAGGCCGACGACCTCGTGCAGTCCACGCTGGTGAAGGTCATGCTCGCGCACCGTAGGCTCGAACGGATCGACAGTATCGATGCCTATGCGCGCCGCACGATGCACAGCACCTTCATCAGCTCCCGGCGTCGGCTGTGGCACCGGGAGCGCCCGCATGCGCAGATGCCCGACACCGGTACGCCGGATCCGGACGTCGACCTGGGCCTGTCGGTACGGGCCGCGCTGCAGCTGCTGCCGGCCCGTCAGCGGGCCGTGGTGGTCCTGCGCTTCTGGGAGGACCTGAGCGTCCAGGCCACCGCCGACGTCCTGGGAATCAGCGAAGGGACCGTCAAGAGCCACACTTCGCGCGCCATGGCCACCCTGCGTACCGCGCTCGGTGAGGCGATCGTCGACCTGCCCGACACCACAGAGCCGCAGATCGGAGCATTGACATGACAGAGATCCAGCCGAGCCTCACCATCAGCCACGACCTGCTCGGGCGGGCACTGGACGGACTTCCGCCTGCGCAGGGAGACGTCGTCGCGGCGGTGCTGGCCGGGGTCCGGACACAACGGCGCCGGCGCCGAAACGGATACATCCTGGCCTCCGCGGCCTGTGCCGCTGTCGCCGTGGGAGCGTTCACCATCGCGGGGCGCATCGGCGCCGGACCCGCGACCAGCGCCACATCGCAGACCACGCACGTCGCCGGGAGCCAGATCCCCTACCCGCTGGCCGGACTCCTGCCTGCTGACGTCACTGACATCCACAGGATCAGCGATCCTGCGCCGACCGGAACAGCCGCTGCGACGATGGTGAGTTTGCCGGCCGTCCAGGGTGGCAATTTCAGCTTCACGCGTCACGGGCAGACGGGATACCTGCGTTACACGTCCTTCGACAAGCCGAACGCGCCCGCCTCCGAGCCGGGGTTCTCGACTGCTTCCCCTGCCTGCTCCCAGATCCTCCAGGACAACTTCCAGCATGGCCTGACCTGCACGATGACCGCTCTCCCGGATGGGGCGACCCTTGAGGTCCTCACGCAGGGGCCGGTCGGCGAGATGGGCTGGACGACTCCCCCCTGGGACGGCCCAAGCTACATCGCCACCGTGACCTACCCCGACGGCAGGCAGGTGGCCGTTTCGGTCATGTCCTCCTTCCGCAGTTCGACCAAGGTCACCCGCACGCCACCGCTGACTGTCGCGGAGGTCGCCGCCATGGCCACCAGCCCCGACTGGTTCGCGCCCGTGCCCACACCCACGCGTTGATTTCGGGGGAGACGCCGTGACCTGGCTGTACATCGCTCTGGGCGTGTCCGCCGGCCTCGTCGCGCTCGCGGCCCTGGCCCTGCGGTCGATGCGTGCCGAGTTCGAGGAGATACCCGCCGACGAGCGTGCCAGGTCCGAGTTCTGGTCCAGGCGGGGCAAGCAGGTCATCGCGGCGGAGAAGCGCCGGCGGCAGGCCGACGTGCTGCGCCGGTATGCCGACATCGGGTTCCCGGTACGCGGGCCCGACGGTGTGACGCTGACGGTGGAGCAGCTGCGGTTCGCGGCGCGGCTGATCGACGAGGACGGGCTCAGGCCGGACTGACCAGTGTGCTCGGCATCCCGGTCCGCGCCGGGATGCTTGCCGCGATCGGACGGGCGGTCTACCGCCGTCGGCGGCGGTCCTCCCGTGCCTCAGTGGGGCCGTCGAGGCCCGGGGCCTCTTCCGCCGCGTGCGGCATGCGCAGGAACAGGGTGTCGAACGCTCCCGCGGCGTGATAGGTGAGGACGAGTGTTGGGCTCTCGTCCTCGGTGTGCCGCGCCCAGTCCACTCTGGGGTCCCGTGTGACGGGGTGCGGGAACGTCAGGTGCTGCCGTGTGTACGAGGGCTGGAGTGGGTACGGGGGCTGAGGTGGGTACGGGGCGTGGGCCGGGTACGGCGGTGTTCCGGTGCGGCGGTGTCTGCCCTGCTGTGCCATGGCCTGCTCCACGCCGCTCGTCACCACGACCGTGACGCCGACGATGATCAGCAGGAGCCCGGGCACGGTCGCGGGCTTGATGCCCTGCCCCATGAACCACCACGCGGCGAGCGCCGCCACGGGGGTCTCCAGCAGGAGCAGGACGCTCATGGTCGTCGCCGATGTCCTGCCGAGGGCGAAGTTCAGCGAGCCGAGCCCCAGGATCTGGGGAAGGACGAGCAGCCCGAGCAGTGACAGTTGCGTGGATCTGTCGAAGCCCGTCAGCGGGATGTGGGCCAGCCCGCAGACGGCGAGGAGTTCCAGACCGCAGACCAGCGAGGTGAACGTCGAATACAGCGGTGTGCTGACATCCGCGCGCGACCGTTCGCTCAGTGCCGTGTACCCGGCCTGGGCGACGGCGCCGACCAGGGCGAGCTGGTCACCCGTCAGTGCCGTACCGCCGGACCTGATGTCGAGACCGCCCGCCGCGGCCGCTCCCACCACGGACAGCCCGAGACCCGCCCATGTCCGGCGGGACGCCCGGACGCCCTGGGCCGCGGCGATGAGGGCCTGCCAGACGGGCTGGGTGGCGACGAGCGCCGTGGACATGGCGACCGAGGTCAGCCGGGTGCTCGTCATGAACGCCGCGAAGTGGAGGGCGAGCGCGGTGGCCGCGAGGAATCCGAAGACCAGGGGCCGCCACTGTTCCCGGCGCAGGAGGCCGCGCTCGCCCCGGGCGACGCGCACCACCTCGCGACGGCGTACCAGCAGCAGGAGCGGCCCGAGGACGGCGAAGCCGAGGCAGTTGCGCCAGAAGGCCATGGCGAGCGGTGAGGCGGAGGCTGCGGCGGTGAGGGGGGCGGTGGCCGAGACGGAGATCACGGTGACCGCCATCGCCACCATGGACAGCGGATCGAGCCTGGACTTCACGCCTTCGCCCCGCCGTCCGCGGCGCATGGGTCGTCGGTGGTCTGACCAATAGTGATCACTGGGTACGCGGTTTCTGTGGTGTGGGAAGTGAACTCCCCGAGTTCAAGGGCGAGTTGAGGCAAGCCGAGGTCGGCACTGGCTTCTGCTCGTGGCTTCGAGTGTGCTGGCGTCGGCCGCTCGCAGCCTGCCCTTGCCAGGGGCAGGCTGGGTGGCGCACCGGTGCTGGATACTCGGTGCATGAACAAGAAGCCGCAGTTGGGAGAGTTCCTCAGGACGCGCCGGGCGCAGTTGCAGCCGGCGGATGTGGGGCTCCCGGATTTCGGAGAGCGCCGTCGGGTGCCCGGGCTGCGCCGTGACGAGTTGGCCCAGCTCGCCGGGGTGGGCCTGTCCTACTACACGCGCTTGGAACAGGGCAGTTCGCTCAACGCGTCACCCGAGGTCCTGGAGGCTCTGGCCCGCGCCCTCGGTCTCGACGAGGTGGAGCGCGCCCATCTGCACGATCTGGCCAGTGCACCACGCCGCAGCACCACCCGGCGCAGGCCCGCGCCGGAGCGGACCGGCGACACGACCCGGCAGCTGGTCGACGCGCTCGGCGACGCACCCGCGCTGGTGCTGGGCCGCCGCAGCGACGTACTGGCCTGGAACCGCACCGGGCACTCGTTGTTCGCCGGGCATCTGGACCCGCAGATCCCCGAGGAGCCCGACCGGCGCCCGAACATGGCGCGGCTGGTGTTCCTCGATGCGCACACCCGGGACCTGTTCGTGGACTGGCCGAAGAAGGCCAGGAACGTGGTCGGCAAGCTCCGGCTCGCCGCCGGGCGGCACCCCGACGATCCCCGGCTGGCCTCGCTCATCGGCGAACTGACCATGAAGAGCCCGGAGTTCGCCGCGATGTGGGCCGAGCACGGGGTCAGGAAGTGGGCCCTCGCGGCGTACCGCATGCACCACCCGGTCGTCGGCCGCATGGAGCTCAACCTGCAGTCCCTGGACGTCCCCCAGGAGGAGGGCCAACGCATCGTCGTGGCCACGGCGGGCGCCGACACCGCGTCCGCGGCGGCGCTCTCCCTGCTCGCCCGACTCGACACCCCGACCGCGCCGCGCACCGGGCACGCCGAAACCGAGGACCCCATGCCGACGGTCACCCAGAGCCCTCGCTGACTCTGGAAGCCCTGGAGAGAGGACGGCCTGTGGATTCCTTCAGTCTCGGTGGCGTCGAGGTGACGCGCGTGGTGGAGTTCGAGACCCCCACCCGCCCGCCGGCGGCCATGTTCGCGGACATCGGCCCTGAGGTATGGCACGACAACAGCTCCTGGCTCTCCCCGGACCACTGGGACCAGGACGCGGGGCTCCTGATGACCCGGATGCAGACGTTCGTCCTGCGCAGCGGGGGCGCGACGTCTCGTGGACACCGGTGTCGGCAACGACAAGTCACGCCCGGACACACCGGCGTTCGACCATCGCAGCACCGACTTCCTGGCCCGGCTGGCCGCCGTCCACGTCCTGCCGGAGGACGTCGACCTGGTGGTCAACACCCATCTGCACGCCGACCACGTCGGGTGGAACACCCGTCTGGTGGACGGGGAGTGGGTGGCGACGTTCCCCATCGCCCGGTACCTGATGCCTCGCGCCGACCACGACTTCTGGCACCCGGACAGCGCCCGTCGCGCCCGTCCCGCCCGGACGGCGGCGGCCAACGCGAACGTCTTTGAGGACAGCGTCGCGCCGGTCGTACGGGCCGGCCAGGCCGTGCTGTGGGAGGACGTCCACGACATCGACGGTGCCCTGCGTCTGGAGTACGCGCCGGGCCACACCCCGGGCTCCTCGGTGCTCACGCTGCGGTCGGGCGGGGAGCTGGCGGTGTTCGTCGGTGATGTGCTGCACAACCCGGTGCAGATCATCGAGCCGGACGCCAACAGTTGCTTCTGCGAGGACCCGGCCGCGGCGCGCGCGTCGCGGCGCCGCGTGCTGGACCGGGCCGCCGATCAGGGCGCGCTGGTCTTCCCGGCGCATCTGCGGGGCAGGTCGGGGGCACGGGTGCGGCGGACCGGCTCGTCGTACGCCATCCAGTCGTGGGCGCCGTTCGGGGAGCGGGTGTGAGCCGCGCGCCGGTAGTCCGTACCACGGGCGGACTGGTCCGCGGCAGACTCCACGCGGGCGTACGGACCTTCGCGTCGGTTCCGTACGCCGCGCCGGTGACCGGTCCCGCCCGGTTCGCCGCGCCCGCCCCGGCCCCACGCTGGGACGGGGTGCGCGAAGCGACCGTCCCCGGCGGAACAGCTCCCGCCCAGGCCCGTTCCGGTTTCGGCGGCCTGGACCTGTCCCCGGTGCTGGGACCCGGCTGGATCCCGGACCCCGGCTACCTCACCGTGACCGTCACCGCCCCCGCCGACCCCTCCGGCGGGCTGCCGGTGCTGGTCTTCGTGCACGGCGGGGGTCTCATCTCCGGAACGGGACAGGCACCGCTCTACGACGGGTCGTCCTTCGCCCGCGACGGCATCGTCACCGTCACCCTCAACTACCGCCTGGGGGTCGCGGGGTGGCTCGACGTCCCCGGCACACCGGCCAACCGCGGACTGCTGGACGTCATCGCCGCGCTCCGCTGGGTGGCCGAGAACGCCGCGGCTTTCGGCGGCGACCCCGGCCGGGTGACCGTCGCGGGCCAGTCCGCCGGGGCGATGATCGTCGCCGCACTGCTCGCCGGCCCCGACGCACGGCGCGAGCGACTGTTCAGCCGGGCGATCAGCCAGAGCGGCAGCGGTACGGCGGCGATCAGCGCGGAACAGGCGGCGTTGACCACCCGGGCGGTGGCCCAGGCCCTGAACGTTCGGGCAACGTCCGCCGACCTGGGTGCGATCGAGGACCGGTGGCTGACACAGGCACTCGGCACGATCGGCCCGACCGTCGTCCTACCGGACGGTCCTCTCGACACCTCACTCGGCGAGAGTCCCGTGAAGTGCGTCATCGACGGCCGGTCGCTGGACCGGCAGCCCGCCGAGGCCGTGTACGACGGCTACGGCACCGACGTGGATCTGCTCATCGGCACCAATCGCGAGGAGGCCAACCTCTACACCGTGCCATCGGGCGCGGCCATGACCGAGATCAGGCTTCTCGCACTCGCCGAACGGCGCCTGACCAACCCCCGGGAACGGCTCGCCGCGTACCGGACCGACGAACCGGCAGCCCACCCCGCCGAGTTGGCGAGCAGACTGATCACGGACAGCTTCGCCCAGGGCAGCCGACTCCTCGCCGACGCCCACGCCCGCCATCGGCGCGCCCGCACCTTCGCCTACGAGTTCGCCTGGCGCTCGACCGCCTTCGGCGGCGCGCTCGGCGCCTGCCACTGCGTGGAACTGCCGTTCGTCTTCCACCACACCGACCTGCCCGCCCTGTACGGCGACACCGCCCTGCTCGGCCCGCACCGACCGCCCGCCGACCTGGCGGACCGCACGCACGCGGCCTGGACCGCGTTCATCCGCGAGGGCGACCCGGGCTGGACTCCCTACGACCTCGCGGCCCGCGCCACCGCCGTCATCGACGAGCAGTGGAGCATGACCAGCACCGCCGGCCACGGTGACCGCATCTCGAACACCCCCTGAGCCGCCACCACCACGCTATCCGGCGTCGCGTGGCGAAAGCCGCCGGGTAATCCGGTCGAACAGCTCCGCCAGCGGCTCGCCGACATCCCGACCGAACTCGGTCAGCCCGTAGGTGACCTGAGGCGGCGTCGTCGGCTCGACCTCCCGCCAGACCAGACCGTCCTGGACCAGTGCGCGCAGGGTCTGGGCGAGCATCTTCTCGCTGATGCCCTGGATGCCGTCGCGCAGCTCGTAGAACCGGAGACTGTTGCTCTGCAAGGCGATCAACACCCAGACGCCCCACCTGCTGGTCACATGGTCGACCACATCGCGCGCGGGGCAGTCGGTGTGAAACACCTCATACTGCTTCCCGGCCTCGGCCCGTGTGTGCTGCACGCTTCCCGTCACGTGACGAACTTACCTCAAGGTATGTCCTTACCAGGAGTTAGCCCGGCTCCTAGCGTGAAGGCACAGAAGACAGGTGACAAGGAGCTGATCATGATCGTGGTGACCGGGGCTACCGGAAATGTGGGCCGGCCGTTGACGCGGGCGTTGGCCGAGGCGGGCCAGCAGGTGACGGCGGTGTCACGGCACGCGGCGGCGGTGCCGGACGGCGTCCGCCACGTGGCGGCCGACCTGGCCGGGCCGACCGGCCTGGAGCCCGCGCTGGCCGGGGCGAAAGCGCTGTTCCTGCTCCTGTCCGGCGACCTGCACGCCCCCGGAGCCAATCCGGCCGACATCATCGGCCAAGCCGAGGCCGGCGGGGTCCGCCGGGTCGTCCTGCTCTCCACGCAGGGTGTGGCGACCAGGCCCTTCGGCGGAACGCGGATCGCCATGCGCGCACTGGAGGACGTGCTGCGGGAGTCCGGTCTGGAATGGGCCATCCTGCGGCCGGGCGGCTTCGCCTCCAACGCCCTGTGGTGGGCCGAGTCCATCCGCGCGCAGGGGGTCGTCGCGGCGCCCTTCGGCGACGTCGGGGTACCGGTCATCGACCCGGCGGACATCGCCGAGGTCGCGGCGGCCTGCCTGCTGGATGACCGGTACGCCGGCGGCGTCTACGAGCTGACCGGCCCGGAGGTGATCACGCCGCGCCAGCAGGCGCAGGCCATCGCGTCCGCGCTGGGCTCGCCGGTGCGGTTCCACGACCTCACCCGCGAGGAGGCCAAGGCCGCCATGGCGCAGAGCATGCCGGCGGAGCTCGCCGAGGACACCCTGACCATCCTCGGTTCCCCGAACCCGGCCGAACTGCGCATCAGCCCGGACGTCCGGCGGGTCCTCGGCCGCGCCCCGCGCCCGTTCAGCGAGTGGGCCACCCGCAATATCGCCGCGTTCCGCTGAAAGCCGGTCAGCGCGGGTGATGGTCTGTTGTGTTGACTCTTGTGGGTTATGGATCGGTGCCATATCGTATGGCATCACCGTCCAGGCCAGACGGACCAGTGATTCCCCCACGTCGGTGCCCCGCTGACGGTGACGCACCGCGTGAATGTCTGTCATACCCCCCACCTGCAGGGCTTGTGGGCGCCGTGGTGCTCCTGATCGATGCCACGGCGCCCACGGCTCAGAGTCGCCCACCCCCCGCCGGCCGTTGTCATGCCTGCCCTTCGGGCGGACGCGGCCTCCGACCCACCCACCACCCGGGAAGCCCCCACATGCGCACATCGCCACATCGCCTTGCCGGCATGCTCGCCGCCATGGCCCTGGCCGTCTCCGGCCTCGGTGCCACCACCCTGGTCGCCGCCGCTCCGGCCGCCGCCCTCGGCAACGGCAACGCCCTTACCCCGCCCATGGGGTGGAACTCATGGAACAGCATGGGCCCGTCCGTCACCGAAGCCGAGGTCAAACAGACCATCGACTTCATGGCGGCCAACGGCCTGGTGCAGGCCGGCTACAACACCGTCACCGTGGACGACGGCTGGTCAATGCGCCACCGCGACGGCCAGACCACGGACTTCGCGAAGACCGCCGACAACGCCATGCAGCTGTACGACAACTACGGCAACCCGGTCTCCGGCACCGACGGCACCGGCAACGACCCCACCAGCGGCCACCTGGTCCCCGACCCCGGCCAGTTCCCCCCGCAGACCGTCAACGGCCAGAGCCTGAACGGCATCCAGTACCTGACCTGGTACGCGCACAGCAAGGGCATGAAGTTCGGCCTGTACGCCACCGACACCTACACCACCTGCCAGGGCCACCCCGGCAGCCTGGGCCACGAGACCACCGACGCCAACGACTTCGTCTCCTGGGGCGTCGACTTCGTGAAGTACGACGACTGCCCCTACGGCCCCACGATCGTGGGCCCCGACGGCTACAGCTACTACCCGCAGGGCGAGGGCAAGGAACTCACCGAGTCCATCTACGCCCGTACGCAGACCTTCCAGCGGGCCCTGGACGCGGCGACCGCCGCCGCGGGCAGGCCGAAGGTCACCCTCAGCCTGTCCGCCCAGCCCGCGCACACCGGCATCCCCTACCTGCTCAACGCCAACGACCCGGCCCGCACCGACCCGCTGATCGTGGCCGCCGGCACCCAGCCGCACCAGGCTCCCGGCTACTACCCCACCGGCGTGTGGTGCGGCCAGGTCGCCAACATGTGCCGCATCGGCGGTGACCGGGACAGCGAACTGGACGGCGTGCTCTACAACGGCCAGCTCCAGACCGCTCTGAAGTACCCGGGCAACGTCCACCCCGGCAGCTGGAACGACATGGACATGATGTTCGCCGGCTGGCAGGACCCCAACGGCGTCTGGGGCGTCACCGACACCTACAAGGGCGACAAGCCGTTCACCGACGACGAGTCGCGCACCGAACTGTCCGTCCTGTCGATGATGGCCGCCCCGCTCATCTCCGGCGCCGACCTGCGTGCCACCGCCGACGCCCAGCACACCGCGAACGGCTACACCTGGTCCACCGGGATCAACACCTCCGCGCTGGGGCTGCTGAAGAACCCCGACATGATCGCCATCGACCAGGACAGCCTCGCCAAGCCCGCCACCCTGGTCGGCAACCCGCCCGCCTCCCCGACGGCGCCGGTGATCCTCAAGCGCCAACTCGCCAACGGCGACCTGGCCGTCGCGCTGATCAACCAGGACCCCAGCAACTGGGCCATGCCCAGCGCCAGCTTTGCCGACCTCGGCCTGACCGGCTCCAGCTACTCCTACCGGGACCTGTGGACCGGCGCGACCGGCACCCTCGCCGGCACCGTCGGCGGCAGCTGGATCCCCGCGCACGGCGTCACGCTCCTCCGCATCGCCGGCGGAGCCATCGGCATGGGCGGTGGCGGCACCGGCGGCACCGGGGCGAGCATCGTCGGCGACGGCAAGTACCACGCCATCAGCGCGGGCGGCACGGGCGGCCAGGCGCTCGAGGTCCAGGGCGGCTGCTACGCCCCGGTCGGCGGCAACTCCGACATCAACGCGTACCAGAGCGGCAACGCCGCCCAGCAGTGGCTGTTCACCCCCAACGCCGACGGCACCGTCCAGATCACCGACAACTGCTACACCTCCGCCCAGACACACACCGTGCTGGCCGGCGGCGGGGGAGTCGGCAGCGCCTACCTGCTCAACCCCTCGACCAACAACCCCTGGCAGAAGTGGCACGTCACCCAGAACAGCGCCGGCGCGCTGACCATCACCAACGTCGGCAACGGCCTGGTCCTGGACGTCGCCGCCGGCACCGCAGGCTCGACCGGGATGACCAACCCGCCCAACCCGGCCGCAGCAGGCCAGAGCTGGACCGTCCTGTCCTGACCCCTCCTGGACCCTGAGTCGACCACGGACGGGCCCGGCACGGAGCGACACCGTGCCGGGCCCTTCGCCGCCGCAAGGGGGAGGCGGTGTTCAGGGCGCGGCCTCGGGTCCCGGGACGGTCGGGCCCTGGCGGTCCCAGCCCGGGGAGAGGATCTCCAGGCTGACGTCCGGGCTGCGCACCTCCATCCCGCAGGTACGGCAGGTCCAGGCCACGTCCAACGGGTGGTCGGGGTGGTCCGGGTGGCCTGCCGGATGGTGCCGCAGCACCACTGGCGGGTCGGGTGTCACCCAGCGGTCGCCCCAGGCGAGCAGCGCCTGGGTGAGCGGGGCGAGGTCCCGTCCGGCCTCGGTGAGGTGGTACTCGTAGCGCGGCGGACGCTGGCTGTAAGCGCGGCGTTCGACCACCCCCGCCTCCTCCAGGGCGCGCAGCCGGGCAGTGAGCCGGTCGCGTGGGGCACCGGTGTTGCGGACGATCCGGTCGAAGCGGTGATTGCCGTAGAAGATCTCGCGCACGGCGAGCAGCGCCCACTTCTCGCCGAGGATCTGCAGCGCGGCGGCGATGGAGCAGGGGCGGCCCGGTGGCGGAACGGCGGCAGAACGGTCCGCGGCAGGCCGGGTGCCGGCGGGCCGGCCTTCGGTGTCCTGGGCGTCGGTGTGCTGGGTCACTCCACCAGCCTGCCACAGAGGGTTGTGCTTTCAAACTCACTACCGCTAGCGTTCCCGGCCATGGAGATAGTTGGAATATCAAACCCTGTGTCCGTGTCTGCCGACCGGGACCGGCCGCACCGTCGGGCCGCGTTCCTGGTGGTAGCCGCCGCGGTGTTCGTCTCGAACCTCGACCTGTTCATCGTCAACGTCGCCCTTCCGGCGATGCAGCGGCACTTCCACGGCAGCACCCTGGCCACCCTCTCCTGGGTGCTGAACGGCTACGCCATCGTCTTCGCCGCCCTGCTGGTCGCCGCCGGACGGCTGGCGGACCGGATCGGACACCGCAGGGTGTTCCTCGCCGGGCTGGCCGTCTTCACCGTTGCCTCCGCACTCTGCGCGCTCGCCCCGGCCGTCGGCTGGCTCGACGCCGCCCGGGTGGTCCAGGCGGCGGGTGCCGCCGCACTGATGCCGACTTCCCTCGTACTGCTGCTGGACGCCACGCCCCCGGCCGAGCGTCCCGCCGCCATCCGGGCCTGGGCCTCGATCGGCGGCATCGCCGCCGGGCTCGGACCGGTCCTCGGCGGGCTGCTGGTCGAGGCCGACTGGCGCTGGGTGTTCATCGCCAACGTCCCGGTCGGCGCAGCCGCCATCGCCGTCGGCGCCCGCGTGCTGCCCAGGCTGCGCGGCAAGGAGGACGGACCGCTGCCGGACCTGTTCGGCGCGGGACTCCTCACCGCCGCCATCGCCGTTCTCGCCGTCGCCCTGGTCAAGGGGGACGACTGGGGCTGGGACTCGGCCCGGGTCCTCGGCGGCCTGCTCGCGGCCGTCCTGCTGACCGGCTGGTTCCTGCGCCGCTCGGCACGCCACCCTGCTCCCATCGTCGAACTGCCGCTGCTGCGGGTGCCCAGCTTCGCCGCGGCCAACACCGCCGCGCTGCTGTTCACCGTCGCCTTCGCCGGGATGCTGCTGACCTCGGTCCTGTGGTGCCAGCAGGCATGGGGGTATTCGGCGCTGCGCACCGGACTGGCCATCGCCCCGGGCCCGCTGCTGGTGCCCCCGGTCGCACTGGGCAGCGCCGCGCCGGTGCGCAGGCTCGGCCCCGGGCGGCTGGCCGCCCTCGGAACCCTGCTTTTCGCTGCAGGCATCGGCTGGTGGGCGGCCACCATCGGAGTCCGGCCCGGCTACGCCACCGAACTGCTGCCCGGGATGCTGCTCACCGGCCTGGGCGTGGGACTGACCCTGCCCACCCTGATCGGGTCCGCCGCGGCGGCGCTGCCGCCCACGCGATTCGCCACCGGCTCGGCGGTCACCACGATGGCCCGGCAGATCGGCGCGGTGGTGGGCGTGGCGCTGACGGTCAGTCTGATCGGCACCCCGCACGGACCGCAGAGCGCGCTGGACGCCTTCCGACGCGGCTGGACGGCGGTGATCGTGGCGGCGCTGCTGGCCTCCGCGGCGTCCCTGGTACTCGCCGCCGCCCAGCGCCGGGCCGCGGCGAGGTAGCCAACCGCCCCTTCGGGATCAGCGCTCTTTTCAACCGCAGCAACCGCAGCAACCGCAGCAACCGCAGCAACCGCGGCAACGGCGGCAACGGCGGAAATCGCTCGCCGAGCGGAATGCACTGATCTGCGATTCTCCGGGAAAAGCCAGGGCGCGGGTTTTCCTGACGTGGAAGAGGCTCCATTACCGCTGTCTTACGCAATGCCCCGGGGTCGGACTCCCAGGCCTCCGGCAGGGCAGTCTGTATCTCGCCCAAGCGAAAGGGAGCAGAAATGTCCGGCATGCGAATCAAAGTCAGGGATCGTGCGGCGCGGCGCAGGCGCCGACTCGTGATCGGCATCCCGCTGGCGCTGGCACTCGCCGCGGCCGGCGGGCTGGCCTTCGCGGATGTCACGCCGCAAGCGACTCCGGTCAACGGGACCACGGCCAACACCTCGGCCCCGACCGGCGGGGCAGCCCCCGCCCCCGCCGCTGCGGCCGTCACCGCGCCCACCATGATGAGCAGCAGCGTCCTCGCGACGAACATCTCCGTCACGGCGGTCAGCCTCGGCTCCGCCTTCAGCTACCTGTCCCCGTCCACCAACGGGATCCCGACCTGGACGCGGACCGTCACCGCGGTCGCGCCCAACGGCACCCTGGAGGTGGCCTGGCAGGCGTCCAACTCGATCCACGTCACGCCCGTCAACCGTTACCTGCAGCGGCGCGGGCCGGACGTGGTGATCAACGGGGCCTGGGAGATCGGCGGTCTGGTCGCCTTCAACGACGGCTTCACCCTGCTCACCCGCGTCGCCGATCACAACAGGTACGGCGAGACCGCCGCAGCGTTGATCCGGGTCGCCAACAACCACGTGGCCTTCGTCGTCAGGCTGACCGGTTCCTCCAGCCACGACACCTCACCGGCGCTCAACGGCCAACTCGCCTGGAACGGCAGCCAGTACACGACGTACTTCACCGTGCACGGCACCAGCGGCTCCAGCGCCGGGCAGTGGGGCGACAAGATGGTCCCCGTCAGCGGCTCCGGGCGGGTCCTCTCCGGGGGCTGGGAATGGGGCTGCCGGGGCGACGTCGGACGCTCCCTCTCCTCGGGATCCAGCTCGTCCTACGCGACCTGCTACGACGACGGCGGTTCCGGATCCTCGAAGAGCAGCAGTGTCGACCAGATGAAGACCGCCAACGGCAACCAGGTGGTCGCCCTGTCCGCGCGCGGCCCCGTCACCTACAAGAAGAACAGCCTCACCTGGAGCGTGAGCCCGCGCTGGAGGACCAACCAGGTCGTCGTCGTCTTCCTCAGCGGCAGCCACTGGCGGAACGCGCAGTCGGTCTTCCTGACCAGCGATCAGTCCACCCAGAACCTCAACGTGCACATCGCGCCCTACGGCCAGAGTGCCATGCTGGTCACCTGGGACGCGTACCGCAACGGGCAGTACACGGGCACCCACTTCCGGCTGATCGACTCCCAGGGGCGGTTCCTGACGGCGGATCTCGTCCTGACGATCCATGTCTCCGGCACCATCGCGGTGCTCGGCAACGGGGACCTGGTCTGGGCGTTCGTCCAGCAGACCCCGGCCTCCTACCACCACGGCGGCAGCTGGCCGACCACCACGCACCTCTTCCTGGCCCGTCTGCGGGTCAGCTTCTCGGGCTCGTCCTCCTCGCCGACCTCCTTACCGAGCATGTCGGTGTCACCCACACCCTCGCCGATGACGAGTGGGGGGCCGACCCCCACACCCTGGCCCACCGCCTCGGCCGGTACCACTGCCGGCTCCCACTGGTGACCTGCTGACCAGCGGTAGGCAGCAGCACAGGACACGACACCGGGTCCCCCGAGCAGACGCTCGGGGGACCCGGCTCTGTCACGGGCCCGCGTCCGGGGAAAGCAGGTGCGGCGGAACAGTGCGCGAGGAAATTTCGTCTCCGCATGAGTGGAAATAACCTGGGGCGCACTGTTTCAGCATCCCTCGTTCGACAGAATCCGCACCGAATTGACAATCCACGCCTTGGTCGCCGGGGTGCAAGGTGATCCGAAGGGTCAGGCAGAACTTCGACGCCGTATACGTACCGGCATTTGCAGACAGAGCCGCTCCGGACGCTTTTTGATGTCAGGCACTGTGCCGACGGGGATGGGAGGAGCCGGCGTACAAGAGCTGGGGCGGATCGTCTCCCACGCGCTGCCACTGGTGCCCGTGCAGGTCGGTGAACCGGAAGGTCACCACGAGTTGGTCGCCGTCGACCACGGTGCGGGGCTCGCCGTGCCGCAGGTACGGTCCCGACAGGGCGCAGCTCCACGCATCCCCGGCGCCGAGCTCACCACGATAGGGCGGCCCGCCGGGCAGTACCGCGACCCACTCCCGGCCCTGGCCGTCGAGTGCGACGACGCACGTGATCTCGACGGCCCGGACCGGATCCCCACCCCCGTTGGTGATCACCGCCCCGGGTGCGTGGGGGAGCTGTCCACTGTGGAGACTCCACACCACCACGACCGCGCGTGCGCGGGCCTCGTCCTCCTCGCGCCGCTGCTCATGATCTCTGACCCTGACATGCACGAGGACGACCAGGGCCACCGCGACGGCGACTGTCGCGACCGCGATCCACAGCCCGTTCATAAGTCCAGGAGACTCCCCAGGCGACACCACTGCGACCTGAGCGGCCTCCGCCTTCCTGACCGGGAAGAGCGTCGAGTACTGCGGCACCGGCGAGAACGACGCGGGCAGCGGAAGGAGACGCCCCTGTGGTACGAACGGCGCGCCCAGGTAACGCCACAGTGCTGCTCCGCGTTAGCCTCCGTGGATGGTTGAGTCGTTGCCTTCCATGGTCGCGGGCCGGTGGCGGCCAAGTGCCGGGTCTGCCGTTCGCGTCGGGCGTCGCGCGCTCGTGGAATCGCTGTATCTCCTTACCGCGCCGTTGAGCGCCGCTGTCGGTCTGCCGCTGGTGGTCGGCGGTTTGTGTGTCGCAGCGGTCGGTTCGTTGGCGCCGGGCGGTTCGCCCGTCGCGGCCCGGGCTCTGGCTCTGGCGCGTTGGCCCGGCGACCTGGAGTGGTGGCGGATCGGCCAGGTACGTTCCCGGGCCGGCGGGGCAAAGGACACGGGCGGGCGGCCGAGGTCGAAGGAGACGGCCGACGGGGCGGACCTGTGGCTCGACCTGGCGCATGCGGTGACGGTGCTTCCGGTCGTGCTGGTCACCACGGTGGTGACGGTGCTGTGGTGGTTCGTGGGAGTCGCGATTGCCACGTACCCCCTGCGCAGCCGGGTCGCGCCGGGGTCCCTGCGGCCGATGACCCTGTACGCGGGCAGCGGCCGGTCCCACATCGCCCTGAGCCTGGGGCTGACGTCGCCGGCCGCGCGGCTCGCCTTCGCGATCACAGTCGCCGTGCTGTTGCTGTTCACCCTGCCTGTCGTGACCCGGGTGTGCGTCGTGGCCCAGGCCGGACTCGGGCGGGCGCTGCTGTCCAGCATGTCCGCGTTGCACCGCAGGATCAGTGGACTGGAGCAGGAGCGCGACACCGCCCGCGCGCAAGCCGTCGCGGTGGTGACGGCTGAGGCGGCTGCCCTGCGCCGGCTCGAACGGGACATCCACGACGGGCCCCAGCAGCAGTTGGTCCGTCTGGCGATGGAACTGGGACGCGCGCAGCATCATTTCGACAGCAGGCCGGAACTCGCGCGGGCCGCACTCGCCGACGCCGTCCTCCGGGCCCAGGATGCGCTGGACGAGCTGCGGGCGCTGTCGCGGGGCATCGCACCGCCGATCCTCGTCGACCGCGGACTGCGGGAGGCGCTGTCCTCTCTTGCCGCGCGCTGCGTCGTACCCGCAGAGCTCGACGCCGGTCCCCTGGGTTGTCCGCTGGACGCCGCCGTCGAGACGGCCGCGTACTTCGTGGTCGCCGAGGCGCTGACCAACGTGGCCAAGCACAGCCACGCCCGCCGGTGCACGGTCGGAATGCGTCATGCTGAGGGAATGCTGCGGGTCCGGGTGACGGACGACGGGGTGGGCGGCGCGGCCCTGGCCAAGGGACATGGACTGCAGGGGTTGGCCGACCGGGTGCAGGCGGTCGGCGGCCGACTGCGGGTCAACAGTCCCGAGGACGGCCCGACGACGGTCACCGCGGAGCTGCCATGTCGCTGACCTCGGACGGAACAGTGCCCGGAACGCCGTCGGACCCCACGGCCCGAGAGCCGCTGCGGATCGTCGTCGCCGATGACGCGGTGCTGCTGCGCGAGGGGCTGGTCCGCCTGCTCGCCGAGGACGGTCACGAAGTGGTGGCGGCGGTCGGTGACGGCCCCGGGCTGGTCGAGGCGGTGCTCGCACACCGCCCGGACGTGTCGGTCGTCGATGTGCGGATGCCGCCGACCCATACCGACGAGGGGCTGCGGGCGGCGATCACCGCCCGCGGACAAGTTCCCGGTGCCCCGATCATGGTGCTCAGCCAGTACGTGGAGGTGTCCTACGCCGCCGACCTGCTCGCGGACGGCTCCGGCGCGGTCGGCTACCTGCTGAAGGACCGGGTCGCCAGGGTCGAGGAGTTCCTGGACGCCCTGGACCGCGTCGCCCGTGGCGCGACGGTGCTCGACCCTCAGGTCGTCGCCCAACTCCTGGCCGGACGGCGGCGGGACGACCCGCTGGGCGCACTGACCGCCCGTGAACGGCAACTGCTGGCACTGATGGCCGAGGGCCATTCCAACAGGGCCATCGCCCGGCGGCTGGTGCTCTCCAACAGCGCGGTGGAAAAGCACATCGGCAACGTCTTCGCGAAGCTCGGCCTGCCGCCCGACGACGCTCAGCACCGCCGGGTGCTCGCGGTCCTCGCCTACCTCAACGCCTGACGGGGCGGCTCCTCACCATCCGCCGTGGAAGAAGGCCAGGAGCGCCGGCGCCGGATCGGCTGCGGTGGTCAGGTTCGCCACAGCGACAACGATGACGGCTGACGCCAGCAAGGCCGAGAGAAGACCGAACAGCCTGAACACGCGCCTCGTTCGCCTGTCGGACGCCGCTGTGCTCGCGAACCTCCTCCACGACACCACACTCATACCGAGAAGGACGGCCGCCACCATCGTGGCGGCCACGGCGATCACCGCGTGGTACCGGGAAAAGTCGCTGACCATCACCTCGACCGCAGGCGGAGTTCGGTCACCGGAATTCGGGTAGTCGGCCAGGCGCCGCCTGACCTGATCGAGCGTATCGGCGAGCTCTCCGTGGGGCGCGTGCATCGGAAGCATCGACAGCAGCGAGGAGAAGGGCGCTGTCGCCCCCTGGATGTTGGCCATGACCGCCGTCAACGAGAACAGCGCGAGCGCCGTGACGACAACGCCGGCCGACGCGAGAGCGGCCCTGCCTCCCGCCCTGATCCCGCCGGCCCGCAGAAAGGCCTTCCAGAGCAGAACGCCGAGCGTTGTCAGCACGGTGAGCAGGGTCGCGGCGATCACAGCCTTGACCACATGGAACTGGAGCCAGTAGTCGACAACCCGCTCCAAGCCCGGGGGAAAGTTCCGGTCGCCGGAACTCCAGTAGTCGACGAACGACGTGGAGAGGCCGTCGACGAGGACTCGCTGATCGCCGAAGCCGCCGCCGGACATGCTCGCCGCCCATGGGCCGGGGGCGACGATGAAAGCCGGGACGAGGGCCACGGCGAGGGCGACGAGCACGGCGAATGCGCGACCGGGGATACCTGAGGATCGGGATCGTCCGTGCGCGCTGGTGGGTCGCGATGTTGATGTCATGCGGATGACCATGGCGCACCGGCGTTCGCCCGGTCACTGCGGTCTGCCATCCAGTCGGGGTGTGGCCTGCCACACCCCGGCCGTGAACCGCCCGACAGCGCCGTGTTCGCCCGGTAGCGCCCGCTCTCGGGGCGAACTGCCCCTTGAGAGCTGAGGCCGGTCCGGTCACCATGGCCGCGTGACGTCAACTCTGGCTTCTGCGAACGGAACCACACCTGCCGCCCGCGGCCCGCGCGGGCTGCCGCTGCTGGGCAACCTGCCGGCCTTCGCGCGCGATCCGCTGGCCTTCTTCTGTCACCTGCGCGACGTCTACGGCGACTGGGTGCCCTGGGCGCTGGGCCCGCGCAAGGCGGTGTTCGTCTCCCGGCCCGAGGACGTGGGTGAGCTGCTGGCCCAGGTCGAGATCGGCTTCAGCCCCGCCGAGTTGGGCTGGGCCTTCCGTCATGTGCTGGGCGACGGCGTGGTCACCAGCACCGGCCCCGACTGGCGTCGCAAGCGCGCCCTGGTCCAGCCCTCGGTGCGCCCGCGTCAGGTGCGCTCCTACGCGGCCACGATGGTCGAGTGCGCCGACGCGATGGCCTGCGGCTGGTCGGACGGCCGGTCGGTCGATGTGGCGGCAGAGATGACCGCGCTGACCCAGCGGATTGCCGTGCGGACCCTGTTCGGCGTGGAGACGGCCGGGCGCGAGCAGGTCATCGCGGACGCGATGGCGGTGGCCCAGCAGGAGATCGGCGCGGAGTTCCGCGGGGTCACCGTCTTCCTCCCGGCGTGGCTCCCCACCCCGGGCCGACGCCGGCTGCGCACGGCCGTGGCGACGCTGGACTCGGACATCCACCGCATCATCGTCGATCACCACCAGGCGGCGGCGAACGGCGAGGAGCGCGACGACCTGCTCAGCCGGCTGCTGGCGGCCAGGGACGACAGCGGCGAGCCGCTGTCCGAGCGGGAGTTGCGCGACGAGTGCATCACCCTCTACATCGGCGGCCACGAGACGACCTCGACCACGCTCGCCTGGGCCTGGCATCTGCTCGCCGCCGCGCCGGAGGCCAGGGCCCGGCTGGACGCCGAGCTCGCGACGGTCCTGGAGGGCAGGCTGCCGACCTTCGACGACTACGCCCGGCTTCCCTTCACCCAGGCGATCGTGAAGGAGTCCCTGCGCCTCTACCCGCCGATCTGGCTGATCAGCGCGGTCGCCCGGCCCGGCGCGACCCTCGGCGGCCGACCGGTGCCGGAGGGAACGACGGTCTGGACCAGCCAGTGGTCCGTCCACCGTGACCCGCGGTTCTTCCCCGCCCCGGACGCCTTCCGTCCGGAACGCTGGGACGAGGACGCACCGGACCCGATCCCCGACCATGCCTGGTTCCCCTTCGGTGGCGGTCAGCGCACCTGCCTCGGCACGCGCTTCGCGCTGGTCGAGGCGGCACTGGTGCTCGCCGTGCTCGCCCAGCGCTGGCACGTCGAGGCCGAGCTGAAGGAGATCAAGCCGTTCCCCGGCCTGACCCTCCAACCATCCCGCCCGATCCGCGCGGTCCTGCGGCCGGCCGGGACCGGCTGATCAGCGCGGGACGGGAAGCCGCTGCGGGCGCGAGCGGACCGGACATCCGGGCGCTTCGATCCCGGGGCGAAGGCGTGGAACATCTCCAGCGAGGCCGCGGCCCGCAGGACCGGGTCGGGCAGGCCGGCGTCGTGGCCGGCGGTTGTCTGCCATCCCAGCAGGCACAGCAGCGGGCGCAGTCGTTTGCCTCCGGCGAAGATGAATCCGCGCAGTTCTTCCACCACGCCGGCGGGTAGTGCGCCGCCTTGTGACGCGGCGTCGGCCTTGCCAGCGAGGAAGTCGGTCAGGTGCTGATCGACGGCTCGTCGTAGCAGCCCCAGGTCCTCGCCTGCGGTCTCCCGTGCCACCGCGCTCAACGACGTCCCTCTCGTCTTCGGATTCGTCCGCCCCGGGCGACAGTTCATGCTGTCGCTGCCCCAGCCCCCAGGCGGGCGAGGACTCGGTGTGCTGCCTGCTCTCCCGAGGTGAGGCTGCCGATGGTGGTGGAGTGGCCGAAGAGGTCGGCCCCGGCCAGGTGTACTCGGTGGGCCTGTTGGTGTGTGGTGGCTTCCAGTCGGGCGAGCAGGCCCGGGTCCTGCGGTGGGCGGATGAGGACGCTGGGCCAGATGCGGTCCACGTGGGTGGCGATGACTGCGGAGTCCAGTTCCGGCAGGAGGCCGGCCCTGCGGACGGCTGCTGTGACTCGCCGGGCGATGAGCCTGTCGTCGTCATGCCACCAGTCCTGGGAGGTCGTGTCCCGTAGATAGGCGGTGACCATTCCCCGTCCGTGGCCGACCCGGTCGGGGGAGAGGTTGTGCTGCAGGATCAGCGCGGCGACCTGCGGGAGGTCGTGTCTGCCGGCGTACAGGACGACGGCGGTTTCGCTGGTGGGCCTGTTGAGACAGAACGTGACCTGCAGAAGGTGTGCGTACCGGGCAGAGGCGAAGTACTCGTGCTGGTCCTGGCGGAGTTGGGGCCACAGGGCGGGCAGTTGGTCGGGTGGGACGGCGAGTACGACGGCGTCCGCCTGTTCCTCGTGGTCGCCGTCGCCGGGCGAGGTCCAGACGACGGTGACGTGGTCTTTCGCCTCCTCCACCGAGGTGACGCGTGCGTGATGGGTGACGGCCAGTCTCTGGGCCAGGGCGTGCGGGACGAAGCCGGTGCCGGTGGGGGCGGTGAACAGTCCGTTGCCGGCCGCGAAGAACGCCAGCGTGAGCAGCGGGGTCGCTGCGGAGGTCCGGTCGGGGTCGCTGAGGGTCATCGTGGCGTTCAGCGGGTCCAGGATGTGGCTCATCACCGTGTCGGGGAAGCGGCGCCGGCGGGCGTAGGCCGCGGTCGATTCGTGCTGGGCGGGTGTGATCGCGGAGGTGGCTGACGAGCCGATGCTCCGGTGCAGGTTCCGTACGTCGTGCAGCAGCCGGAGCCGGTGGCGCAGGGGCACGGTGGAGAGCAGGCCGCCGCTCAGGAGTCTGGGCAGGCTGCCGGTCCGGCCGCGCAGGGTCCGGCCGCCGTGCAGAACGGCGAGCTCGTCGGCTGCGGGCGTGACGAGGTGGCTCGCGCCCGCCTCGGCGAGAAGGTTCAGCATGCGCCGGTAGCGGCGGGCGAGCAGTGGGGCGCCGAGGTCGACAGGGAAGCCGTCCCGGCCCACGGTCGCCATCCGGCCGCCGAGCCGTTCCGGTGGCTGGGATTCCAGGATCCTCACCCGGCATCCCGCCTGCTGGAGGCGGAATGCCGCGGTGAGGCCGGCGATGCCGGCCCCGACGACAACGACGCAGGGGTGATCGGTTCCCATCGGGTCAGTCCGTGGGCTTGCGCGCGGACCAGTACCCGATGACGAACTTCCCCGCGCGCCCTGCCCGAGCGGTCGACAGGCAGTGCTGGTACATGAGTTCCCTGCCCGCGGGGCGGGGCTCGGCGAGGGTCCGCGCCGCCTGTTCGAAGATCTGCCAGTTGGGCCCCATGTCGCCGAGTGCCGCCAGGTCGCAGTAGTCGTCGATCAGGAACCCGGCCCGGGCAAGGCCCGACACCATCTGACCCAGGGACAACACGTCGGGCAGGGCGGACGAGACGCACACCGGCTCGATCCATTCCTGGTACTCCAGCGTGGTCAGGCCGTCGGCGCACAGCCAGTCGGCGCCCACGAAACCCCTCACACCTCCTCCAGACCGGGGAACCCCAACAGGCCGACAGGCTCCAGGGGCGACAGCCGCCGATGGCTACCCACGCCCAGCGCGCCCACTCCCCGCCCCGCCGTAACTGGCCGATTCCTGTCTGTGACCGATCCGTTCCGGCCTGCCGCGATGCGTGCGGCAGAAGCTGCGGCAACTGCAGAGCGCGCGGCACCGACGCGGGGCGCACCGGGTGCCATCGCAGAACCTGTCCAGCGGGACCACCGCCTCCAGTACCGCCACCCCGTCCTCGCCCCCGGGATGCCGTGTTGCCGGACCGGCAACAGAAGTGGCGTGACCGGGACGCGATCGGCGACGGTGAGCCCGTGACCGACAACATCGCAGCAGGATCGCCAGCGCTCGACACCACCTCGCAGGCCGACGGATACGTCGGCGACCCAGCGGTGCGGGCGGAGTGGGACAACAGGTACGCCGACCGACAACAGCTGTGGAGCGGCCGGCCCAACGGTGCGCTCGTGGCCGAGGTGGCCGGGCTCACCCCCGGGCGGGTGCTCGACGTCGGCTGCGGCGAGGGCGCGGACGCCATCTGGCTCGCACGCCATGGCTGGGACGTGACCGCGCTCGAGGTCTCGGGCGTGGCGCTGGAGCGGGCGGCCGGGCACGCGCAGGACGCCGGGGTCGCCGTTCGCTGGGTGCACGCCGCACTGACGCACGCGGCGCTCCCGCCGGCCCCCTTCGACCTGGTCTCCGCGCAGTACCCGGCCCTGCAGCGCACCCCCGACGCCGCGGCCGAGCGAGCGCTGCTCGCAGCCGTCGCGCCCGGCGGCGTACTGCTGCTGGTCCACCACGCGGGGATGGAGAGTCGGCAGGCGGACGACAGCGGCTTCGACCCGGCTGACTACGTCTGGCCCTCGATGGTCGCCGCACTGCTCGACGACGACTGGGAGGTGGAGGTGGACGAGCAGCGGCCACGCGTGGCACCCGACGGCGGTGCCGGCGCGCACCACACCGACGACCTGGTGCTGCGCGCGCGCCGACTGCGCTGAGCCTCTCCGCTCGCACCGCCTGGTTGCCGTGGTCGCGGCCGCGACTCCTACCGGCGTCGCGGCCGTGACCAGCCCACTCGTGCCGGCCCGAGGCTGACGACCTCAGCTGTTGTAGATCTCGGTGAGGCGGACGATGCGGTTTTGCGAATCGGTCGCATAGGTGAAGACCGCCGGAGCACCGTGATGGGCGCCGATCCAGTCCAGCAACTCCTGCAAGGAAATCACGCGACCGCTCGTTCCCGTGGTCACCGGGGCGGTGGCGAGGATCTGCGCATCCTCGCGGATGACGAGCTCCTGGTTCGACCCGGTGGGAACGAACACGGCGGCGTCCGGGTTGGCCGGGTCATCGCAGACGTAGTGACCACCGCGAACCACCAGTTCCACGGTGTCCGCCGCGGTGTCGTGCCCGTTGAGAGCCACGTACCGGGTAGCACGCGGCCGCCCCGGACACGTCCCGGCGGCGACCGCGGCGCCAGAGCCCGCAGCTCCGGCGGGAGCCGACGCCGAAGGGGTACTCGGCCCGGGACCGGGCGTTGCCGTACCGTCCGAACTGCTCGCGGTCGGGCTGGGGCTGCTGCTCGACACACTGGACCCGCCAGGGCTCGTGCCCGTCGCCGAGCAACTACTCAGTGCCGCGATTCCCACGATGGTGCCAAGGGCAAGCGCAAGGGTCCGACGGTTCACAGTTCCTCCTGGGCCAGGTCCGGACGAGTTGACTCGTTGCGCGGGTGTGGTGACCCGGTGATCATCACGAGCACCCCCCAAGACGCCAAGTGCCACGGCCCGGTTGCCGTGCACGGTCAGATTTTTCGCGGCCGGCCACCCGGCCGGGGTCGGCGGCGGGTGCCGTGACCCGCCTGACGGGTCGCCTGTGACTGGGCTCACCGCGCCAGGATGGCGTGATGCCGTACCCGGAGAGGTGGGCTGTCCCTGCGTCAATTCGGCCCGCGCAGTTCCGCATCGGTGGCTGTGAGCCGCACCGATCGCCTGCACTCGCTGGTCGAGGAGCTTCGAGCGGTGGAGCCGCGGCCGCGCAGTGCTCCGTGGCTGGCGCGGCGGTTTGAGGTCAGCTGTGCACCGTGGAGCGGCATCTTGAGACGTTGTGGCGTCCGGCCTGCTGATCCGCAGTGACGCCGGTCGGGCCGGGGGATACAGCCTGGACCGGGACCGCACGCTGCCGCCCGTGACGCTCAGTGCCGCAGGGGTTGTCGACATGGCGGCGGCCGGCCACCAGCAGGTCGGCGCCGGATGTGGCTCGCACCACGGTACCGGCGGGGCCCGTCGGTACGATCTCCGGAATCTCAACCGTGGCCTATCCCTTGGACCTCAGCGCGTCGACCAATACGCGCCCCTCCCCGGAACCGGACCGCAGCAGTAGCGCGGCAGTACGGTGCAGCTCCTCCCAGGTGTGCGGCCGACCGATCTTGAACGCGTCATCGACAATGCCCATGGCCTGCTCCAGCGCCATGCCCGCCTCGCCCGCGCCCGCGTAGGCGCGGGCCAGACAGGACCCGTACCAGGCCCGGTCACGCCGGTAGGACGACGCGAGCCCGGCAAGCCCGGCCGACAGGTTCTCTGTCGCGCGACCCCACTGCCCCAGGTGCAGCTCAGCCATACCCCGCTGCGCCGCGAACCACGACTCGCCGTAGAAGTAGAGCCAGGGCGGCACGTCGGTCGCCGACATGATGATCTGCTGTGCCTCGTCCAGGTGGCGGTACGCGTGCGCACTGTCGCCGAGGAGCGCGTAGCCGCGGCCGGTCATCTGCGTGGCCATCCCCTGCGTCATCCGCGACGCGCCTGCCGTGGCTACCGCAGCTTCACCCAGTCGTACACAGCGGCGGCCGTTCTCCTGCGACCACGCCAGGTGGGCCTTCATGCTCATCGTGGTCGCCGCCATGTCCGGGTGGCCCGACTCCATCGCCCAGTCGTACGACCGGTCGAACCAGCCCAGAGCCGCAGGGGCGTTGTCCTGGTCCTGCGCCATCCACGCGAGGAACTGCGCGTACTCGGCGAGCAGCCGCACCAAGCGGTCGGCGATAGGCCCCCGTGCCTGGTCGTAGAGCCCCACCACGGCTTCGAACTGGGCCAGCACGACGCCGTTCATGATCCGTGATCCCAGGGTGTCTTCCGCCTGGCGGTGTTCGGCGAGCAGGTGCTCCATCGTCTCCAGCGACGACGTGTCCAGCCGTACTGATCCTTGACCGACCCTCGCCAGGCGTTCGATCTCCACCGCCACGCCGGGGACCACCAGCGACGGCAGCGGCATTTCCTTCACTGGACCGCCGGCCACCAGCTCCAGCGGAACGCCCAGGCCCTCGATGATCCGCTGTCGCACCTCGACGGAGGTCACGCTGCGACGCCCGTTGACGATCGCTGAGATGTCCGGCTGCGCCAGGCCCACCAGCGCGCCCATCCTGCTCTGCGTACTGCGGGTGAGCTTCGCCCACAGCCGCAACACCGTTGGCCAGTCCTGGGCGCCCACGGCGGCCCGCAGCGCTGGATGTGCCCATACCCCCAACTCTGGATCCATCTCTGCAATATAGGGCGGGCCTATAGGACGCGGCAGTAGATCTGTGCACGTACCGGCCGCATCGTGGTAGTTCCACGACGCAGGGAGACGGCAACGATGGTGACGCCCACGGCACCGCACCGCACCGACGACACGGAGGTCTACACCAGGACCGGCCCCGACGGGCACCTCACCGTGTTCGTCTGCGACGCCGGCCGGGCCGCGCGCCGACGATCCGTGCTTGCCCAACTCGCCGAGGGCAGCCGCCGCACCCGGATGCGAAGGGGCGGCCGACGTGATGACCGGTGACCGTCCCGCCCACGCGATGACCGTGGTGGTGAAAGCCCAGGACGAGGCCGGCACGTGGACTGAGGTGATGCGCGAGGAGACCAACGGGGTTTCCTACGTCCCCGTCTCGGCAAGCTGGCCGCTCTGCACCTGCGACTCGCGCACCTGCCCCGACCGGCTTCGGCGGTAGCCCGCAGACCCCTTCCCGCTACGTGATCTCCACGGCCGGGAAGGAAGCGACGGCCTGCCGTACCCGTGAACGAATCGGCCGCCGCATCATCCGCTCTCGACGAAGGAGAAACACATGCTCGCTCTGACCGACCGCGTACCCACGCTGAACCTGGAAGTGTCCCAGGAGCCCTCCGGCCCGGAGGCCACCCGGCCCTTCGGGCTCACCGTCCTGACCCCCCTGGTCCGGGTCGGTCCCCGACCCACCGTCACCGTCGACCCCGACACGCAGCTGTCCGTGCTGGACGGCCTGACCGTCATCGACGACTTGCCGACGGCGATGGCGAACTCGTCCTGCAACACCGAGTCCGACGGCAAGGACGCCATCGCGATCGACTCCGACGCGAACGACGACTGAGGATGATGACTGGTACCAACGGCGACACGCGGGGCGCCTCGCCCCGCGTGCTCGTCGTTACCCACGACCTGGACCCCACGGCGGACTACGTCCTGCGCGAGCTGAACCAGCGCCAGGTGCCCTTCTGGCGCATGGACCTCGCCGACTTCCCCCAGCAGGCTGCCCTCACCACCACCCTGACCCCGGGTGGCCAGTGGCTGGGCACCCTGGCCGGTCCCCTGCGCGGCCTCGACTTGTCCGACCTGCGGGCAGTGTGGTGGCGCAAGCCCACCGCCTTTCGCTGGGCGGCCACCATGGGCGCTTCCGAACAGCGGTTCGCCACCTCACAGGCCAAGCGCTCCATCATCGGGGTTCTGGGCTCCCTGTCGCGTGTGCTGTGGGTCAACCGGCCCGAGCGCAACGCGGACTGCACCAAGCCCGCGCAGCTCACCGCAGCGGCCGAAGCCGGTCTCGCCGTCCCGCCGACCCTGATCACCAACGACCCGCAGGCAGTGCGACCCTTCGCCGAATCCTGCGGCGGCCGGATCATCACCAAGGTTCTCGGGGGCATCATCCATACCGAGGACGGGAAGCGCGGCCAGCTCTACACCAGCCGCGTCCAGCCCGAGCAGTGGGACGATCCGCGCATCGCGTTGACCGCTCACCTGTTTCAGCGCGAGATCAGCGACAAAGTGTTCGAGGTGCGGGTCACCTGCGTTGCCGGGGAACTGTTCGCCGCCCGTATCGACGCCTCCGAAGGGCCTGGCCGCCTGGACTGGCGCACCGACTCCGCGAACCTGCGCTATACCGAGATCGAGCTTCCGCTGACGCTCCGTGCGGGAATCCTGGACATGCTCTACCGCCTCGGCCTGGTCTATGCAGCTATCGACCTGATCGTTGACACCGCCGGAACGTACTGGCTGATCGACGTCAACGCCGGCGGCCAGTGGGCCTTCATCGACTGCACCCGCACCGCGATCACACAAGCACTCGCCGACCTGCTGGAGAAAGCCGCCGTCCATGACTGACGACCTCCTGGACCTCGACGCCGCCACCCTGCGCAGCAGGCTCGTCGCCGCCTTGGCCGATGATGGAAACCTCACCGAAGAGGTGTGGCGAGCCGCTTTCGAGGACGTGCCCCGCCACGTGTTCGTTCCCTATTTCTACCGCCCCGGCCCCGAGGGGCAGCGCAGGATCAGCAGCGACGATCCGGATCAGCGCAAGGAATGGATCACCGCCGTCTACGAAGACCGGGCGCTGGTTACGCACCTGATCGACGGCAACACCGCATCCGCGTCCTCTCAGCCCTCCGTCATGGCCGCCATGCTCCAGGCCCTGGAGGTCAAGGACGGGATGAACGTGCTGGAGATCGGCACCGGCACCGGATACAACGCCGCCCTCCTGGCCCACCGCTTGGGCGACGCCAACGTGACCACCGTGGACGTGGACGAGGAGATCGTCACGGCCGCCGAACAGCGGCTGTCCCGCGCGGGCTATTGGCCTGCGGTGATCACCGCCGACGGCGCGAGCCTGCGCCCGACCCCAGGTCGATTCGACCGGATCATCGCGACCTGCCAGATCCCCCGAATCCCGGTGGACTGGTTCGGTGACCTCTCCGACAACGGATTTATCCTCGCCCCCATCGGTGCCGGCGTGGCACGCATCCACCGTACGACCGCCACCACCGGAAGCGGGCGTTTCCTGCCCGGCGCCGCCTTCTTCATGCCCCTGCGCGCCCGGGGCGACAGCGGAATCGTGCGGCGCCCCGCACTGCCCGACACTCCTGCACGCACCACCGACCTGCCCGTGGAGACGATCGCCGACAACGCCTTTCGCTTCGTGGCAAGCCTCGCCGTCCCTGGAATCACCTGGCAGTACGACCTTGACGACGCCGGAAAGCCCGTCTCGGCCCGGCTGTGGACCGCAGACGGCTCGATCGCCGACGTCCGGGCTGACGGCACCGTGGCCGAGGGCGGCCGGCTTCCGCCCTGGTCTGCGCTGGAGAACGCCCACCGCTTCTTTGTCGGCCACGAGCGCCCCGCCAGGGACCGCTTCGGCCTGACCGTGGATCAGGACGGACAGCGCCCCTGGCTCGACACCCCCGACAACCTGTTCTGACCGAGCCCCGTGCGCCCGCCAGATACCAGGGCCGACCCCCGATATCCGGTGGCCGGGGCCGTACCGGGTGTGCGACGGTGACGCCGTCGTGCGTCCGGTGGCCGAGGGGGAGTCTTGCCTGCACCGTCAGGGTTCAGCTACGAGGAACGGCCTGACGGGACTGTGGTCGTCACTCACGGGTCCCGGGTGGCTGCCCGGCTGCGCGGGGCACGGGCGCAGGAGTTCCTGGGGGAGGCTCAAAGCGGCGACCCGCAGCTCGTCATGGCTCGCTGGACCGGCAACTACAAGCACGGCAACGAACGAGCCGCCAAGCGTCACCCCCGCAACAGCTGATCTTCGGCAGGCCGTTGGCTTCGGTTCGGTGGGGGAACTCGGAAGCACCGGTCGATCCGCTGCAGCGAACCCCTCACCGAAGCCGGTCCGGCCGGATCGGTCGGGACGGTCGGGCTGGTCCTCAACCTGAGGTCAGTCAGTACGCCGGAAACGCGGCGATGGCGACCCTCGGGATGGAGGGGAACGCGGATCGGCGCCCGGTCGGTCGAGGGAGTAGACGAGGGTGCGGCTGAGGTCGCGGGTGGCGAAGATGCCGCTGGTGGTGCCGGGGCGCGAACCGGACCGGCATCGCCCGTGACAAGCCGAACGCGAGCAATCCACAGATCTTGACAACAGCTCTCGGCGAAATGGGCCTGCGAACATCCCTCGCAGGCCCACCCGCCGTTCGCTGCTGCGGCGCTGACCACCAGTTGACCCACAGGTCGGAGTCGTCGGTGATGGCGAAGACGTACGGGCGCTGGACCGCGCTCGGGTTGTCCTGCATCGTGACGGCGCGGACCGACTCCAGGACGACGCGGGCAGGGGTGTGCTGAGGCGAAGGGTGCTCGGGGGTCCGGCGCCGCGGACATGGGCGCCGGGACACGGGGGCAGGGTCCGGCCGGAGGCCCGCACTATTGCGTGTACGGACCTACTCTGGCATCGCACACGTTCCCTGTCACCGTTACGGCAGCGGGAAACGCGGAGCACGGGCTCCGGCCAACATCCCCCGCGAAACGGCGTCCCTCGCGCCGCCACCGGCGGTGGCGGCGGCGCGGAGGTGCCTGACGACTTTGCTCGGGTCAGGCTTCCGGCGCCTGGCTGGTTCCGATGAGGAGGGCACGCCCGAGGGTGTGCTGAATCATCAGGATGTTGAGCATGGCGAGGCCGGCGCCGTCCGGGACGTCGAGAGTCGGGACGCCGAGGGCGGTGACGCAGATGTGCAGGCGGTGTGTGCCGGTGCCGGCTGGCGGGTTGACGCCCGAGTAGCCGAGCCGGCCGAGGTCGTTCCGAAGCGGCGTGCCCGGTCCGCCGCCGTCCGGCCTGCCCGCGTCCCGGGGGAGGCCCGGCAGGGACGCGGGGATGTCCTTCACGGCCCAGTGCCACAGGCCGCCCGGGATCGGGGCATCGGCGTCGAAGGCGGTCACCACGAGGCTGCGGGTGCCCTCGGGGAGGTCCGCCCATGCCAGCTCCGGTGATTCGTTCGCGCCGTCCTCGGTGTTGTAGGCCGAGATCGGCAGGCTTCCGCCGTCCGGGAAGTCGCTGCTGGTGATCGTGAATATCGGTGCGGGCACCGCGAGTTCGTAGGGGTGGTAGGACACGGGAGGTCTCCTCTGCGCGAAAATGTACAGCGGCGCTGTATAAAAAAATGTACAGCGGTGCTGTACATTGGGCAAGTGGAAGAAACCGAGCAGGCGGAAGTCGACGCCGAACTGCTGCGCGCAGCGGTCGGGGAGTTTGTTCGCTGGGCCCGCACCGGCGACGTCATGCCGGCCGGTCAGGCAGCGGTGCTGGGCCACCTGGCGCGGGCCGGCGCCCTGTCGATCACCGACCTGGCCGCCCGCGAAGGCGTCCGCCACCAGTCCATGGCCCGCACGGTGGGATTGCTGGCGGAGCAAGGACTCGTCCTGCTGGAGGCGGACGCGATCGACCGCCGCAGAGTCCTGGTGCACGTCACCGATGAAGGGCTCGCTCGGCTGGGTGACGAGCGACGGCACCGGACCGCCGGCATCGCGGCGGCGATCCGGACCGAGCTCAACGACGAGGAGCGGGCGCTGTGTCGGCGCATCCCCGGCATCCTGGACAGGCTCAGGCGTGGCCCGTCGGACGGCGAACGCTGACGTCGTCGAGGCGCTCGCCGCAGTCCCCGATCGGGTGAATCCGTACCGCCGTGCGAATGAAGGAGTCACGGCGCTGCCGGACCGCGCGTCCGACGCGTGGAGGCTGGTGGGACGGCCCGGGGATCGGCCGGTCCCCGAGCGAGGAGTACCCGAGGTGAACGAGCAGACCGGGCAGACCGAGCAGCTGGGGCTTGGGCGATCCGGCGCCGCCGCGCCCTCGCGCCGGCGATTCCTGGCCGGCGGCGCCGCGTGCCTCGCGGCCGCTCCCGTGCTCGGTGCCGCGGGGGAGTCGTCTGCCTACGCGTCCACAGAGGACGGCCAGGACGTTCAGGAGACGAGCGGACCGATGCCCACCCCCGAGCAGGTGCTGCGCCGGCTCGTCGAGGGGAACAGGCGCTGGGTGACGGGACGGCTGACCCATCCGCACCAGACGGTGGCGCGCCGCCTGGCGGTGGCCGGGGCGCAGCACCCGCTGGCGACGGTCTTCGGCTGTATCGATTCCCGGGTACCGCCGGAAATCGTGTTCGACCTCGGGGTCGGCGATCTCTTCGTCGTGCGGACCGCGGCCCAGACCAACGACGGGCTGGTCCAGGGCGCCGTGGAGTACGGGGCCGAGGAGGCGGTGACGCCGCTCGTGGTGGTGATGGGCCATCAGCGGTGCGGAGCCGTCACGTTCGCGGTGGACGTGCTGAACAGATGCGCGACGGCGCCGGACCACCTCGAAGACGTCGTCGAGGCGCTTCGACCGGCGTACGAGGTGGCAAAGCCGATGCCCGGCGACCAGGTGGACAACACGGTGCGCGCACAGATCCGCCTCACAGTGGAGCAGTTGCGCGCGGACGCCTTCCTCCGTCCGCTGATCCACGCGCACCGGATGCATGTCGTCGGCGGCTACTACTCCCTCGACAGCGGCATCGTGGACTTCTTCGGCTCCTGAGCGCGGACGACCAGGCGGGCCCGATCGGAGCAGGGGCGCGGCCGGGCATGCCCTCGCACCCGCCCGGCCATCGACCCCGCCGTTGTGTGAGTGCGGCGGCTGCGGCAGGTCCTCCGGGGGTGAACCGGTAACCGGTCGAGGGCTCTTTTTGCGTGCCCGCAGGCCGTGCGAACGGCCCGCCAGCCGGTCGCTGACGGGCCGTCCAGGTACCGCGCGGGTGCTCAGGAGGTGCGCTCGGCCCCGGCATCGGACGGTGACTGCCGGCTGCTCCGCGCAGCGGGGACCGCGGCGGGGGTGGTGACCCGGCTCAGCGCGCTCGGCCACCAGAGGTGCCGGTCGATGTCCATGGTGAGTGAGGTGACCAGGATCGACCGGACCACCAGGGTGTCCAGCAGGACGCCCAGGCAGACCGCGAAGCCGATCTCGGCGAAGCCCACCACGGGAAGCGTCCCCAGGACGCCGAACGTGCTGGCGAGGATCAGCCCCGCGGAGGTGATCACGCCCCCGGTGGCGGCCAGCCCGGCCAGCGCGCCCCGGCGGGTGCCCCGGGTGGCGGACTCCTCGCGGACCCGGGTCATCAGGAAGATGTTGTAGTCGATGCCGAGGGCCACCAGGAACACGAAGACGAACAGCGGGAAGGAGCTGTCCTCGCCCTGGAAGTGGAACAGGTGCGTGAACGCCAGGGAGCTGACGCCCAGGGCCGAGGCGAAGGACAGCACCACCGTGGCGATCAGGAGCACCGGGGCGAGCACCGCGCGCAGCAGCAGCGCCAGGATGAGCAGGACCACCACCAGCACGATCGGGATGATGACGTAGTCGTCGTGCTTGGACGCCCGCTGGGTGTCGAGCAGCACGGCGGTGTTTCCGCCGACCTTGGCGTCCGCACCGGGCACCGCGTGCTCGGCGGCCCGGGCGCGGTCCACGGTGTCCTTGGCGGCCTGGCTGTCCGGGGCCGCGCTGAGGGTGCCGGTGACGTAGGCGTGGTCACCGATGACCTTCGGCGCGGTGGTGGCGGCGATGCCGGGCACGGTGCCGAGGACCTGCTGGACCTGGTCCCCGGCGCCCGCCGTGCTGATGACGATGACCGGGGCGCCGGTCCCGGCGGCGAAGTGCTGGGCCAGGACGGTCTGGCCGACCACCGAGTCGGGCGTGTTGGTGAACGTGCCCGCGGTGGACAGCCCGTCGGCCTTGAGGCTGAACATGCCCAGCGCCAGGGCGCCCAGGGCCAGGGTGGTGCCGATCCACACCAGCCGGGGACGGCGGCTGATGCCTCCGCCGACCCGGGCCCATACGCCGCGCTCGGTGGGTTCGGCGGTCCCGTAGGCGGGCTTGACGGGCCAGAAGATCCAGCGTCCGGTGATCACCAGAAGTGCGGGCAGCAGGGTGAGCATCGCGGCCAGGGCGACCACCACACCGATGGCGCAGACCGGACCGAGGCCGCTGGTGGAGTTCATCTGGGCGAACAGCAGGCACAGCATGCTGAGCGCGACGGTGGCGGCACTGGCCAGGATGGCCGGTCCAGCCCGGTGCATGGCCTCGGCCATCGCCTCGTGCCGGTCCTCGTGGCGGCGCAGTTCCTCCCGGTAGCGGGCCACCAGCAGCAGGGCGTAGTCCGTCCCCGCGCCGATGACCAGGACCACCAGGATGCCCGCGCTCTGGGCGTTGACGGTCAGCCCCGCGTGCTTGACGAGCAGGTAGATGACGGCCTCGGCGGCGGTCAGGGCCAGGCCGGAGGAGAGCAGCGGCAGCAGCCACAGAGTGGGGCTGCGGTAGGTGAGCAGCAGGAGCAGGATGACCACGCCCAGGGTGGCGTAGAGCAGGGTGCCGTCGATGCCGGAGAACGCCTTGCTCTGGTCGGCGCCGACGCCGCCCGGTCCGGTGATGTGGACGGTCAGTCCCTGGTCGCCGCTGGTGGCGGTCGCGCGCAGACTGTCCACGGCCGGGCCCAGGTTGTTCCAGCCGCCGGTGCTGAGGTCGACCGGGACGATGGTCTGCAGCGCCTTGCCGTCCTGCGCCGGGACCGGGCCGATGATGTGTCCCGACACGTGCGGAGCGCCTGCGAAGGCGGCGGTGTCGGCGGCGGCCTTGGCCCTGTCGGCGGCGGTGATGCCGCTGTCGCGAACGTACAGGACGACGGCCGGGGCGCTCTGCGTGGAGGAGAACTGGCCCTGGAGGTTCAGGACCTGGGTGGACTCGGCGCTTCCGGGGAGCCAACTGGAGGACTGGTTGTCCTCGGCGTTGGTGAGCTTGCCGGCCAGCGGCCCGAGGGCGAGGAGCAGGACGATCCAGACGGCGAGGACGACCCACTTGCCTCTTCGTCCGCAGGGCAGGGCGGCGAGCCGCCGGGCAGGACTCATCGGTATATCCCCCATGGCTGTATATCCCCAAAGCAACGCGATACATCGCGACTGATGCCAGTACGATGTCGCCCACGCCTCGACGGTGTCAAGCACTGCAGGTCAAGCCGATGGAACGACAGGAGCGCACGTGACCACAACCACACTGACGGTGGCCATCCTTGGACCGGGCGGTGTCGGAGGCCTGATCGGTGCGCTGCTCGCCCGTGACGGACACCGCGTCATCTGCCTGGCCGGCGAGGAGACCGCGGCCGTGCTGAGCCGGGACGGCCTGCGCATCGAGAGCACCCAGTACGGGAACTTCACCGCCGCGGTGGAGGCCGACACGCACCTGCGCGAGTCGGTGGACGCCGTGTTCGTGACGGTCAAGCAGACCGCCCTGGAGCAGGCACTCGACCGCGTGCCGGCACCTGTCGTGGGCGATGGCGTCGTGGTCCCCTTGCTCAACGGCCTCGACCACCTGGCAGTGCTCCGCGAGCGCTACCCGGCGGCCAGGGTCGTCGCCGGCACGATCAAGGTCGAGGCCACCCGTACCTCACCAGGGCGCATCGTCCATGGCAGTCCCTTCACCAACCTCGAACTGGCCGCTCCGCTCGACGAGTTCGCGAACCGGCTCCGGCATGCCGGCCTCGGGGTGGCCCTGCGTACCGACGAGACGGTCATGCTCTGGGACAAGCTCGCCTTCCTCGCCCCGTTCGCCCTGCTGACCACCCGCTACCAGACTGTCGTCGGCACCGTCCGCGGCGAGCGGCGTCCGGAACTGCTTGCCCTGCTCGACGAAATCACCGCCGTGGCACGGGCCGCCGGCGCACCCGTGACGACCGAGACCGTGCTCCGGCTCTTCGACCGCGCCCCGGCGGCGATGAAGTCCTCGATGCAGCGTGACGCCGAGGCCGGACGCCCGCTCGAACTCGGAGCCATCGGCGGGACCGTCCTGCGGGCCGGGGCCGCGCACGGCGTCCAGACCCCGATCACGGCCCGACTGGTGGCCGAGGTGGCCCGCGCGGTGGACCAGGAGCTGTGATGCGGCGGATCGACCCGTCCGACGAGAGCAACCCGGAGGCGATCGCCGTGCCGGTGAAGGCCGTCGCCCACGCACGGATGCTCAGACCAGGACCGTTCTGACGACGGGTTCGTGTTCCAGCAGCCCGGCCCGGGACAGTTCCTCGGCCACGTCGAGGGTGACCTCGGCGAGCCGGGTCAGTACGGCGGCCACCGGCGCGGAGACCTGCCCGGGGCCGGTGAGCCGGTGCAGGACCAGAGTCTCGAACGTACCCGGCACCGGTACCGGGAGGAGGGTCAGCCCCGGGGTGCGCGAGGCGACCGACCCGGGCAGTACGACCGCGCCCAGCCCGGCGCGGACCATCGCCGCCACCGCGGACCAGTTGGTCGCCTGATGGGCGGTCGGCCGCTCCGGCAGCCCGAGTTCGGCGGCCAGCCGGGCGTGGGCACGGGCCCGCGCGCTGCCGTCCGGCGCCTCGATCCAGGGCACGGCCGCCAGAGCGGCCGCCCCGGCCGGGGTCTCGCCCCAGACGCTGGGCACGCCGACCCGGTACTGCTCCTGGGCGAGGACCTTCAGGCCGCAGCCCGGCGGTGGGGATGGCCGGTGCTCCTGGTCACCGGTGATCAGGAGCACATCCAGTGCGCCCTGGCGCAGTGCCCGTAGCCCGTCGGCGGTGGATGTCTCGCGCAACTGCGGTCGCAGCGCCGGGTATCGCTCGGCAAGCGACGCGGTCGCGCGGGCGACCAGGGTGGTGAGCACGGCCAGCACCGAACCGATCGACACCGGCCCCTGGACACCCGCCGTGCCGGTACGGGTCAGCTCCCGCTCCGCGCCGCACAGTTCCTCGGCGATCCTGCCGCCGTGTGCGGCCAGTGCCAGGCCGGTGCGCGTGAGTTCGGCCCGACCGTCGGCCCGGTCGAGCAGCGGCGCCCCGGCCTCCTGCTCCAACCGGCGCACCGTCTGGGAGACGGCCGACGGGCTGATGCCGAGCAGCCGCGCGGCGGCGGCGATCCCACCGGCCTGATGAACGGTGTGCAGCACGACGAGCCGCCTGGGCTCCAGATCCACAACTGCTCCCTCGGCGCCGGTGGGTGGTCGGTCGGTCGAGGACAGTCCATCACGATCCGGTGGGCCGCTCGACGGCGTCCCTGACCTTCCGCATCAGCGGGGCGACCACGCCGGCCGGAGTGTTGGTCAGAAAGTCGCCGCTGCCGCTGCTCGGGTAGTACGTGACCAGGCCGAAGGTGGTCCGGGTCAGCCACAGGCAGGAGGACGACAGGACCGCCAGGCTGCCGGACTGGACCATGGTCTCCTGGCAGCCGGCCTGCCCGCCGTGGTCGCCGGCCGACGTCGGCTGCCAGTCCTGGGTGATCCGGTCGCCGGTCCCGTCCTGCCGCGTGGCCGGCACCTGGGCCAGCCGGTCGAGCGCTGACGGGTCGTAACCGGAGCCGTTGAAGCCGGCGAAGACGAGATAGCCGCCCTGAGCGGGATCGTCGTAGACCGCCTCGACCGTACTGCCGGTGATGCCCAGTTCCCCGGCGGTCCGGTCGAGCGCCTGGGTCAGCGTCGCGACCTTCTCGGCGGACGGCTGGAACCGGGCCAGGCCCGCCGCCGACCCGGGCGCGGTCAGCGTCCAGCCGTTGCCGGCGCCGTGTCCGGTACCCGCGTCCGAGGCCGTGGATCCGCCGGTGGCGGCGGCCGTGGCGGCAGTGGTGGAGGTGGTCCGGGCGGCCGCCGTGGGCTGCGCGGTGGTCGTCCCGCCACAGCCGGTCGCCGCCGCGCTCAGAACGACGCTCAGAACGAGCAGGGCTGCCGGCGCGGTGATCTGCTTGGGCATGACGACTCCAGGACAGGGGGAGGGGAGGGGCGGTCCGCTCCACTGTGCCGACCGTCCCCGGCGCGAGGAAGCAAGCTCCGCTTCAACCGGGTAGAAAGCTCTGCTTCACGCGGTGGCATCACGGCCATGCGCTGAACTCCGCCGACTTCCAGCGCGGCGGCTTCGACGCCGACGACGCGCGGCGGGTCATCGCGATGCTGGAACCGCTCGGGGTCGACCTGGTCGAGATCTCGGGCGGCAGCTACGAGAGTCCGGCGATGTCGGGCCGGCCGGCCGACGCGCGCACGGTGGCGCGTGAGGCGTACTTCCTGGACCTGGCGGCGGAGTTGGCCAGGACCAGCCCGGTCCCCTTGATGCTGACCGGAGGAATCACGCGGCACGAGACCGCCGAGCGGGTGCTGGCCGGCGGCGTCTCCGTCGTCGGCGTCGGCACCGCCCTCGCCGTCACGCCGGACCTCCCGGACCGTTGGCGCGCGGGTGAGCAGGCGGCGGGCCGGCTCAGGCCCGTGACCTGGTCGGACAAGACGCTCGCCGCCGCCGCCGGCATGGCGCTGGTCCGGCACCAGATGCGCCGCCTCGCCCGCGGCGGCGAACCCGCGCTCGGCACCCACCCGGCGCATGCCCTGGCCTGCGACAGCCTGGCCCAGCGCCGCGCCCTGCGGCGCTACCGCACCTGGCTGCAGACACCGGCCTGACCGCAGCGCGGCCGTGGACGCTGCCGCGCATCACGCGGGGCCCTGCAGGTGTGCCAGCAGTGCGGCCTCGGCGTCGTTGAGGTACGCGGTGAGCAGCCGCTCGGCTTCGGGGCCGTCGCCCGCGCGGAGGAGGTCCAGGATCCTGCGGTTGGCGGACAGGTAGGGTTCGTGGAATCCGCGGGTGTCCGTCATGGTGTGGAACACCAGCCGCAACTCGGCACCGATCGATCGCATGAGCTCGTCGACACGGCGACTGCCGCCGAGGGCGGTGATCGCCTGGTGGAAGCGGACATCGGCGGTACCCACCTGATCCCAGGCGCCCCGGCGCGCGGCCGCCTCGGCGTCCGAGACCGCGCATTCCGCCGCGTCGAGGCCGACGGGGGACCGGGTCACCGTGCGGACCGCGGCACACTGCAGCAGCCGACGGGCGCGGTAGATGTCGACGACGTCGGTGGCGGTGATCTCGCGGACGAAGACGCCCCGGTTCGGCCGGCGGACCAGCAGCCGTTCGTGGGCCAGGAGTTGGAAAGCCTCGCGCAGTGTGTTGCGGGAGATCCCCAGCGCGTCGGTGACCTTCTCCTCGATCAGCTGCGTGCCGGGCCGGAAATACCCGTCGGTGATGCGATCGCGCAGGATGTCGGCGACGCGCTCCGCCGTACTCGTCCGCGCCAGCCTCTCCCGGTCGGCGTCCAGGCCCGCTCCCGCGGCGGCCTCCGCCTCCCCATCCTCTGGGCGCATCCCACCCTCCTTGGCAGCGGACTGTCGTGATGTTCCGTCAGGCTATCGTCCTCTTGTGGGATTGTTCAACAATGCCTACGTTGGCTGGTGCGGGATCGCCATCGTCGACGGTGATCTGAGTGGGCATCAGACGTCTGGGGGATGGGCCGTGGGATCCGGTGTGCTGAGCCTGGTGCGAGCCGAGGGGAAGGTCGTGGCATGACGGTGCTGAAGTCTCCCCGTACCGCGCCGGGCGGGTCTCCCGCCCCGCCCGCTCGGGCCGCGTCCCGGTTACCCTCGCCTCGGCGACTGGACACCCGCACGGGACTGCGCGCCGCCGCGATCGCCATCGTGGCGCTCCTCGCCGCGGCGGGGCTGGCGACCACCCTCGGCACCGCCGCACAGGACAGTGCATTGGGACACGCGGCTACCAGAGCCGAACCCCTCGGGGTCGTCACCGAGGAGATCTACCGCGACCTGTCCGACGCCGACGCGGCAGCGGCTCAGGTGCTCCTCGCCGGACCGGAGTCGGGCACGGCGGTCCAGCAGCGCTACGACTCCGACATCCAGCGGGTCTCGTCCGGGCTGGCCGCCGTGAGCGCGGACGCCACGTCACCGAGTGCCCTGGACGCGACCGGCGAGATCATCGCCGACCTGCCCGTCTACACGAGGCTGGTCGGCACCGCGCTCGCCGACAGCCGCCAGAACCTGCCCGTCGGCGCGGCGTACCTGCGCGAGGCGTCGGCGCTGCTGCGCACGCGGTTGTTGTCCGCCGCACGTCAGGCGCACGACGCCGAGACCGCCGACCTGGACGGCGACGGCGCCGCCGCTGCGGCCGACCCGCTGGGCGAACTCGCCTTGCTCGTCGCCTGCGTCGCCGCACTCGGGCTGGTCCAGGTCTTCGCGTTCCGGCGCACCAACCGGATGGTCAACCCGGGGCTCGCGGTCGCGACGGTGCTGGTCCTGGCGCTTGCCGTGTGGACGGGTCTCGCGACGCCCGCCGAGCGGGGCGCCCTGGCCCGGGCCGCGGCGCACCGGCAGACCGCGGACGCCCTGGTCGCCACGGAGCTGGCGGCGATCCAGGCACACGGCGACGAACTGCTCGGTCTGGCCGCGCGCGGGGAGGACCTGGGCGGATACGAACGCGACTTCACCTCCACCAGCGCCTCGGTGAGCCGGCTGCTGGCCGCCGACCACGGGTCGGGGATCGCCGACGCCAGGGCCGCCCAGCAGGACTGGCTGGCCGACCACCGGAACCTGGTGGAACTGGAGACCGAGCCGCAGGCGGACAACTCCGCCAACACCCGGGCGCTGCTGCTGCTCACCAGTCCCGCCGCCGCCGGCTCGGGCGCCGTCTTCGCGCGCATGGACACCGATCTGCGCAACGCGGTGGAGACGGAGGAGAGCAGCTACCGCACCGCGCTCGGTGAGGCGCAGTCAGATCTGAGCGGCCTGGCGAGCGCCGCGGCGGTGGTCGCGGCGGTCGCCCTGGCCGGGGCCGCGGTGGGCATCAACCGGCGACTGAGGGAGTACAGGTAGACATGGGCGATGCAGTCGCGAGCGGCAGCGTGGGCATGCCGGTCCGGAGGGTCCGCGGCGTCCGGTGGGTCCTGACCGCGCTGGCAGTGGCCCTGTGTGCCGCGTCGCTGACCGCATGCGGCACGGCTCCGGCTCCGGTGCGCGCCGCGGACGGTGGCGCGGTGCCGCTGCCCCAGGGGGTGCGGACCGTGCCGCCCGGGCCTGCGGGCGGCGTCTCGGTCTCGGGCTGCGATGCCAGTCTGGCGCCGTCCGGCCCGCTGCCGCAGCCGGGTGCCATGCCGGCGGGTTCGGCGATGGAGCGGATCGAGAGGCGCGGCTATCTGATCGCCGGCGTAGACCAGGACAGCTATCTGTTCGGCTACCGCAACTCCTCCTCCGATCCGCACGCCTCGCCGCTGGTCGGCTTCGACATCGACTTCGTCCGTGAGATCGCGCAGGCGATCTTCGGTGCGCCGGACCGGGTGCGCTACCGGATCGTCACCCAGGCCGGGCGGATCCCGGCACTCCAGGACGGCTCGGTCGACCTGGTCGTCGACATGATGACCGTGGACTGCGAGCGCGCGAAGCAGATCGCCTTCAGCTCGGACTACGTCGACGCCGGCCAGCGCTTCCTGGTCGACGAGTCCTCCACCGTCCGGGGCATCGGCGACCTGGCCGGCAGGAAGGTGTGCTCCGCGACCGGCACCACCTCCATCCAGAAGCTCGCCGACCCCTCGTACCACATCGTCCCGGTGGCGGCGGTCAACTGGGCGGACTGCCTGGTCATGCTGCAGCAGCGCCAGGTCGACGCGATCTCCACGACCGACCTGCTGCTGCTCGGGCTGCAGGCGCAGGATCCCTACACCAGAATCGTCGGTCCGCAGATCACCTTCGAACGACATGGGATCGGCATGCCCATGGGGGAAGACGACCTGGTCCGCTTCGTCAACGCGGTGCTCGAACGCCTGCGCACCGACGGCACCTGGGCCGCCATCTACACCCGCTGGATCGGCACCCGGCTCGGTCCGGTCCCTCCACCGCCCCCGGCGGTCTACCAGTGACCGGCAGTCCCGGCGACCGGCCCTGAGCCGGTCACCGGGACTGAGCACGCGTCATGACGCTCTGCCCGGCCCGCCCCGGTCGTCAGCGTCGAAGGCTGCCCCGCGGAAGCAGGCCCAGGCGGCGTCGCCGCCAACGGAGGCGTCTGCCAGCCGGCACTTGGCAACACGCCCTACGACGGTTGCCGGAGTCACGAACCCGGTGACGTCGGCCAAGGGTGACCGTGCGTTCGCGTCAGGTGTACCGGCCCCCTGTTCGCCCCGGGGTGGACGCCTGCATGATGGCGGGATGGCTGACGAGGATGCGGGCGCCATTGCCCGGGGCGAGCTGTTGAGTCTGTACATCGAGGGCGTGCGTGCGCGGATGGACGAGGCGCACTTCGCTGTCTTCATCAAGGCGATGAGGGGTCTGGCGGACTTCGCCGAGTCCAAGGGGAAGCTGGGCAGAGCCGAACTGGACGACGGCGAGGAGCAGCTGAGGGGCGAGGTGATGGGCGAGGTGATGCAGGCCGCCGGGATCCTGGTCACGGGGCGGATGGACCATCAGGTCGTCGACCTGGGTGACGGGATCCGCGCGCTGGTCACCCCGGAGGAGGCGGCGGACCCGGCCGTGCTGGAGCGGATGCGGCAGCACTGCGTCGCATCCAGCAAACGTCGCCGTGAACAGGCGGACACGCTGGCGGGCATAGCCGAGGCGTCCGGCCTCCTGTAGCCGCAGGCTCTGGCGGCGGTAGCCTGACGGCGTTCCGTGACAGAGGCTCGGCGAGCACAGACCGAGCCGGGACCGGCTGCCGTGCGGGACGGGGACGAGACGCCCTCCGTCCCGGCAGGCCGGTGGCTATGCGCCGGTGACGCCGTCGGTGAGCTCGCGGACGATGTCCAGGTGGCCCGCGTGACGGGCGTACTCCTGCAGGACGTGGAACAGGATCCAGCCCAGGGTGGGCCGCGTGGTGCCGTCGTCCGGGAAGCGGCCGCCGGCCGCGGCGACGGTGGACAGCGGCGTACCCGACACGACGGCGCGGGTGTACTCGCCACCCGCGTGCAGCGCGGCCAGCAGGCCGGCGGCCGTCTCCTCCGGGCCGACGTACCAGCGGTCCGCCCGGCCACGGTCGCCCCAGGGCGCCGGGACCTGCTCGGCCCGGAAGCCCCAGCGCAGCCAGCGCTGCTCCATGTGGACGAGGTGCTTCAGCAACTCGAGCAGTGTCCACCCGGAGGGAAGCCTGCTGACGCGCAGCTCTGCGTCGGACATGCCCTCGATTTTGGTGTCGACCACGGACCGGTAGTAGTCGAGATAGTCCAGCAACAGTTCGCCGGGATCGGAAAGTTGCTGGTCCGGCTCGGGCAGGGAGGAAGTCATGGGTCCGAGTCTGCCACTGGCGCGGGGGCGGTGACCGTCCTGCAGCCGGTGCCCAACTGGTCGTGGGAGAGGAACAGCGTCGGCAGGGGGTGAATCCGTTCCGCCAGGTCGCCGTCGCGCCTCCCTGGACGCGACCGATTCCTTTCGGGGCAGCTCCGGGTCTGCATACGTGTGGGCCGGACCCTCCGGCCCCGTGGAGGGAGACCATCATGCGCAGGATCAAGGCAGGGGCGTTCGTGACGTTGGACGGCGTGGTCCAGGATCCGGGTGGCTTCGGCGAGCTCGACGCGGGCGGCTGGGCACTGGCGTACTTCGACGAGGCCGCGCGGGACCGGTCCACCGAGGCCTTGCTGGGCAGCGGAACCATGCTGCTGGGGCGGGAGACCTTCGAGGTCATCGAGAAGGCCTGGTCGGGCAATACCGGGCCCTATGCGGAGGCGATGCACGCCATTCCCAAGCTCGTCGTCTCGCGCACCCTGCGCGACCCCTTGCCGTGGAACGCCACGGCCCTCACCGGGGAAGCAGCCCTGACGGTCGCCGAGCTGAAGCGGGGCGAGGGCGGGGACATCATCATCTACGGCAGCTTCGCGCTGCTGCGGACCCTGCTGCGGGAGGGACTGGTCGACGAGCTGAACCTCGGCGTCCACCCCCTGGTCGTCGGCGAGGGCAAGCGGTTCCTCGACGGAGCCCTGCCACTCGGCCTGCGGTTCGTCTCCGCCACGCCGGGCGCGACCGGCGTCGTGACGCTCACCTACGCGCGGTAGCGTCGACCGGGATGCGAGACTTCGCCACCGACACCGAGCCCTACCGGCGCGAGCTGCTCGCGCACTGCTACCGCATGCTCGGCTCGGTGGACGACGCCGAGGACGTGGTCCAGGAGGTCTACCTACGGGCCTGGCGCTCGTACGCGGCCTTCGAGGGCCGCTCCTCGGTGCGCACCTGGCTCTACCGCATCGCCACCAACGCCTGCCTCACCGCACTCGCGCACGGCAGCCGACGCGTCCTGCCGTCCGGCCTGGGCGGACCCACGGACGATCCGCTGGCACCACCGGAGGGCGCGGACGCACGCTGGCTCCAGCCCGTCCCCGACGCGATGCTCGACCCGGCGGTGATCGTTACGGCGCAGGAGAGCCTGCGGATCGCCCTGATCGCCGCGCTGCAGGGGTTGCCGGGCCGGCAGCGTGCGGTGTTCGTGCTGCGGGAGGTGCTGGACTGGCCGGCCGCGGACGTCGCCCAGGTGATGGGCGTCAGCACGGCGGCGGTCAAGAGCCTTCTCCAGCGCGCCCGCACACAGCTCGCGCAGGAGCCGCCCGATGTCGAGGAGTCGGTCGAGCCGGGCGAGCTGGAGGGCGTGCTCGCGAGCTACATCGCGGCCGTCGAGGAGGCCGACGGCTCCGCCCTCGAGCGGCTGCTGCGCGCCGACGCCCATGTGGAGGCGACGCCCTGGCGCACCTGGTTCTCCGGCCGTGCCACCTGTGTGCCCTTCCTGATGGCGCAGGTCATCGGCGCGCCAGGCGACTGGCGGCTGCTCCCGACCGCCGCCAACGGTCGCCCCGCGGCGGTCGGTTACCACCGGGGCCAGGCCTACGGCGTCCTGGTGCTGACCGTCACGCCGACGGGCATCGCCGCTGTCCGTGCCTTCGGCGACCCGGAGCTGGTCCGGCGCTTCGGCTTTCCGGCCCAACTGTGAGCCCCGACCAGCAGCCCAGGCCGGGCACCTCCAGCCTCAACACCAACCCGTGGAGCGACATCGCCGGCCCCGTCCAGACCCGGTTGGGGTCCGACGGCGCCGTCGAGATCTACAACCACGCAGGCAGCACCCAGCTGATCGCCGACGTGTACGGCTACTTCACCGCGTCCTAGTGCGTTCCGGAGCCATCGCGAACGGAGGCGGACTGCGTTTCCGTTCTCCGGGGAGTCGGAGCGACGTCACGGGGTTGGCGCGTCGGATCCGACTTGATCACGTGGTGGCCACTGGGCCTGCCGTAGCAGTGAGACGGCCTCCAGCAGGTCCTGGGTATGGCTCAGCCGGTTCCCGCGAGGATCGCAGATCTCCCAGGAGCCGGCGGCTGGGCGGGCGCTCCCGAAGGGGCGCGGGCTGGTGATGTCGGTACGGTCGTGGAGGTGGACCGTCCCGTCGGCCGCCGCAGCCGTGTAGGTACGGCCCATGCACTTGATGACGGTGACGCGGGAGGTGACCTCGGCGATCCCCAGAATCCGGGCGGAAACGGCCTGGCGGGCACCAGGGTAGGGAGGGCGGTACTCCATCGGTGGCGTGACTTTCTGTGATATTACGGCTCCAGAGGGTAACTATACCGTCCAGTGCTACTTGCGGTCTTCCGTTTTGCCGGAGTCCGCCGCACCATTGACCCTGTACTGACAACGGCGTCGGTCTCGGGGGCGTATGGACTACCGGACTGTACTGGCCGAGGTGGCCGAGGCCGCCGGGCCGGTCGCTTCGTCGGGGAAGGTCGCCGACTACATCCCCGCCCTGGCCCGCGCGGACCCCGGAGCCTTCGGCTTCGCGCTCTGCGACATCACCGACGGCGGACGGGTCGAGGGTGTGGGGGAGTGGCAGGCCCGGTTCTCCATCCAGTCCGTCTCCAAGGTGTTCACCCTCGCACTCGTCCTCGCCGCGGACGGGGACGCGCTGTGGCAGCGCGTCGGCAAGGAACCCTCCGGCTCCCCCTTCAACTCCCTCGCGCAGCTGGAGCGTGATCAAGGGGTTCCGCGCAACCCCTTCGTCAACGCCGGAGCCCTGGTCGTCACCGACCGCCTGCAGACCCTGACCGGCGATGCCAGCGGCACCCTGCGCGACTTCCTGCGCGCCGAGACCGGCGACCACACCATCGACTTCGACCGGCACGTCGCTGCCTCGGAACGCCGCCACGGCCACCGCAACGCCGCCCTCGCCCACCTGCTCGCCGACCACGGGCGCCTCGTCAATCCCGTGCGGACCGTGCTGCACCACTACACCCGCCAGTGTTCGCTCACCATGACCTGCCAGACCCTCGCCCTGGCTGCGGCCTTCCTCGCCCGGCACGGTCTGCGCGCCGACACCACCCGGCTGCTCACCCGGAGCGAGGCCAAGCGCATCAACGCCGTCATGCTGGTCGGCGGTACCTACGACTCCGCCGGCGAGTTCGCCCACCGGGTCGGTCTCCCCGCCAAGAGCGGAGTCGGCGGCGGCATCATCGCCGTCATCCCGGGCCGTTGCAGCCTGTGCACGTGGGGGCCGGCGCTGGACGGGCACGGCAACTCCGTCGCCGGGACCGCGGCACTCGACGCCTTCACCACCCTCACGGGCTGGTCCGTCTTCTGACGGTGCCCGGGACGGTGTTCTTGCGGCAGCCGAGGCGGGCACCGCAGGGTGGCAGGGGCCCTGCCGAGGGGGAAGCGCCAGGGATCTGCCGAGCCCGTCCGACGACGAGGTCGGACGAAGCGGAGGTTCGACCCGTGGCGGACCTTATTCGGGGTCAGCCACGGCGGCGACGCCCTTCCCGGCCTGTGTCCTGCGGGCGGCCCTGCGCAGCAGCGGGTCCGCCGCCGCCATCAGGAGGGCCACCGTCACCACCGCCCCGACCGCCGCGTCGCGGCCCTCGGCCGCGAGGGATCTCGCGCCGGCGTCGGCGGCGAGAGCGGCTTCGGCCCTCTGCTGGAGCCCTGGCAGGGCGTCACGCTGACTCTGGAGCATGTCCTGTGCGGACTCGTGGAAGTTCGCGGCCACGTTTGACGAGATGTTGCACGTGTCGAGGGCCGACATGACGGAACCGCCGCACCGGGCGATGCCGTTGTCGACGTCCGATTTCGCTGCCAGGTAAGCGGATTGGGCCGCCTGTGCGGGGCCGGAGCGGCTCCCGTGCTCGACGCTGCCGACCACCCAGCAGATCAGCGCCACGATGACGGCGCACACGCTGACAATCTTGACGAGCCCGCTGAGCACCATCAAGGGGCTGATCATCCTCATGGCTCATCCGCCTTCTGCCGCCGCATCCGGTGTAACCGGGCTTGGGCATCCTAGCCCCTCTGAAACGTCTGTTCGGGGAGGTGCAAGCCTTGTCAACTCCCCACTCGGACACGCCGAGGCTCCCGGGAACAGGGCGGGCCCACCGCCGTGTTCGCCGGAGGAGGCCCGACGCCAGAGGGACGTCCTCCCGCTGACGACGGGTCGGGGTAGGTACGGGTGTCGCTACTTGCCGATGGCGGTGAGTACTTCGCCGGCCGCCCGGGCCCCTTCGACGGCTCCGCCCTCCATGTAGCCCTGGAACGTGTAGGAGGTGTGCTCGCCGGAGAAGTGGAGGTTGCCCTGGGCGGTGCCCTCGTAGCCGGCGTAGCTGGTGACGTAGCCGACCGGCCAGCAGGAGTACGCGCCGTAGCTGTAGGGGTTGAGGTGCCAGGCGGAGAGCTTGGCCTGGCCGGTCCAGGCCGCCGTGGTGCCGGGGAAGGCGTGTTCGACCTGGCCGAGGCGGGTGCGGGCGAGCGCCGCCGTGTAGCCGCAGGTGGAGTCGGTGAAGGCGCTGGGCGGGGTGAGGCCGCGGGCGAGGCTTCCGCCGCCGTACTGCACCAGGATGCCGTCGCTGCCCGACTGACCGCGGGTCACGTCCCAGACCTGCTGGAACGGCTGGTCGCTGAACATCTCCCCGTTGGAGGTTCCGGGCCAGGGGCCGTTGCCCGCCCAGGGGCGGGAGGTGAACTGCATGTTGAGCTTGGTGCAGTAGCCCATGGTCATGTGGGTCAGGACGCCCTGCAGCATGGTGTCCAGACCGGCCCCGCTGAGGTCGACGTGCTGCTGCAGGATCGGCAGCGGGACGGTGAGGACCGTGTGGTCGGCGGTCACGGTGCTGGTTCCGCCGCCGTCGAGGGCGAAGGTCAGCGTCTGGGTGCCGTCGCTGTTGCGGACGACGGCGTTGAGCGTGTACCCCTGCTGGATCGTCCCGGCCGGGAGAGCGGCGGCGATGGCGTGGGGGAGCTGGTCGTTGCCGCCCGTGATGTGGTAGCGCTCGTCGGAGCCGCCCCAGATGTTGAAACTGCCCGGGTTGGCCTGCCAGGCCAGCAGGCAGAGCAGGGCGTAGGAGGACTGGTCGACGGTGTCCGCGCCGTACTCGACGTTGTAGGCGACGTCGAGGAACGCGCCCAGTCTGCTGGCGAACCCTCCCGGGACGCGGGTGTTGATCCAGTCGCGGACCGAGAGCCGGTCCAGGACGACGTTCGCCGCGTTGTGACTGTTCCAGGTGGGGGTGTAGCCGTTTCCGGCGTTCACGTCGTCCTGGACGGCCTGCCAGACGGGTTTGAAGTCGAGGTCGGCCTGGGATCGGGCGTAGTAGCCGCCGTCGAACCAGAGGATCTGGTCCGCCTGGGCGCCGTAGACGTGGCGCACGGGCGTGGTGCCCAGGCCGAAGCGCTGGCACAGGTCGAGGATTGCGTGGTGTCCGGTGTCGATCAGTTCGGCGCCGTACTCGGAGACCTGGTTCTGGGCCCAGTAGCCGGGGTTGGCCAGGGAGCCCTGCGAGTACACGCGTCCGCCGATCCGCGAGGGGTTGGCCTCGTAGATCGTGGAGCTCACGCCGCTGTCGGCCAGCGTCAGCGCGGCGTTGAGGCCGGCGAGGCCAGCACCGACGATCGCGATCCGTGGTGTCGAACCGCCGACGGGCCTGGTCGGGGTTGCGGCGCGTGCTCTGCGCGGCGGCAGTCCCAGGGTCAGCGCCGTCGCGCCGATACCGACCGCGGCGGCGCGGGCGAGCAGGACGCGGCGGGAGAGCCCGCCTGGGTCGGCGGCGGCGTCCGCGCGCAGGCCGCGGTACTCGTCGACGGGGAGTCGCAGTCGGCCCGCCGCCGCGTGGTCGGCGGCCAGGCGCTGGAGTGCTCGTGCTGCGTCGCTGCGTGCCATGGAGAGAACCTCCTGGTCGGATCGGTGCGTCGAGGGAACAGGTCAGGGCTGAACGGGCGGGACTGGTCGGGCAGGAACGGCAGAGCAGGACCGGCAGAGCAGGAGGGGTGGGTCAGGCGCGGGCCGGCTGCGCGCCGGCCGGGTCGGGCTCGCGTTCGGTGGTGTCCTCCATGACGATGCGGCCCATCCGTTCGTAGCGCTGCGGATCGTGGCTGCGCATGTAGAGGGCGAGCGCCAGGCCGGTCGCGAACACGACGCCGACTATCCACGGGATGAGCTTGAAGAACAGCGTGCCGGAGGCCGTGCCGGCGGCGGTGTTGAGGTTGGTCATCAGCAGGTAGACGGCGGCGAGCATGCCGACTCCGCCGAGAAGCGGCGCGGTGAAGGTGCGGAACCAGTGCCGGGTCTCGGGATGGTTCCTGCGGAAGTAGGCGATGACCGAGAACGAGCAGAGAGCCTGGACGATCAGCAGCGCGAGCGTGCCCAGGATGGCAGTGAGCGTGTAGAGGCTGGCGTAGGGGTCCTGGTTCTCGACCCAGAAGCCGACGACGATGGCCAGCGCGATGCCCGTCTGCACGAAGGAGGCGATGTGCGGTGAGCCGTGCCGGGGATGGGTTCGGCCCAGGGCCTTGCTGATGAAGCCCTCGCGGCCGATCGCGTAGAGGTAGCGTGCGGCGCAGTTGTGGAAGGCCATGCCGCAGGCGAAGGAGCTGGTGCACATGAGCCAGCCGATGACGGTGACCGCCCAGTGGCCCAGGTAGTGCTGGGCCGGGACCAGGAACAGGTCCAGCGGGGTGGCGCCGGTCGCCGTGGCGGAGGCCGTGGCCAGGCCGTTGCTGGAAAGCGTCATCCAGGTCACGAAGATGAAGAGCACCCCGAGGCCGATCACTGCGGCCAGGGTGGCGCGGGGGATGATTCGCTTGGGGTTGCGTGACTCCTCGCCGTACATGGCGGTGGACTCGAACCCGATCCAGGACCAGAAGCAGAAGAACAGTCCCAGTCCGGCCGAAGGCCCGGCAAAGGCTTTCAGCGGGTCCAGAGTGTGCGGCACCAGTCCGTCGGGGCCGCCGCCGTGGACCAGGATCGCCCCGCCGAGCAGCGTGAGCATCAGCACCTCGCCGACCAGGAACACGCTCAGCACGCGGGAGGCGACGTGCAGGTCGAAGTAGGTGAGCGCCGCGGTCACGGCGAGCATCGCCAGAGCGAAGGCCTGCCAGGGCCAGTGGACGTGGAACTGCGAGGTGAAGGCAGCCTGGGCGAAGTAGGCGAAGATGCCCACGATGGAGGCCTCGAACACGACGTAGGCCAGGACGGCGAGCAGCCCGGACGCCATCCCGGCGACCCGGCCCAGGCCGTGGGAGATGTAGCCGTAGAAGGCTCCCGCAGTGGTGATGTGACGGGCCATGGCCACGTAGCCGATGGTGAACACGGTCAGCACGGCGGTCACGAAGAGGAACGCGGCCGGAGCCGCCGAGCCGCTGCCCGCACCGATGATGATGGGCAGGTTTCCGGTCATCGCGGTGATCGGGGCGGCGGTTGCCAGCGCCATGAGGACGACTCCGGTCAGTCCGACCGAGTTCGCCTTCAGACGTTGCGTGGTGGGGGGGCTCCGGTCTGGCGCCGACCTGCTCGACAGCGGGCATGGCTACTCCCTGAGGACACGCTCGTGAGCTGGAGTGCTCCGCTCCTGCGGAGTCGGCCCAGTGTGCGTTGCCCCGCCACTGGCCAGGCATGAGCACGATGTAGTCAGAGCTGTAAAAGGATTGACGGACTGTCACGTAACATTCCACAGCTGGATTGCCCCGCCGGCTCCGTTCACGGAGGACATCCACCTGCGGCGCGGGCGGCGCGGTGATGGGGAAACAGCGGGCGGGGCGGCGTGCCACCCACTGAGTGCGCGGCGTACGCGGGATACTGGCGTCATGCGCGTGGCGGTGCTGACGGCGGGCTCGCGGGGCGATGTCGCCCCCTATACCGGGCTGGGTCACGCCCTGGTCCGGGCGGGACACGAGGTGACCCTGGTGACGCACGAGCGGTTCGCGCCGCTGGCGAGCGCCGCGGGCCTGGGGTTCCACGGCCTGCCGGTCGACCCGCGTGCGGTGCTGGAGTCGGCGGCCGGGCGTGGACTGCACCGCAGTGCGACGGGCGCGGGCAAGCTGGCCCGGATGATCGCGCTCGCCCGGCATGGCGTGATGGACATCGCCGACGCGCTGGTGGAGCCGGCGCGGCGCGCGGACGTGCTGCTGCTGTCCGCGGTGCTCGCGCCGCTGGGGCACGTCCTGGCCGAGGGACTGGGCCTGCACACTCTCGGTGTCTACCTCCAACCCCTGGCTCCCACCGGCGAGTTCGCCGCACCTGTGGCCGGCACCCGGTCCTGGGGGCGGACCGGGAACCGGATCAGCGGCCGGATGGTCAACGCGGCGCTGGACGCCATCTTCGTCGAGGCGGCCCGCACGCTGCGCACCCGCCTGGGACTACCGCGGGGCGGGGTGCGGGCCACGCGGCACGCGCGCGAACGGCACGAGTGGCCGATCCTGCACGGGTTCAGCCCGCTGGTGGTACCGCGCCCCCGGGACTGGCGGCCGGGACTGGAGGTCTGCGGATACTGGTGGCCCCACGACCCGCTGCAGGAGCAACTGCCCACCCCACTGCGGGACTTCCTCGCCGCTGGGCCGCCGCCGGTCTTCGTCGGCCTGGGCAGTGCCACCGTCCCCGACCCCGAACGCACCAGCGCCGTCGTGGTGGCCGCGTTGCGCGCGGCGGGTCTGCGCGGGCTGATCCAGCGCGGCTGGGCCGGACTGCACGCCGAGGGCGACGACATGCTCACCGTCGACGAGGTCCCGCACGCCCTGGTCTTCCCGCACGCGGCAGCCGTCGTCCACCACGCCGGTGCGGGGACCACAGCCGCGGCACTGCGCGCCGGCGTCCCCTCGGTGCCCCTCCCGGTCCAGTTCGACGCGGCGTTCTGGGCCAACCGCCTGACCGCGCTCGGCGTTGCCCCCGGCGCCGTCCCGCTGCGCCGCCTCGGCGTCGACGCCCTCGCGTCGGCCCTGATCCAGGCCTCCCGCGTCGCCGGCTACCGCGACCGCGCGCAGCGGCTCGGCGCCCGCATCCGCGCCGAGAACGGCGCGGCCGCGGTCCACGCGCGCCTTGAGCGGTTCGCCCAGGGGGCTTCCGCCCCCCGCGAGGCCAGGTGACAGTCGAGCCCTACCGTCCAGATTTCGCCTAACACAGTCTTCGCGGAACGCGGTGTCGCGGATGAAGGGAAGCCTGTTCTCGATGATCCACTCGGAGCGGGCGAGTTCCCCGACGCACGCACGGCAGTACCTGAGCTCGTAGCCAGGGTCGGACGCCGCCTCCACATGCCCGACGGGGATCGTCGCGGCCTGCTGATCGCACTGGTCGCAGTACGGGCGCATCCAACCCGACTCCCACCGCAGTAAGTCGAGGGACACCGTGTCGTCGGGGTGCTCGGTCATGGCGCCGGCTCGACGAGGACGATGGGCAGGCTGGTGATGTACTCGCGGAAGCAGTTCTCATGGTTGATCGCGACACGCCTGGACGTCGGGTCGCTGACGTCAGCGCGGACCGTGATCCCGGAGGCCGGCAGCTGGCAGAAGTCGCACATGCGGGCCGGACGCGGAGTGGTGGGAGTGCTCATTCAGTCACCTCCGCCAGGTCGGCGACCAACTGCAGAACGTTGTACAAGCTGCTGGTGAGCGCCCCCACCATCAGGACCAGATCGGCCGGTGGCGTGCCACCCACGTCGAGCTGACCGGCCTGCTCAAGGTCGTTGCGGGCGACGCGCACCCGGAAGTCCTGGGTCGGTGAGAGCCGCGGCCTGCCGGTCACTTCCGGCTCGGTCAGCGGTTCGGGTAGCAGCGCGCTCATGGCCATCCCCAGGTGCGTCAGGTGTCCGTTTCGTCTGCCTCTACGGTTCCGTGCACCACCACTTCCGGTCATGGGCACTGGAGTCCAGGTTTCCCGGACCTCTGTCCACCTCCCTGACCAGCAGTCACGGCGCGTTCCGGGCAGTCATCCTGGACTCGGAACCACTCGGGAACCGGCCGTCCACCCTCACTGGCCGTCACGGCGGGTCTACGTTGAACACACGACCAGCGACCTCCCTGCCCTCGCGGAGAACGCCATGCCCGCACGCCCGAAGCCTGGCTCCAAAGCCGACCGCGACGCCCTGCGCACGGAGATGCTGACCGCCGGGGCCACCCGGAACGCGATCGTCGCCGAGATGCGCGCCCGCTGGGGCCTGCGCCCGCGCGAGGCATGGCGGCAGGCACACGGATGGTCCCTGCAGCAGGCCGCCGACCGGATCAACGACGCCTCCAACGGCTCCGCCCTGGCGGCACTGATCGACGCCAGCCAGCTCGGGAAATGGGAGAAGTGGCCTGCGCCGGCGTCTCGGCGCCCGAGCCTCGCGGTGATCGCGCTGCTCGCGGAGGTGTACGGCTGCGTCGTCGAAGACCTCCTCGACCTGGAGGACCGGCGTCACCTCCCGGACACGGACCTGCGCGTCCTGCGCGGCACCACCCCGCCGCAGACACCGGACCGCGCGCCGTCCCCCCAGCCGGGCCGGACGCCGGAACCGGCAGGCCCGGAACTGGTCCTGCTCACCGCTGACCAGTCCGCAAGCTGGGCGCAGTGGGCCGAAGGCAGCAACGTCGGGGACATCGCCCTGGAGCAGTTCCTCGCCGACGTCCGGGCCTTGGCGGGGGACTACCTCATCCAGGACCCGATGACGCTGTTCATGCGCACCAGGCGGCTGCGGGACCGGGTGTTCACGCTCCTGGAAGGGCACCAGCCGCCGCGGCAGACGACCAACCTGTACGTCGCCGCCGGCTACCTGTGCGGACTGCTGGCGTGGGCGAGCTCGGACCTGGGGCAGCTGCATGCCGCGGACACCCAGGGGCGCACGGCGTGGCTGTGCGCCGAACTGGCGGGGCACGACGGCCTGCGGGCGTGGGTCCTCTCGACCCGGTCGAAGATCGCCTTTTGGGACAGGCGGTACCGCGACGCGATCAACCACGCCCGACGCGGCGCCACCTTCACCGTGCCCGGGACCGCCGGGATCCTGCTGTCCTGCCAGGAAGCCGACGCATGGGCGGAGCTCGGTGCGACCGACGAGGCCGGGGTCGCCCTGACCCGCGCCGAGACCGCGCGGGAGAAGATGGCCGGGACGGACGAGATCGGCGGGATCTTCTCCTGCGGGGCGGTCCGGCACGCCAACTACTCCTCCGCGGTGCACCTGCGCGCCGGCCAGCCGCATGAGGCGCTCGTCGAGGCTGACGGGGCGCTCGGGCTGCTTGCCCAGCAGTCGGTGCGCGCGGTCGGGACCGAGGCGCAACTGCACCTGGTGCGGGCAACCGCGCTGCTGGTGACCGGGGAGGCCGACGGGGCGTTCGAAGCACTGCTGCCCGTCCTGGGGTTGCGCCCGGAGCAGCGGCTGGACACGGTGACGTGCCGGTTGGAGCAGTTCGCGGCCCGGGTCGCGCAGGGGTCGTATGCGGGCAGTGGTCCGGCCCTGGAGATCCAAGGTGCGGTGGAGGTGTACTGCCGGGAGTCGGCGCCCAGGATTGCCCTCTCGCCAAGCCCGGCGGGGCCTGCTTGGATCACAGGTCATGACTGACCCTCAGAGCATGGCTGATCACTGGTGGTGGCGTCCGGGCTGGTCGCCGGGGCGCCGGTTCCTGACGTGGCACCTGACGTTCGACGGACAGGACCAGGTGCACCGTCTCGCTGCGGACTGGCGCGGCTACCTGGGGCGGCTACCGGACCTTGATCTAATCCCGGACCGGTGGCTGCACCTGACGATGCAGGGCCTCGGGTTCGTCGACGAGGTGAAGCCCGAGGAGCTGGACGCGATCGTTGAGATCGCCCGCGCCCGCCTGTCGCTGGTGCCCGCGTTCGAGGTGACGATCGACCGGCCGGCGGTGACGCCGGAGGCGATCCGCTGGGAAGCCGAGCCCGGCGAGCCTGTAGCTGCCGTGCGGGACGCGATCCGCACGGCAATCGGGGAGGTGTGGGCGGAGGTGCCGGAGGCGCGAGACGGGTTCGGGCCGCACGTCTCCATCGCCTACAGCTGCGGGGCGGGGCCGATCGGCCCGGTCGTCGAGGCGGTGAATGCTGCCCCGTCAGCGCCGACGGCCGCGCGGATCGCGAGCGCGGAGCTGATCCTCATGGGCCGGGACAACCGGATGTACGAGTGGGAGACCGTCGCTTCCGTGCCTCTCGGCTGATGCTCCAGGCCAACGCGGCCCCGCCTGCGAACCGGGCGCCGGCAGCCCCCTTGGCACAGGGGGACGGTGATGGAGCCGTCCCCTCGTCAGTTCGGTGCGCTCGCGGGTACGGCGTCGGCCGGTGCGGGGGCTGCGGCGTCGAGGTCTGAGGCGCACCGGAGTGCCCAGAGGCCTGCGAGACCGAGCAGGGCGGCCGCGGTGATCGGCAGTAGCCAGCCGGGCAGGGTGGAGGGGAACGTGTAGACCACCACTGCGTCCAGGCCGGCGGCGAGGCACAGCAATGCCATCACCGGCAGGTGGAGCCCGGGCTGGAAGCGACGCAGCGCCGCGATGGGCTGGTCACTCTCCGTGCCTCCGAAGGTGAGGGCGAGGCAGGGGCCCACAGCGAAGATCATCATGCCGAAGGCGAAGAATCCGCCGAGGAAGTCGCCCAGCCCGGTTGCCCGGGCGCCGAGGTCCGGTCGGGTCGGTGCGTACAGGACCGCGACCTGGTCGCCCTTGGACAGCAGGGGTCCGCTGACCGCGACGTCCCTCACGGCAAGCGCCCGGCTGTGACCGGTGAAGGGGACGTCGACCACGATGTCCGCGGTGTAGATGCGCTGGTGGTTGACGACCGTGTCGGTGTCCTTGGGCGGGCTGAGTACCTGTGCCACCGTCACCGTGTGTGTGCCGCCGCCGGCCTGGTAGATCTGCGTGGTCAGGCGGCCGTTGTCACCGTGCGGCTCGAAGGCCGGAGCAAGCGCGGCTATGCCGCCCAGAGCCAGTGTCAGGCCCAGGACCGCTCCGAGCAGCCGGTTGTCGTCGCGGCCCGGGGCCTGCCGGTCTCTGCGCCGGGTGGCCAGTGATGCGGTGACCCAGACCAGCGCGCAGCCCGCGGTCACGGTGGCGGGCAGCAGCGCGTGAGTCGTCGGTATGTCGGGCTCGGTCCGGCCGAGGTCCACCCACTCGGGGACGATCCCCGCCAGCTCCCACAGCGCGGTGGTGAGCGCGCTGAGCACGGTCAGCCACCCGCTCAGCCTGGTCCAGGTCCAGATTCCGGCCATGCGAAGCCCCCATCCCCCGTGGCCCCCGCCGGGCCGGATGGAAGCTATCACGAAGTTGATCACCAGCGGCGCCCCATGGCTGCCGATGGGCCCCGCGACCCAGTCGCCTTCCGCCACTGACCCGCAGCGACAGCAGGCCACGCCCCGATGACCCAACTGCGCCGGCCCGGCGAGGGATCCCCCAGGCGGGATCGAGAGGGGATCAGGGCGAAGACCAGCGAGCCACCTGGGGCGCGCCCGCGCGGGTCCAGCCCACCGGGGTGCCCGCCAGGTCCAGCGCTCCGGCCTTGGCCTGGGTCAGCAAGTCCTGGAACTGGTCCGCGCTCATCTGGATCTGCTGGCCGAAGTCGTCGGTGATCCGGATCCGCTTCTCGGCGGGCGCGGCCGGGTCCACGAACAACTCGGGGCAGCCGCATTTGCAGTTGCCGCAGAAGGTCGCCAGCCGGGTCACGCTCTCGGACAGCACCTCGCGCCAGGAATCCGCCTCTCCAGCAAGCAGTACACCCTGGTCGCCGAGGGGGCAGCCACTGCCGGCGCGTTTGCCCGCGCCGCCGAGGTGATCGCCACTCAGGTCCAGCGCGAGACCGGAGTGCTCCTGCACCCGGAGCTCGACCTCCTCGGCAGTGAGCCGACCTACGAGCGGCTGCAGGGGCAGTAGGTCCCACTCATGGATGACTCGCCCGCCCGCGCATGGCCGCAGGCATGCTGTCCCTCAACCCAGCCGAGCACGTGCTTCTCGTCAAGCCTCTCGCTGTGGCGGTGGTTGCGGCCCAGGTGGAAGCGGCGGGCTGGTACCGAACCAGAAGTAGCGTTTCGCAGGTCAGAGCAAGGTCTGCCAGTAGTACCAGAAGCGGTTGAGGATCAGCAGCGCGATCACCAGGTACCAGGCCGCGGGCACCACCCAGTGCCAGCGCGCGACCGTACTTACCCCGGGCTGCCAGGACGCCGGGAGCGGGATCACGCCCCGGCGGGTGGTGTGCACGGCGGTGTACCAGAACAGCGGGATCGTTACGGCCCACACGACCATGCAGTAGGGGCAGACCGCGCCGATGCGGTAGAGCGTCTGGAAGATGAGCCAGGTCACGAAGCCGATCCCGAACAGCGTCCCGGCCTGCAGCCCGAGCCAGAACCAGGGCCGGAAGCGCGCCCCGGCCAGCATCGCCGCCCCGATGCTGAGTACCACCGCGAAGCCGGCGATGCCGATCAGGGAGTTGGGGAAGCCGAACGCGGACGCCTGCGCGGTGCGCATTACCGAGCCGCAGCTGATGATCGGGTTGATGTTGCAGCTGGGAACGTACGCGGGGTTCTCCAGCAGCCGGATCTTCTCCAGGGTCAGCGTGATCGAGGCGGCCAGCCCCACCGCGCCGGCCAGCAGGTAGAGCCAGGCCAGGGCCCGGCTCGCGGACACCATGTCCTCCCGTTCGGGTGCGTTCGGTGCGGCGGGGGCGGGAACCGGGGTGGTTGCAGCAGTCATCACGAGCTCTCCAGTCCGGGTTCCGGGGCTACTTGGTGGTCGCGGTGGTCTGCTGGACCAGCGCGGTGTACTGGGCCGGGGTGACCGGGTTACCGCTGTTGTCGAAGACGGTCAGCTGCTTGCCGTCCAGCTTGAGGGTGGGGGTGCCGGTGACCCCGCTGGTGTTGAACGCGGCCGACACCTTCGCCGCCCAGGGCGCGTAGACGCGGTCCTGCACGGCCTTGGTGAACTGGGGCGTCACCAGACCCGGGACCTTCCGGGCGAGGTCGAGCAGGGTGTTCAGGTTCCCGAAGCCGTCGGTCTGCTCGTCGGGCTGGTTGGCGTAGAGCACGTCGTGGAACGCCTTGAACTGGGCGGTGCTCTCGTTCAGGGCGGCACCGGCGACCTGCAGGGCGTCCATCGAGCCGCTGCCGCCGAGGTTGTCGTCCAGGAACGTGGCAAGGTGGTACTGGATCTTGTACGTGCCGTTGTCGGCGAGCTGCTGGATGGTGGAGCCGTCGGTCTTCTCCAGCTTGTCGCAGATCGGACAGCGGAAGTCCTCCCACACGTCCAGGGTGTGCTTGGCGTTCGGGTTCCCGTACACGATCACCGTGCCGTCGGTACCGCTGGAGTGGGCGGGGACGACCAGTGGGCCGCTCGCGCCGGTGCTGCCGGTACCGGTGCCGACGGCGACGGCTATGCCGGCACCGACCAGGACGACGGCGGTGATCGCCGCTCCAATCGCGATCCGGCGGCGGCGCGCCTCGGCCTGACGGTGGTGGGCGCGCTCCTGCTGGAGCCGTTCGCGGGCCGACTGACGGGCCTGCTGCTTGGTGGGCTTCTTCGAGGAGTGTGCCCGGGGGTGCTGGGTGGGTTCGTGGTTCACGCTCATGGCCGTCCTCACAGACAGAAAAAGACAAGGGGGAGGTGAGGGCATGGGCCTGCGCAGCACCAGCAGCGCCGCCCCCGCGCAGCGCGCGAGGGGAGGCAAGGAGGTTAAGGGATGCTGCTCAGCAGGCCGGGGCGAGAACCGGTGGTCCGCGGCGCGAGGCGGCGCTGAGCAGCGCGTCCTGCGGGCCGTGGTGCGGCTTGTCGGTCGGCGGAAGCAGCCAGCAGGGGGTCTGGGGGAGCGTCTGCGGTGTGGTGAGCCAGACCAGCAGGGCGGCGATGGTTGGCCAGGCGGCCACGGCGAGGCTGCGCAGCACGGTGAACAGGGCGGCCTCGCCACGGCGCAGCCACCATGCGGTGGCCAGGGCGAGGAGCAGGTGCAGCAGGAGCAGCAGCAGGACCTCGCGGCCGGTCACCGAGACCAGCACGCGCGGGGCCTGGGTGGCGATGCCGAGCAGTCCGGGGCGGATCGAGCCGCCGCCGCAGGCCAGCATCCCGGGCCAACCGGTGACCGCGCCGCCGGTGCCCGTGCCGGGCGGGCAGCTCTGCTGGCCGGCGTTGAACAGGGCGTTCAGGCCCATCTGGAGCGGGACCAGTACGGCCGCGATGCACCAGAAGCCGCGCTCGGCGGCGATCAGCAGCATCGCCGCACCCAGGCTGCCGGCGAATCCGATCAACACGAGGTCGAGGGGCAGCGGCTGCCCCGTCACCACCAGCCGGGCCCCGGCGGACAGCAGGACGGACAGCGCGGCGAACACCACCGCGCGCACGCTCCGAAGACCGTATCCGTCCATCAAACGGAGTATGCCAGGCCACACCGCGACCGGACAGGCCCTCTGTCGGCAGCCGCCCGTGAGTTTGTCGAGCTCCTGCCGGGGATGCCACGATCAACGCCGAGGTGGCCGCGCGCCGACCAGTGGGCCTGCGATGCAGGGGGACTTGGGCCGTGCGCGCTCCGGGGGCGGCGTTCAGGCCATGGCTTCGCGTTCGGTCTCGCCGTCGCCCTCGTCGAGGTGCCAGTGCAGGTCGCGGATGCCCGGTTCGAGTGACAGCCGGGTGATGAGCTGTTCCAGGGCGTGGGCCGGGTCGCCGGAGACGGCGACGGTGGCTTTGACGTTGGTGGTGTCCTGGCCTTCCCTGCGAGCCCGCAGCCCGGTGGGGGTGAGTCCGCTCCCGCCGAGGGACTGCAGCAGCAGGGCGCGGATGTGGGGTTCGGCGCGGCGGTCGCACAGGAGGTGGATGCTGGCGCGCACGCCCTCGACGTCGGGGTCGTCCTGGGGCACGCGGTCGATCAGGCGTCCGGCGGGGCGCAGGGTCAGGTGGATGGCCAGGACGGTGACGGTGCCGATCCAGGCGAAGGCGAGGTGCCCGGAGGCTGCCATGACGCCCACGGCGGCGGAACACCACAGGGTGGCGGCGGTGTTGAGGCCGCGGACCGAGGCGCCGTCGCGCAGGATCACGCCGCCGCCGAGGAAGCCGATGCCGGAGACGACGTAGGAGGCGACGCGGGTGGGGCTGCCGAGGTCGCCGGCGGCCGCGCTGTAGAGGACGAAGAGGGTGGCGCCGGCTGCGACGAGGGCGTTGGTGCGCAGGCCGGCCATCCGGGCGCGCCACTGGCGTTCGACGCCGATGAGGGCGCCGCAGCCGACGCCGGTGGCCAGCCGGATCAGGAAGTCGAGAGTGCTCAGGGTGTGCACGGCGGCACCTTCTCATATGCGGGTGTCTCCTCGGGGGCGGGGCGCGCCCGACCCCGAGGAGAAACAGTCAGTGTCCGAGGGCGACCTGGACGATCTTGATGATGATCAGGATCATGGCGATGAACAGGTAGCCGCGCAGGGCGCTCATGCCGATCTTGCGGCCGGTGGCCATGACGGGCTTGGTGAGGGTCTCCAGTGGGG